>NZ_JAVDDS010000068.1 GCF_030848475.1 Herbivorax alkaliphila
GTTTTTCTAAAGTTAAATTTTCCCACAAAGAACTAAAAAGCTTATTTAAGTAAACACTTCTTATGTGATTTCGTTCAACGTTGTGGATTGCCAACGTGCCCGAAGCTTAGATAACTCCTATCTTGCTGAGGGCATGTGGTGCTGAAATACTCCTTGCTCTTACTTCTGTACCTTTATGGCAATCTGTTGTTGTACGAAGTGGTTTGCCCCGTGATTCAGAGGCGGCTACGGACGGCCGCCTCTAAAAGACTATAATTTAGGCCTTATAATTCCATAATAGCATATATTTCGATATTCTGATTCAACTTTTGCATAATTTTTTAAAATCCCTTCGAGTTGAAATCCTGATTTCTCAAGAACCCTTCTTGAAGCATTATTAGATTCCATTGTTAGTGCCTCAATTCTTTCAACTTGAAAATCGTTAAATAATCTATACAAAAGACTCTTTGTAATTTCTGTGGAATATCCCATATTCCAGAATTTTTGTAAAATATTATACCCGATAATCGCTCGGTTGTGCTCTTCATTAAATGATACAACACCTGCTTCACCAATAAATTCAAGATTTTCTTTTAAAAACAGTGCTTGAAAAGCACATTTTCCTTCTGAATATTTTAAAGATACTTCTTTCCAGTAATTCAAAGATCCTTCTTTACTGTAATCTACTTGATTTGTAGAATAAACCCAGACATCTGGGCATGATCTTAATCTTAAAATGCTTTCAATATCTGATTCTTGATAGTTTCTCAGAATTAACCTATCAGTTATTATTTCGCCTATCATAGTAAACCCCTTCTTCGAAGATATTTCCCTAAAAATGAGGTATTTTATATAACGTTGAGCGTCTAAGGAGGCATCGAGACTTAGATAGCTCTTATCTTAGTCTCGATGCTTTGGGCAGGATGACATCTGGGATGACATACGTAAGTTTTTCTTCCTGCTTTGCCCTTTACTTAGACGCATTGTTAGCTGGAGTCGGACGCCCCTTGACTTGAAGGCGTACAGGACGTGCGCCCCTCAAATACCCTGTTTATCAATGTCACCAAACAAAACTCTAATATAGTCTCTTGAACCGTATAAAATTCGATATACATAAACGTATTTTGCATCAGCCTTATAAAAGAGAATGTATTTTTCACAAACTAAAAAACGAAAATCTGTATTTATACCTATTTTTGTGCTTAAATTACTTCCTATAAACGGATGATTAACTAATGATTCGTATTTGTTTATTATCTTATCAATCATTCTATTTGCTGCTTTAGGGTTATCAAGTTCATTGGAAATGTACTCTTTAATATCCTTCAAATCCTGTAATGCTAAGGGGTTTATTCTTAAAGTATGCAAAAATCATTCCCCCAAGCTTTTCCTGACATCATCAGCACTAAGCCAATCATTATCGCTTTTTACTGCTTTTTCAGCATCTGAAAGATAAGATAACAGTTTTATAGTCGCTTTAATCTTTTCGTACTCAGCCATATCAATAATTGCATAACAACCTCTGCCATTTTTGGTTAAGAACACAGGCTCATCAACTGCAATCTCCTTTAAGACTTCATTGTAATTTCTTAAATCAGATACTGGTCTTATATTAGGCATAAAATCAACTCCTAAACATATTCTTTCTATACTTAATTCTACCACAAATATTACTTAAAATAAAGCATCAAATATTACAGCAAATACTCAAAATCTTTTGATTTAAAGTATTCTACATAGTCATACACAAAAACAAACTGCACCAATGATGGCGCAATTGCGGCCGATTTCTGCTAACGTCCAGCATTTGTAACGTGACCAAAACTTAGTGACACTTCGACTTAGTTTTTGGTCATGTGGGCAGGATGACCTCTGGAATGACCCTCCTAGCCTTACTTCCTGCTGTGCCCTTCATACAAATGCATTGTTGTGCGCCGTGCAGTGACCCTAGTTTCAGAGGCGACCACGGATGGGAGCCCCTTAAATGCTACATCTGGAGCATTTGCAATATATAAACATTGTGAAACAGACTAAGCATTATGCCACTCTAAATAATCGACCCTTTTTGCAGTCTTTATAGCATATTCTATTTCACCTTTTGTACTTTCGCCTATATATCCATTTTTGTTAATTACATAAATTCCATCAGACATATCAATTTTTCTTTTATGCATATCATCAAACATTACTTTAATTTCAGGAGTGATGACATCTTTAAACTCACTATCAGCATGTTCAAAAAATCCTACTGAAATAACTATATGCCCTCCCAGAGTTAATTCTTTTTGTACTTTCAAGAACTCATCTTTAAACCGCGTACTCCCGCACAAAGTTATTACTTTATACTTTCCTACCATAATATCCTCCATTTAATTCGCCTTATCAAATCAATACGAAATACTAGATTTTCCAAGCCTAACCCTAGCAAATCCCGCCACGGATGGCGGGCATACACTGCATGGCCCACAACGTCTCCGCACTAATGATGTTCCTGAACCGGACCTCAGAGCATTTCTTCGAAGTCGGTGCTTCTCACTCGGTGAAGGAATATGGCAGGATGACATCTGGGATGACCCCAAAGCCTTCTCTTCCTGCTGTGCCCTCGCATTAGTGCATTGTTGGATGATGGATACCGCCCCGTGATTCAGAGCGAAGCAGGACGCTAAGCCCTTAAATTAAAATCAAAATAAGCACTCACTATACATCAACCAGCTAAATAGCTTTAGCAACTGTTTTTTTATAATGTATTAATTTTAGGTTCTCACTAAAATCCTCAATATTACCAGTTCTTTTATAACCTAATTTTTCATAAAAATGATGGTTCTTATAACTTTTATGCGGAGTTTCTAATGTCCATATATCAGCATCAGTTATTTCCTTTTCGATAAATTCCATTGCCATTTTGCCAATTCCCAAGTTCTCATAGTCAGGGCGGACATATATCCTGTTTAAACAATAAATAGAATCAGACTTTTTGTAAGCATGTATACCACCTAATATTTTATCATCAACTAAGATTTTATAGTAATAATGTTTTTGAATTTTCAATGATATCTTTTCCATTTTTTCAAATACAGGATTTGTATCATAGTCTTTATATAACTCCAAAGATTCTTGAAAAGCATTTTTTGTATCTCTAACAGTTTTTCAGCATCTTCTAATGTTGCTTTACAAAATTTAACTTCCAATTTGATTCTCCCTCATACATAAGAACTTATTGAAATACTCCAAAGCCACGCCCTAAAAAACCCGAGCAGGACGCGAGGTGGTTTTTGCGGTATCTTTCATCCAACGTTTTGTATCCGTGATGGCTTTTCAGCCTTAGATAGCTCCTATCTTAGGCTGAAAGCTATGGGCCGGATGACCCGTAAGAATGCCCTTTACTCGGATACGTTGATATATGCTGTTTTCGTCATTCTCCAACGTCTTACATAAAAGACTCTTTTGTTTTCAAATTTATTACTGGAATTTCTACATCTATAACTGCTCTAATCCTTTTTAATATATCCATTCCTAACAAACCTGATATTTCTCCATGTGGATCAATATTTCCAAAATCTACTTCAATATTATTTAATAGAATATTTCCAATCTCAATTTTATCAACTGTCCTACAAAAAAATTTCATTTCCCCTCCAACACCTCTTGTTTTCAACACCTTATCAGAAATGCTTGGGACAATACCAATATCTTCAACAAATTTGGAATTAAATATTGACTGTGCCGCACCAGTATCAATAGCAACATTTTTCAATACCTTTGATTCCCCACCAAAACTTATAATTATATCTGTACAAATCAACATATCATATACATAAACATTCATTTATCTAACCATCCTATAACCAAAAATATTTCTAATTTCAATAAAAATTTTATCATTTGAAGTATTATATACAACTTCATTCTCAGAGCACTTAACCAATTCTCTTCCAGCTTCTAAGTCGGAGTTGATAATTTTTATAACTTCCATATCATCAATAATTTCTTTGTTTCCCTCAACATGGCTTTGAAGTATCTTAAGCTTCAACCATTTATTGGAATATTTTTCCCTTAAGTCTTCCCATTTCATTTAATCACCACCAATATAATCTCTTTATATATATTATATCAAACTTATGTTTTAAAAACATAAGTACCTTGAAAATATATCTTCAAAGTTTCAACTTAAAACATGGCGAAAATTGCATATATCGTTGAGTGTCTACAACGTGTCCGAAGCTTAGATAGCTCCTATCTTGCTGAGGACATGTGGTGCTGACCTTCTACATGTTCAACCTAAAGAGAAATACTACATGAATTTACTTACTGCACCTTTATGTAGACACATTGATATATGAAGTTCTTTTTATCTTTCCTTTATATAAAATGTACCTGCAAAATCTCTTTACAGGTACATTCTTAATTTACTTAAATCAATTATAAATCCAGCCTCTAATAACAAATCTAATCCTAGTAGTCCATTTATATCATCATACTGAAAACTTGTAAAATCCAATGAACAATTATCTAAAGAAAACTCACCTAATTTTATTTTATCAATGATTTTTACAAAAGCGTGCTCTTTTCCACCAATACCATAAGACGTGACTACTTCATCATCACGACTTACCTTTATTCCAATATCATCTACAATATCTTGAGAAATAAGAGTTCGCGATGCTCCAGTATCTACAACTATATTATTTATTATTTTAGTTTTACCTTTGTATAAAATCTCAATATCGGTAAAAAGTAATCCTTCCCTATATTCGATATTCATTCTTTATATGCTCTCCTCAACCCAATTCTTGACCTTATTTTTAAAACAATATTATCTTTTGATGTGTGATAAACAAGTATATTATCTTTCGCATTTAAAAGTTCCTTTGTTGCTTCTTCATCTGCAACAGGACCAATAACAGCAATCTCATCAATAAACTCTTTATTTTCTTCTACATGAGATTCCAATACTTCAAATTTAACAAATTGATTTGGATATATATTTCTAACTTCACTCCACTTCATATAACTCACCGTCCTCAAGAATAGTGTATACTTTTATTATACCACAATAAATTACAATCGCTAACCCTGACTAAACTTAGAATAAAAGAAAAAAAGAATTTCATATATCGGCTCGTAGTTCCGACGTGGCGTGGGCTTAGGGCGACTGCCCTTAGGCTGCGGCATGTTCGGAACTATATTGTTAGCCAAAGTCCATTAGCACTGCACTTTAGACTTCCACAACCAAAAATCTTTTTCAATAATGTTATATGTAAATTGTAATCAATAATTAAAATATTCTAATCCCCCAATCTCTCCATCCCAATAAGATGAAATCTGCTGAATAGCCCTTTTGTTTACATTTAACATCATAACAAAATCATTCCCTATATTCTTGGGGCTAATATCTGAATAAAGTGATTGCTCTGTAAAGAAACATATTGCATCAACTCGTGTTCTACAGACAAAACCACGAATACTGATATTTTTGATATCTTTCCATTCAATTCTATACTTTTTATAAAAACCCTTGTATTGCACTCCTTTGGTATCAATTCTAACTCTCTTCCCCCATGCTTCTATTAATAAATAACAACCACTAATAATCATAAAAATATATAAAAATATACTAAGCACAGAAATAATTTTCTGAGCTATAAAAAAGACTGATAATAATATGCCGGCAGAGCCATACGCAGTTAATCCAAATACGGTTATAGGTTTGTGATAAAAGAAACTTTTAATACTAACACTTCCTTCTTCTTGTCATTACCTTAATATAAAAATATTATAGTTTGGACTTTTCCAATATATTAATAACTTGAAATTAGCACTAGCTATAAAAGGATTTTGGCTAACGTGCCAGCATTTGCGACGCCTTCGAACTGAACCCCAAAGAAATACCCCATAGCGGAGCTTCGCTCCCAGTGAGAAGGTGTGGTGCTCTGACCTTTCCCTTTATACGTGCTTCCAGCACCTTTATGCAAATGTATTGTTCTCCGATGCCATACGCCCCGTGACTCAGCGGGCGATAGGACGTCGCCCCCTTAAACATAGCACTCAACCTGCTACTGCACATTATATAAATTTTATGATGTAACATATAAATTGTAATCCTCGCTTTTTCCAGTTTAATCCTCGTCTACTATAAAATTGCCTATTCTTATAATTTTGTTTTGTTCTATTGGACCATTAATAAGAATCCCTACATTCTTTTCACCATAAGAACAATCTGATACAAGCCCAAGATCAGTATATATATAGCCTATAACTATTGATTCATTTTTATTATCGCTTAAAACTTTAACTTTTTGACCCTTATTAAAACTTCCTCTATATACATCTACAATAAAAAACGTACTGTTGGGGAATCCATCCAATTCTTGGACATCTTTAATCTCCATATTTAATCTATTGCGGTATTCATTATAATTAGTTTCTTTAGGTTCTATTAAATTCTCTTCAATGTATTTCTGATAGTTGTTATATCTCTCTATGTGATACTCTCTATATTTAGCACAACTGTCTTCTATATAGCAAGACCTGCTTTCATTAATTGACTCCAATATTCTATATTTGTTAAATGATAAAATTTCTGAGTTCTTTGGCATTGAAGCTCCTGACTGAAGTAACTCTATATAGTTCACAAAGTATCTTATATCTTTAAATGATATTTTATTAATATCTAAATTATTAAAATATAAGCACCAACATTTCTTTCCATTCTCTATATGTACATTATTGTAATATGCAGCCATAAAAGTCATTCCCATTTCAGCATTACAATAATTGTTTCCCTTTATAGAACCTTCTTTGAAGTATTTTAAAGCGGTTACCATATCTTCACTACAGCCTTCTCCAGAACTATACATTACTCCTAAATAAAGATATGAATTAATATCACCCACCCTAATGGCCTTTTTAAATAAATTCATGGCTTCATTACAGTCTTGCAAACAATTATCTTCTCCATAGTAATGCGCCTTTGCTTGTTGAAAAATATTGTATGCGTAAGCTTCTTCAAAATCATTAGTATTTTGTGATTTATCTTTTATATCAATATTTAATGAGTGTTTGGCTTTTTGAATAGTTTTAATTACTTCATCCAATGGGGCAGTAAAAAATTCTCTATTTTCAGAAACTCTATAACCTCTATCTTCTAATATTTGATGAATATATGTCTCTGCAAAAGAACAATCTGCAAATAATTCCTTATACACTAATACAAATGGTGTTGCTACACCTGTTGCTACTGATAACTCTTCTACTCTATTCTGCGGATCTCTAGTTGTTTTTCCTACTTTAGAAATGCCTGGCATTGTAGGGTTAATTAACACATATACATATCCCTTATTCTCCATTTAAAATACCCCCTAGTATTTTCTATTTAGTTATTACATAAGTCCCGTTAACATAACAAATGTGAATCAATATATACCCCTATTCACCTACTCAAAATCCGCGGCAGGACGCCGCGGTCTTAGCGTGTGGTTTCGGAGAACGTTTTGTATCTGAGACGGCTTTTCAGCCTTAGATAGCTCCTATCTTAGGCTGAAAGCTGTGGGCAGGATGCCCCATAAGCATGCCCTTTATTCAGATACGTTGTTCTCTGTTGTCATGGCATCAATTCAAAACTTTTCGTTAGAAAAGTATCATTTTTATTCTTATCTAATCCATTTATAATTCTCAATATTTTCACTAATAAGTTGTTGCATTGTTAAAATATCTTTTGAATTTTCAAAGAGATTCTTTGGGAAAATATACAAAAATTCATTTTCGTCAGCTAGCAAAAAAGCTGTTGGAATATCATATGCTTTCTTAAATACACTCCAATTAAAAATGCTTTGTACTTCTTTTCCAATGCTCTCAATTTGCTTTGAAGAAAATATGTAAGTACCACCATTCCTCTTTCTATAAAAATCTAAATATCTACTTATTGGCAAATAATAGTAAACAATATAAATTATTACTGATAAGACTAAGAATGAAATTATTAGTCCGTTTGTATTGTTACTAAAACCATATATCAATCCATATAAGAATATACCAACTACTATAATTGGGCATGATATAAGACATATCCAGAACATATTTAGTTGAAGTATTAAATATGAAAGGGCTTGTTTTATATCTTTATCGCTATATCTTATTTCAACCTCAACAACTTTCTCCATATTTCTTATCCTTTCCAATAACCTCGTATCTCACATTTTTACTTTCTATATCATTTTGACCTAAACAAACCGCCGCGTGAGCGGCATGCCATGATTACAGAGAACGTCTCGCATGGAAGAAGTTCCAGAGCCTGACCCGTAAGTTAGACCCGTGAGCGTGCTTGCACAGGCGATGGAATTTGGTGCGGCATACTCAATGCTACTTCTCCAGAGAACTTTCTTCGTGCTCTTCTAACCCGTACCTTTACTTCCATGCATTGTTAGATGTAGTATCGGCATTCAGATAGAAAAAAGACCTATGCCTTTTTTACCCTTTTCTTTTCAATCCATTCTTTTATACTTTCTTCATTGTATTTTCCTTTGGCAACAATCAACCCAAATTCTATCAAGTCTTGTTGCGTATATTTAATTTCAACATCATTCAATCGGAGTAATAATAACATTACTGACACACCAATTCTTTTATTCCCATCAATAAAACCATGATTATTAATAAGACTATAAGTAATAGCGGATATTTTATCAATTATTTCTTTATATAAATCTTCCCCACCAAAAGTTTGAAAAGGCTTATTTATAGAACTTTCAAGCAAATCCTTATCTCTTATCCCTTTAATTCCACCAGTTCTTTCAATAATTTGATTATGAAAAAACTCTAATTCCTCCAAATCAATAAACTTCATTATTTTGCTAGCTCCTTTAATGCTTCCTCATTCTCTTCAATAACAGAATCCATTAATTCCATTTTTTCTTTTCTTTCCTTTATTTTCAGAAACTCAACGAAATCAATGACTTCTTTCTTCTTATTTTCTGATAATTGTTCAAAATCCTTAATAAGTTTCTCTGCTAAACTCATTTTCTATCATCTCCAAATTAGTATTATGTCTTTAATAATATTATACCCTATATTTGTTAACTAGTCACTAAAAAAACTGACCTTCAAAGCCCTTCTTTTACATGCCGATATTAGCAACTAACGCTCACCATCTGCGACGGCTCTGAGCGGTCTCCAGAGGGATGTCCCGCGTTAGCATGCGACTGCATCCGCGAAGAGCTGTGGGCACGCATTCTTCATGATAATCCCTCAAAGCCCTTCTCCATGAAATTTCCCTCCGTGCCCCTTGCGCTAGATGGATTGTTCTACGTCGTGGGAGGATCCGCAAAGCAAGAGCATCACGGATGATGCGGCCTCAAACAAAGTATCGTTATCCTCCTACTTCAACTAATATAAAGAATGCGAACTTACTCAACAACAAATTGAAATTTTTCACTTGCTACTGTTCATTTATTTCCCTGTCTGGTCGATACCAAATATCCATTTCATTTCTATTGGGTGTTTCAAATGTAGATAAAACTTTATTTAATAAACCTTCATCTACATAAAAATCTGAACCCCCTTCACCATTTAATACTTTTTTATTTCTATACTCTATATTTTTATACCATGTTTCATCATCAATATCTATGTAATGCCATTCGATATTAATGTTTTTGGATTTATAATAATCTGTCGTTTCTTGTCTATTGCTTTTAGTCCAAAATCCCCAATCAAAAATAACATTACATCCAATTTTTGTTAATTCAACTGCTTTTTTCATCAAGTACGCATTTACGCGATTCGCAAATTTTTCATAGCTTTCACCTTGTTCATTATCAGTTAAATCATATGTTACTTCATCTGTAGATAAAATTACAGCATTCTCTTTTTCTTTTATTTTATTGGCGTAGTAACTTTTTCCACTACATATTTTCCCACATATAAGAATTACTTTACTCATAAAGTCACTCCTCCAAATTCCTATTTATTGATAAGGTTATATCACTAATCGTTAGTTTGTAGTTTTTAACTTATATGAACTGACTAAATCTTCAAAGCCTTGCTTTCACAATAGGCGCATGGATGCGCCCTCTTCCTCCCATGTCGTAGAACGTGTTGTATCTGAGGTGGATTTCCGTCTTAGATAGCTCCTATCTTAGACGAAAATCTGCGGGCAGTATGACCCGTGAGAATGCCCTTTACTCAGATATATTGATATGTGCCGTGCGACGACCCGTAAATCAGCGATGACAAGGATGTCATCCCTTAAGTAATTATACTTATAACCAATAATTTTAAAGTTAATATAATACAATTATACTAGTTCTCAAATCATCAAATCAAGATGTTTTTCAATTATTCTAAATCTGTTTTCAACTTACTATCCTTAACGTAAAGCTTAGATTTTGGTAAAATTTCTTTAGCCATTTTTATTATTTCGTTTTTTTCTTCAACCTTCATCCAAGGATTAAATAATATTTCAATCTCTGAAAAAGATTCATTTTCAAAGGGTATGTATATGTATTCAAAATCAGGAGTTCCAATATGTTCTATAAATAGTCTTATCCTTGTTTCAGATTCTTTAGACCATTTCTGTTTATTTTTCACATGACCAATATGAAATATATTACATAGTTGTACTGTTACAGATTCTTTTATCCCACCAAAGTGATTATTTTCATCTTCAGATATAGATGTCAAATTTGGATTTGTATAAAAATAATCTCCATCAGAATATATAATATCTAACATATCTAAACCATGTTTTGTTTGATGCCATTTAGGCTTGCCATCTTCTATCCTTTTTTCAAATTCAGGAATCAATACCTTATTTTTATTTTCTGATTCTGGGTAGTAGTATACACCTCTTTGGTTAAATAATATTTTTTTAAACCCTAGTCGTATTCCTTTTTTCGAAGTATACTCATCCCAGAAATATATACTTTCTTCACATGTGTTTGTAAAACAACCAACAAACCATTTTTTTGCATCATTTTCATTCATAGCACGATCAAATTCTGTTTGATTATTTCTTACTTTGTCTAGTCTTGTCAATCTTAAAGATTTACTTTCTAATATTTTTTCTAAAGTATCTTTTCTCATATAGTGGTAATAAAAATCAGTATTACTTTCGTTTCTTTTTTTTGCATTTTCTCTAGCACGATTAATAGCTTCATCAATATTACTGTGTATACTTTTATTTTCATAATACTGTTCCATGTTATCATCCCCTATTTTATATACATCTAACTCAGCTTTAATTTCAGGTATTATAGCAGTTAATCCAGTGTATTTTTCACATAATGAACCCTCACTATGCATTTCCACATTATCTACATCTTTTATGAATTTAAATGATTTTTTACTATGAACTGCTTCTTCAATTTTAGTAAATCCAGCTTTTTTCAAAACTCTTATTGTTGCATCAGAAGCTTTACCGTAGTCTCCAGATGTTAAACTTTTATTTATAATAATTTTTTCTCCTTCTTCATTAATTAATGTCAACTTAAATTTTCCCATAGACAAACTATTTTCCATTTCTGCACTTATAATATTACCAAATTGTTTGTAATATTTCTCAAATAATTCTTCTGCTTTATATATTGTATTAGCATTAATGGTAATTTTAACCATATATTTTCCCTCCTGATTGAAACATATAAATTTTTAATATATCCTTATTCCCATCTTAAAAATAACCCTAGCAAATTTGCGCCCATGGATGGGCGCCATTCGTCGCATGTCATATATCGTCGAGCATGGAAGAAGTTCCAGAGCCAGACCCTATTAGAAAGACCGGTGAGCGTGCTTGCACTGGCGATGGAATTTGGTGCGGCATGCTTCATGCTCCTTCTCCTTCTCCATAGAACTTTCTCCACGACCTTCAACCGTACCTTCACTTCCATGCATTGTTAGTTGATGGCTCATGCCCCGCGAAGCCAGAGCTCGCCAGGACGCCACCCGCCCTAAAATTTCCACAAAATCCTTCTCCTACAATATAAAAATATTGAACCAACTTAACTTCTTATCATGCTTATAATGTATAAATCTCACATTACATTTTTCTTGCCTTAATGCAAAAAGAAATCGGAAGCATCTTGGCTTTTTTTGTTTTGTCGCTAACATCTCCAACTGCTTCCATCGTTTCTTTATCAGTCTGTTCAACCATTTGTTCAACCAAAAATCCTGCTTGTACTAAAGCGTTAATATATGTTGATATTTTTCGATTGCATAATATTACTTCACTTCCATCAACCGGCATACTAAAGTATGATTCATCAAAATAGCTTTTATTAAACATTAAGGTGTTATTTTCTATAATATCTTTGCGTTGGCTACATGACCAAGCCACACAGTAATTTAATGTATGATGCCAACTAAATATAAATATGCCATCTTTTTTTAGACAAGATGCTATCTTTTTGAATGTACCTTGCAGGTCTGTTGTCCAACCAATTCCGTATATTGAATAAACGAAATCAAAATAATTTGTTGGGATATCCTTTTCTGCTTCCATAGGTGAACATATAAATTTCGCTGTATAACCATGCTCTTTCAAATAAGTATCTGCATTTTCTATTTGCTTGTGAGAAATATCCACGCCCCACAATTCAGAGGCATTTCTATCAGCGTGGTATTTTAAGGAGTGACCACTGCCACAACAAATTTCTAATAATTTTTTGCCAGAAACATCGCCAAATAAATGTAGATCATCTTCTGTCACAAATTTCACTCCATATGATGGTAGTGCAGTAGTCCCAAACCATAAATCTGCATTTGAGTTCCAATATGTTTTATTGGTATTTAGTATTTCATCACTTTCCATAAAATGTACACCTTTCTATTATATAAATAATCTCAAGTTATCACTATCCAACAAATGCGTTGTATCAAGCTCCAAAGACTTACCTAGTGAAAACCGTGCTAGAACTGCGCGCCTAAGCATGGGCTTTCAA
>NZ_JAVDDS010000069.1 GCF_030848475.1 Herbivorax alkaliphila
TAAATCTCTTATTATGCCTGGTGACAATATATATCTTAAAGGTGAAGTATATCATGGTGGAGAATACGAAGCATTTTTTATTCTGGAGTACAGTGTTGGTGATAAAGAACTATTTATATATGATTGATAAAAATTACAAAGAATAGTTTATGTTAAGTAAAGTGGTGTAGATTATAACACCTTTTAACACAAAAGAATAGCTATGTTTTTCAAAATGAGTATTGTAAGGAATACAATATAAACGTTAAACATAGAAGTTTGGTAAAAATAATCAATTTAACACACATGTGTTTTAATCAAAACACATGTGTGTTAAAATAATTAAATAAAGATAATGTATTTTAAATTTCTATTTATATTGGAGGGAGGTATTTAAATTGATAAAAAAAATAGTTTTGCTAGCTATATCCTTTTTGATAATTTTAATACTGAGTTTAATTAATTATAACGAATATAAGCTAATAAATGCGTATGATGAAATTACAATGAGGGAGTTTGTAGGTTTTAATGGAATATTATATGCAGAAAGCAGAGATATATACAATAATATATTAAAGAATGAATATATTACAATAAGAGAAGCCTTTATGCTTCGAAGAAATGCAAGGTTAGAACAGAATTTTGCTAATAAATATACAAAACATGCCCAAGCATTAAATGGGTCGCAGGATTTATACAGAGAGATTATTACAAAAGATACCATGGAAGGAATATATAAATATTTTCACTTGATGTTAGAGGAAAGATGGAGGATTAATTATGATTATGCGGATGATATTATAGTATTTTTAGATAATGATTCAAGAAAAAAGATAGAATACTTATATGAATTAAATAATTTATGGCTTAATTCAATAGATAAAAATATTGAATGGGTTGAAGAGGGTAAAAGAACTGGTTTAGTTGAAGTTAGTGAATATTTGGAAGACAAGAAGAAACCTTTAGTATTACAGACATATTGGATTGATTTAGTTATAGACATGGAAAATGAGACTAGAGATTTTTTAGATAGGTATGGAGTAAATAATATAAAAGAATTGCTTAAATAATTTACCTGAGTTAAGTACTCATTTTTTATTTAGATTATAGGGAGGAAAATGTATTATGTCAAAAAAAATATATTTGTTTTTATCAGTTTGTTTGATTTTAAGCATATGTACAGTTCTAACTATATCAGGTTATGATAAATATAGTGAGCGTAAACAGATAGAAGCATACATGTCAAGAAAACTAAATCTTGACATAATGGATTTAATTTCATTAATAGAAAAGAACCATAATATAACTGAAGAAATATTAGAAACTAATGTAATTCAAACCAATCAATTATATAGATTAACTATTGATACCATTTCTATGATGCAATTTTTTCATGCAATAGAGCATTTTGAAGCAAATATAAAAGATGTCACTATATATATGGAAGTTTTTGGTGGGATAAACAGTCCTAGAATAAAAGTTGAGAGCATAAGAAGTGTTCAGGTTTTTTGCAATAAATTAAAAAATAAGTATGATGAGAATAATGAGACAAAAGGTGAGGAAATTTTAGTTGAACTAGATGACTCATTAAGAAAACAAGTAGAAATAATTAATCATCTTTATAAGGGATGGATTAATGCTGTAGATAATATAGAAGGAGTTATTGTTGAGAATGAAAAGGTAATAACTGATTTAGAGTATTTAGAAAATTACTATGGAAAATACAGCATTAACAGTGATTATTGGGTAGATTTTATAAGAAATATTGAAGAAGAAACACGAAAAACATTGAGATATTTTGATGAAAAAGAAGGTTGGAGTACATCAGGCAAAAGATTGGAAAATGAAGGTTCAGAAATGCTGGATGAACTATTTTTGATTGAATAGAACAAGTAAAACTAGGGGCGGTTCTTAGGGACGGCAGGTTGTGCTAATACCCTAGAAATTGGTTAACATAAAATCATATATATGCTATAATCTACTGGATAAGTTAGGAAGAAGGTGGGTTTATGAGATATATTGAGGGTATAAATAGGAAAAGAAGAATAGATTTTCCACAGTATATAGATGATTATATAACTGACAAAAACCCTCTAAGGGTAATAGAAGCTTTTGTTGATTCATTGAACTTAAAAGATTTAGGTTTTAAGCTTGCTGAGGAATCAAACCAAGGAAGACTACAACCCTGCTGATATGTTAAAGCTATTTATGTATGGGTACATGAACAGGATCACGTCATCAAGAAGGCTTGAAATAGAATCAAGCAGGAATATTGAACTGATGTGGCTTCTTAGAAAGCTAAAACCAGACTATAGGACAATTGCTCAATTCAGAAAAGATAATAAAGAAGCTATAAAAAATGTATTTCGCCAGTTAGCCTCTTTATGTAAGGGCTGGGATTTATTTGGCATGGAAGTGGTTGCAGTTGATGGCTCAAAATTTAGGGCATGTAACTCAAAGAAGAGTAATTTTAGTGAAAAGAGTTTAGACAGGAAAATAAAATATGTAAAATTAGGGACGGTTCTTGAATTGAATTTGGCATGATTATTCTATAAAACTTGAAAGAAGAGGCGTTTAATTCGAAGGATCCTAAAAATTAAAAGATAAAAATGGTGAAAAAGATGTGTTTAGTAAAATTAATATTGATGGACGATTTAGTGATAAGAAAGATCCACCGTCACAATACGAATTCCTTCATCCAATAATATCAAGAGTGCCTAAATTAAAGGAAGCTGTAGCTGTTATTGATGATGTTTGGGATTTTATAGAGACTTACAGGGATATGCTTGCGGATCCAGAATCTATGGGAGTGATATCACCTGATGGAAAAACAAGCAGGTTTGATAACAATTATGAAGATCAGAAAAAATGGGCTGATTCGTACAGTATTATACCTATTCAAATTATAGATGGAAAATCAAAAGATTCTCTTATTATACCAGCATTTCCTCGTGTTCGAGATACTGTAGATTTCATGACACTTACAGGAAGTGTTGGAGCAGAAGATCCACAAAATAAATATTCAGCATATTTTATATTAGACTACAGTGTTGGCAGAAACTAAATTTTGCATTATAGCACATCATAGCAAAAATCAAATGCATGATTTTTGTTATGATGTGAAAATAAACTAAAATTTTTGAGGAAAATAATAGATTGATTTTTGAGCTAAACATACAATGCAATATAGTAATATAAAGCATAAAATAATATTTATTTAGCAAATGGAGGAAGTGTTTATGACAAAGAAAAAAATTATATTTATAGGGTTTTTAGCAGGTGTAATATTAGTATCATTGATTTTTGTGAAAAACGGAGATAATAAAGAGCGGGATTATAGTAATACTGATATAGTTAGGCCTATAAAAAATATATTTAGACGGATACCGTCAGATTATCAAGATATAAATGAAATATTACAAACAAATACAGTACGTAAAAAAAATATTGCTTCAGGGTTACAGGGGAGTTTTAATTGGTATGCTTCTTTTTCAACTGGTCAAGAGGAATGGGAATGGGTATGGTTGATGAAAGAAACTGTAGATAGTATATATGAATTTAATAGAGAATTATCAAAAAAATATGATAAATACGGGAAAATAAGCAGAGGAGAGGTATTGGTAGAATTGGATGATTCTTTAAGAGATAAATTTGAAAAGATTCATCATATGTATAAAGGCTGGCTTAAAGCACTTGATGGCATGGAAGGCATTATAATTGAAGATGGAGAAGTAATAACTGATATAGAAAACTTAGAAGACAACTATAACACTGTAAAGGCTTTTAATGATGATTTTGACAATTTTGGTATAAGATTAGAAGAAGAGACAAGAAAGACATTGGAATACTATGGAGTTGATAGTATGGAAGAACTCTTATTGGGGAATGAAAATTAGAGACTAATCAATTATGAACTTAGTACTATGTCGCCACCAGCAACTGATAATATGCAATTTTCAGCTATGTCATTGACAAACACAAGTTTGAGTGGGAATTTATTTAATCCAATAGATTTAGACAGAAGTTTCAGAGATATCTTTAGATTGCAAAATAGATTAAATCAAATTCTGCAAAGTTATATACAAAATTTAGCCCTACCTAGTTCATAGAAGATATATTATAAGTGCTGAAAGTAGAGATAAGACACATTTACAACTAAGTGTAATAAATAATTATGAGGTTATCTATGATCCTCTTTTTCAAACTGTAAAAGCAATACCTAACAGAGGATTGAAATTTGAAGATATAAAAATGGCTATACAATTAGATACAGAAAAAAGAAATGTTTTTTACGAAAGCACTCTTTCAGAAGTCTTTAGTAAGGAAAAAGATGTTGATGATTATGAATTGTTAGTACCAGCAGCAAAAAAAGTTCCATTTATAAAAGATTTAATTGATGCAGGAGAATTAATTGAAGACATATGGGCGTTTATAAGGCTATTTGATACTAAAGATGATAGAGGAACTAAAACAGAAAGAAGTGATGAATTAGGACAATCTCAAAGTCATGGTTCAAGGAGTTATGACATACAATTAGATGATTATGAGAGTCGAGGATTCGATCCTGTTCAGATTATTTGGGGTGAGTCTAAAGGGTTTTTTTTTCATATGGAGATGGTAGTGATGGTGGAGACAAAATGAAGCTTAAAGGAGGAATAGGGCATGAGTATAGTTCAGAAGACTTTTATGAAGCATACATTAGACTATAGTGTTAATATACTTCACTAGTCTTATAATTTTTATAAAATTGTAGCATGTCATAGTTAGAACTTTAAATATGACATGCTACAATCTAAAGTATTTGTTGTATTTTAAAATTACGCATTGTTGATGGGGGTGCTAAAGTGCATAAAAAAAAGAAGATAACATTAATACTTATAATACTTGTTTTTATTCTTATCTACCTGAATTACAATAAATATCAAATTGTAAAAGAATATGATGAATTTACTAAAAATGAGTTTAGTTTTTTGAGTTTTGAAAAAAGACAAATAGTAAGGCAAATTACAAATCAAACAGAACTATATAGAACAATACTAGAAGAAGGTCATATTAAAAAGGGTGATGCTGCGTCTATAGTTATTTATTTTCGAAATAATAAAGAGTTAGTCCCAGATTACCTTAGATATGCTAATAATTTAAGAAAGCAAGAAATTATAGAAGATGATATAGTTAATGAGCACAATATGATTATAATTGGAGATTTTTTTGTATCGCTTTTAGATGGTCGTCGGAGTATACCAAGAGAAGAAAAAGATGACATATTAGTAGTTCTAGATGATGATTTAAGAGAAAAAATAGAGTATTTAAATGAGTTAAATGATTTATGGATGAACTCTTTAGAAAGAAATCTTGAGTGGATTGAAGATGGAGAATTGAGTAGGGAAAAATTTGAAAAATACTTTAAAAGAAATTTTAAGCCTATAGTATTGCAAAATTACTGGATTGATTTTGTTAGCGATTTAGAAAAAGATACAAGAGAATTTTTAGCGAAATATAATGTGGATGATATTAAAGAGCTATTACAATAGAGTGTTAAATTAATATTTATATAGGGAGGAAGAAAGAATATGCTTAAAAAATATTATTTAATATTGATTGTTGGATTAGTTATAGTTTTGACATTAACAATGGGTATTAAGTATAGAGAGCAAAAATTACTTGAAGCACATATCTCAGCAAGAATAAATCAAGATATATTTAGGATTGTTTCTAATGCAATAATAGAGAATAACAAAATCGTAGAAGAGATATTAGAGACTGGAGAAGTTAGAATAGATCAGGTGGATATTTGGTATAGAAATTTACTTTTCCCTGTAGAGAATATTTCTCGAATTGAAGATGCGGTATATAAATTAAAAGGTTATGATTTAAATATTGGAGTTTCGCACCCCTAGTTGTAATACTTTAAATAGTTAAGCTTTTTCATTAATTACGCTGATATCAATGCATCTGTATATTTTCCAAATTGGATATTTAAGCAGAGTTTTTAGATTCAAACATTTGATTGCTCAAAAATGACTCTTCAAATAATTCTTTTATATACACATACTCAGGTGATTTTCTAAAGTTAATAATATCAACTGTTCCAAATTCAGATATTAGATCAATAATAGTCTGCAATAATTCATCAAACAATTCCCAAAACCTTTGTGCAAGGGTTTTTTCTCGTAGGTCATTTTCTGCTAATTCAAACAACTCTCCCAGAGATTCATAAGCATTTATTCTCCTAAAATACGACAGAAAAACATATAGTATCATACTTATTGTAACACTTGAAATCTGAGCATCAAAATCTCTTGATTTACATTTACCAAACTGCAAATGCTGTTTTAACTCTCTAAACATTACTTCGATAGTCCAGCGAACGGAGTACGTTTCCATCATTTTTACAAAGCTAAGAGATGTGTCAGTAGATATAAAAATTCTCCACTTTTTCTGATATGGAAAACGACACATGTATAATTTTACATCACCAACTCCTTCATAATGAACTATTACTTCATAATACCTTACATTCCAACGTCTGCAACGCTTTTGTTTTCTTTCTGATGATAGTTTTTTTATTAACTGTTTTCCATTTAAAGATTCATTGTTGTATAAATACTTCCTGAAATCATTGCGAACTCCTGCAATTACATGCATTGAACCATTTTTAATTCCTCTAATACTTTTTATAAAGTCTAAACTTGTAAACCAGCTATCAGTAAGGACATACTTTGCCATAAATCCATTTTTTACTGCTCTTTTAATAAGTGCTACTGCACCTGTAATTTTATCAACCTTACATTCTTCTCTGCGTTTTAGGCCAGCACTTCTTTTAGTACACGTTTTTTTAAATTGATTTTTTTGTTTCTTTTTGTTTAGTTTTTTTTCTTTATGAATGCTAAAATCTAGAGGCAATATGCTTTTACCATCAAAAAAACCCAGAACTAAGTGTTTAAAACCGTATTTTGTACCTGTTTTCCCTGCAACATGGTCATATACTAATGAAATATTTTCTATTTTGTAACCAGCCCTTTCGTCAATAGTATCATCTACTATAAAAGCAGAATTAACAGCTACTTCTTTTTGTGGGTTAACCAGTTGCTGAAATTTCTTTGATACTTTATAAAGTAGTGTTCTCCAAGGTAGTTTATCATTATTTTTCAATCTATAAATCACATCTTTTTTCATTTCAGTTATTTTTTGATATTCACTTTTATAAAATGCATGTACACTACTTAAAATCATAAGTGGGAACATAATTAATAATGTAATTATTTCTGTAGCACTATATCCAGCTTTTTTAGAAATTCCTGATTTCCAGCAAAGGGTTTTGAAGTTGAATTTTTTCATAACATCGAATATAATGTTATTAATTGAATAACCGTGTTTATCAAGTACTTTTTTTATTTCGTCTACATTTTGCCGCATAATATCACTCCGTTTTTGGTTTATTTGTATCGTAAACTAATTATACCATAAAACTCAGTGATTGTGCGGCTTTTAAGAGTTTTTTTGTTGGTTTTAGCAAGGGTTTTTTATTGATTTTTCAAGGTGCGAAACTCAAGTAAATATTGAAGAAAAAGTATATAGTATGACAAAAATAAGACATTTTTCTACTGCTTTAAGAGTAGAATATGACGGTGGAAGGAAGCTAAAAGGTGAAGAAGTTTTGGTTCAATTAGATGAACCACTGAGAAAGAAATTTGAAACAATTAATCGTTTATTCAATGGGTGGATTAATTCAATTGATAATTTAAAAGGAGTTGTAATTGAAGATGGAGAGTTATTAACTACCCTAGAGGATTATGATAATTATTATGGACGATATAGTTTTAAAAACGATGACTGGATTAACTTTATAGAAAGTCTGGAAGAAGAGACTTGGAAAGCACTAGAAGATTTAAGTGTGAACTTATCCACTTCAAATTGGATGAACTTATATGAAGAAGAAAAAGATTTGATTCAAAGAAAAGGTATAGTTGAAGATCGTCGCTCATTAGAGAAACGATTTGAGACAGAGCCAAATATTTTTTTAGAGATTTTAGGAGCAAGCATACTTGAGGAATTATTGATAGTCAGAGATAATTAAAATTATAAAGTCAACTATTTTAATGTAAATCTTGAAAATCAACAGTTAGAAGAGATAGACATCTACAAGAGGATACTTCTTAATAATTTAGAAGGTATTGTAGGAAATCCAGTGGAAGTAAGTAATGGAGAATTTCCAATTGAATCTGCTCAAATTAGAATTTCATATAATAAGTCAGATTTAGGTAGCATAGCAGATGATGAGCTGACAATTTTTTATGCCAATCCAGAAACACAGCAATTAGAAGAATTAGATGACGTTCGTGTTGATGGGACTAATCAAACTATAACTGGTACTACAAAACACTTAGGTCAGTTTGTTGCTGGAAGTAAGAGTATACCTTCTGACTTAGGAGTTGATATTGTATTGGCAATAGACCAGTCAGGAAGTATGGATACATATGACCCCCAAGATTTGCGAATAAGTGAAACAAAATATTTTATTGAGAACTTAAAGCCAACACAACAAGTAGGTATAGTTGAATTTGCATCAGAGGCATATGTAAAAAGTGAACTTACAAGTGATTACGAATCATTAAAAGATGTACTTGGAACAATGTATAACCCACAGTACAGTGGAACAAATATTTCTGCGGCAATAGAAACAGCAGCAGGACTTTTTAATGATGACAATCGTCACAAAATTATTATATTACTGACTGACGGAGAATCAAATATAAGAAGAGGAGAAGAGGCTTTAGTAGCAAAAGAATTAAAAGAAGAGGGAATTATTTTTTAACATATACGGTGGGTACACCTCGGTACTAGGAACTTAAATGGTAATATATTATAGAACATTAGTGTTATTTAAGACATTGATGTTCTATAATATAAATAAAATGATTAGGGTATATCAAAAGAATTCAGGAGGTCGTTTTTATGATTGCTAAAAATAAAATGTTTATTGTTTTAAAAAGTGTATTAGTAATTACAATAGTTGTCCTTGTATTTCTTAATTATAACGAATATAGTTTAAGAAATGATTATCGTGAATTTACAAAAAGAAATTTTTTAAGTTATACACGGTATGGTGGATTTAATTCTGATTCTAGACATATTTCTAGTTCAGGAAATAGATATGCGGATATATTGAATAAGGGGTATGTCGGTAAATATGATGCTTATAGAATTCACAGATTTTTGGGCAACGTTATTTTGGATTTTGTTCCGACAAGATTAAAGGATGGAGTTGTCTTAGGCGTTATAGAGCCATTAGATGGAGAAGTAATAACAAAAACGACAATGGAAGAGATAGGTGTTTTTTTTCATTTGATGCTGGATGAACAATGGTACGTATATAGTCGTGCTGAAGATGTTTTAAAGGTTTTAGACGATGATTTGAGAACTAAAATAGAATATTTAGCTGAGCTAAATGATATGTGGGTGAATTCAATAGAAAGAAATATTGATTGGCTAGAATATAAGATTCATACTTTAGAAGATAGAGATGCTAATGGGAACGTATATGAGAGGTCATTAAGTGGGTTTGGTTTTATAGATGAAATGAAAGAAAAATATCTTGGAGATGACTGGCGATTTATTGAGGCTCAAATAAAATGGGCAAATGTAGCATTGGACATAGAAAAAAACACTAGAGAATTTTTGGACAGTCATGGAGTGGAAACTATATCGGAGTTGCTGGAGTAAATCATTTAAGGTGTATTTAATATAGTTGTTGTTAAATAGGGAGGGAGATTATAATGTCAAAAAAGACAATAGTAATATCAGCATTAATAATTATATCATTAATTGTATCTGGTTTTATACAGTATAGAAATCGTAAAACATATGAAAACTTTGTTTCAAACAAGGTGAACACCCATATAATGGACGTAACTACAGAAAGTGTGAAAAATTATAATATAACAGAAGAGATACTAGAAAGTGGTGTGTTTAGAATAGATCAGTATTATCGATTACCTAGACAAGACTACTCTCGTAGATTTTTTAATTTTATTGAAAATTTAATTGAATTAGGGTTAGTTAAATTGGATTGTTATGGCATGTATTATGAAGAAAATAAGGATAAATTAAATGAAGGTTTACCAGAAAATGAAAAAAGGGATAAATATAAAGGATTTAGATGGGATAGTAGCAGTGGGATATTGCATTTCTACACTAGATTGTTAGAAAAAAGCGAAGAAAACGAACCATTAAAGGCACAAGATACAGTAGTAGAGTTGGATGATTCTATTAGAGAAAGGTTTGAGTTTATTCATAATATACACGAAGTTTGGGTTAATGCGATTGATGAATTAGGAGGAGTGATTATTGAAGATGGTGAAATAATAACTGACCTAGAATATTTAGAGAACCACTATAACGGATGTATTACTGATTCTGATGATTTTAAAAATTATATTTGCAATTTAGAAAAAAACTGGGTAGATTGCTTTTTGGAAGCAGGATATACCATTGATGAATTTAATAAAGAATTTAGATATTATGGACGGAAAACAGAAAACTAGATGACGTTCGTGTTGATGGGACTAATCAAACTATAACTGGTACTACAAAACATTTAGGTCAGTTTGTTGCTGGGAGTAAGAGTATACCTTCTGACTTAGGAGTTGATATTGTATTGGCAATAGACCAGTCAGGAAGTATGGATACATATGACCCACAAGATTTGCGAATAAGTGAAACAAAATATTTTATTAAGAACTTAAAGCCAACACAACAAGTAGGTATAGTTGAATTTGCATCAGAGGCATATGTAAAAAGTGAACTTACAAGTGATCACGAATCATTAAAAGATGTACTTGGAACAATGTATAATCCACAGTACAGTGGAACAAATATTTCTGAGGCAATAGAAACAGCAGCAGGACTTTTTAATGATGACAATCGTCACAAAATTATTATATTACTGACTGACGGAGAATCAAATGTAAGAAGAGGAGAAGAGGCTTTAGTAGCAAAAGAATTAAAAGAAGAGGGAATAATTATTAATACAATTGCATTAGGTTCAGAGGTAGACTTAGACCTTATGAAGCATATTTCAAAAAATTCAGGAGGTGAGCATTTTTACGTTGAGACAAATACTGAACTTAGTACTATGTCGGCACCAGCAACTGATAATATGCAATTTTCAGCTATGTCATTGACAAACACAAGTTCCAGTGGGGATTTAAGTTTTTTAATAGATCTGGGTGGTAACTTCAAAAAAGTCTTTGAAATTAAACGCAAACAAAATCAGATTTTGGAAAGTAACAGACAAAATTCAGCCCTACCTGATCCAAGGAACTTGAGATTTGCCCATGATGGTTTTTGGAGAACTAAATCCCAAATAAGTGTAGAACTTGATACGGCACTATATAAAGAGGGGAGTGACCCAGTTGTAGATGAGGTTGATAATATTTACAGCAGAAAAAGTTTTTCTCTAAGGGATTCTACTTATGCAGATAATGAGGAAGCTAAAATAGATGTTCAAAAAGTAGAAGGTGGATTAGCAGTTTTAAATGAATTCATTGAGGATTTAGAGAGAATGGAAGAAGGGGTATGGTATTGCTTAGATGAATTAAAATTAGATGAGAACTTTGATGATTTGTTCCATATTACTTGTGGAAGTGTAGAAATGATAAATCCTAGGAATGATGTTCCTTTAGGCAGTTCACTTGAAAAGAAAGCTTATTATACTGAAACAAATAATATTGGTGATTGTTTAGACGTATGGACTATGCACGCTAATGTATATGACAACGGCGGTATAAGTTATCAGATTGATATTAGTCGAATATTTTATACACTATCTGCAAGTAAAGTTAGAATAGGACAGGCATTTAATTTTCAAAACGAGTCAAAAATTAAGCTTGAGCTAAAAGAAAACTTTGTAATTCATTATAATCATATAAATAATAAAATAAAAAGAACTGATTGGGCTAAGCTTACTGTAGAAGATATTAAAATGGCAATGCAAGTAGAAGATGAAAATGTATATAACGGAGAATTAATGTCAGGAAAGTATAGTAAGATTGTTGAAATAGATACTGACTTTTATCAATTATTTGGGGTTGCGGCTTCATATATTCCGTATTTAAAAGAGGCTCAGGACGCATGGGATATAATCACTACATATTTAGAAGGGCATTCTTCTTCTTATGATGATAACATAGTCCCGAGTGAAGGATTAGGTCAAAAATTTCCAGCAGATGGTCGAGATTATGATGAGCAAGACGAGAACGAAAACATAAATCAATTAACTGCTGGAGAATCTAAAAAACCTCTTATTACTCCAGGTGATTATTTAAATCTTGAGGGGTATGTATATATCGACGAAGAAGATTATAGTGCATATTTTTTCTTAGAGTATAGTATTGGTTACAGACAACGTGATGAACTATTCTATTAAAAAACATATGTATTTTCTGTTTTAAAAAAAGTTGTTATAATGTTAAAATAATATTATGTTGAATACAGTAGTTTGGCAAAAGATTTTTAAAAGAAGATTATATTGCACAAGTGGTTTTAAAACCACTTGTGCAATATAATAAAAAAGTTTAATCTGTTTTA
>NZ_JAVDDS010000007.1 GCF_030848475.1 Herbivorax alkaliphila
TTTCTTTTTTTGCTTGTACCAGTTATTAGAGAACTTCTTCTTTCTAGTAGGAAGTTTTTCTTTTATCTCAGCACTATTAAAAAAGCTCTTAAATGAAAATTCTGTGATAATTGAAGAGTTAATGAACCAGATACTTGAATCCTCCATAAGCCAATTACCGCTTGTTTGAAAAAAAACTACAGCTTAGTGCTTGAATGTATTAATTTGCCCTAAAATATATCTCCTTAATAAAACTGCATCAGTTGAATTAATTTCACCATCACCATTTAAATCTGCTACATGATTTATAAAGTGTATATCAGAATCATCAATTGTTTTTAAAATATATCTTCTTAACAAAATATAATCTGTTGAATCAATTACACCATCCCTATTTAAGTCTCCAAGTTTATACCGTTCCTTGTGATGAGATGTAATAACTTTATCACTATCCATTACAACAATTATGGTACTATCACTACTCTCAACAGATCCTGTCCATTTATCAAATACAAGATTAATGGACGGTATTGGTACTACTGTTATCTCCAAAACAGTACCTGCTATGTAATTTCTATTTATAGCATTGACCATTTCTGTATTATCTCCTTCTTTTATCATGTAAACGCCAGATGCCATTGGGCAACGCAGTTCTAGTGAGTATATACCTTTATTTTCATTTTCACTATCTGCCCAAACAAAAATACCACTTAAGCATACAAAAGTAATTGACATTATAAAAAATAAAAAAAATCTTTTCATAAAACTCACCCTCCAAAAAATAATTTTGACATACTTATTTAGTTAAATTTTACTACACTTTGTATTTTTAGCCAGATATAAAATGTTATATAAATAAACAAACCATTCTCCCCCGCCCCCTTAATATTTATTTTAATTCCTAACAACTTAATTTTATATCTTTTTGAACTATTTTACAAGTAAATTTCAAAAAGGTTACATATATATTTGTAAATCTCTTTTGAAAACTACTTTAATATGCTTGAGTTATAACATTATAAAATATATAATAAAAACAACTTTACATGTATTATAATAAAGTAACTAGATACGGGTACGTAAGATACTTAATATTTACTATGGAGGATGACTATGAATTGGTTAAAAAAGTTTATGTTTGGAAGGTACGGAGGAGATCAATTATCTGTTTTTTTACTTATATTATCAATTGTTTTGACAGTTGTCAGTAGGCTTGCCTCCAACTCAGTAATAATGTTTATAAGTTATATTCCTTTGTTCTTGGGTTTTTATAGAATATTCTCAAGAAACATACAAAAGCGCAGTATGGAGAATTATAAGTTTGTAATACTTACTAGTCCTATTTACTCTAAGTATAAGAAAATTCTGAATCGTATTAAGAATTCAAAGACCCATAAGTACTATAAATGCATTAACTGCAAGAATACCCTTAGGGTGCCAAAGGGAAAAGGTAAAATTTTAATTACATGTCCTAAATGCAAAGAAAAGTTTACCAAAAAGACCTAATTTAAATAGATTTTAGTAAAAAGTGAATTCGTTTAGCTAAAGCTAAACATCAAGGCTTCAGATGGAGTCTTAGAATAAGATAAATGCTATAAGGAGATATTAATAATAGATGAGAATAGTCAAAAAAATTTCAGGTACATTTTTATACATGTTAGCTAAGGTTATATTTGTAATTATAAATGGCCTAATAAAGCTAACAGAAAATATAGTGTTTTTTGCAGGCAAATTTTTCAAAGGCTGTTTAGCTTTAATGAGTATGGGAGGATGCTTATTTTTAATTTTGTTTGCCAATGTAGGCTTTAGGATACTTATGCACCCTGTTGGGTTTACTATCGTATTACTTCTATTTACGTTTTTTTTATTTGGTGGTAGATTTGTATCTCATTTAAAGTATCTCAAATATATAATAACGGAATTTTTATTTAATACTGCTAATTATTTATCGGATAGTGAAAAGTACACTTATAAAACTTTTAATCAATATAAAGAGGCTTATAGAAAAGCAGAAGAGGAAAAAATAAAACAAGAACAACACCGTTATTATGAGCAGCAAAGACAATGGCAGGAAAGGTTTAGACAACAATGGTATGAACAAAACTATTATAGTGGACAAGGAAATTATAATGATTATAGCAGCGGCGGATACGCAAATACCAATCTTGATTTTAAAAATAACTATGAAAAAAGCTGCGATATTTTAGGTGTCCCATATAATTCAGATAAAAATAAAATTAAATCAGCATATAGAAGAAAAGCAAAAGAATATCATCCAGATTTAAGTAAAGTTCCAAATGCAACAAAGAGGTTTCAGGAAATTAATGCTGCATATGAGTTTTTGAATGATGATAATATACAACGGTATAAAAATATTAGTTAAAACTAAAGAAGAAACTATTTTTTTGAACAAGTAAATATATATCTTAATTTTCTTCTCTACCACCAACTGAAGAAATTTCAGCTCTGATACAAATTGCAAATCTAATTTTTATTTATTATTAGAATCATTTTTACTGACTTCTCTTTTAAATAATTGTTTATTCTTTTTATCCGCGTCAGGTACCTTAAAGTAATCACACGCAGTCAATGGCAAACATTTGTAAGTTGCCTTTGAAGGAACTAGTTCAAACGATTTTGGATCAAAAACATCTCCACCCTCAAACTCGCCAAGAAGAGAATCTGAACTAAAGCAAGCCTGAACACGCTTCCACTCATCCTTTTTAGGATGAATAAGGAATAAATAATATCTATTATTTATCTTATATTTTGAATTACTCTTTCATAATCATACCCTCTATCAGGCTTAACAGTAGACTTATTTAATTGGAAATAAACTACCGCATGCTCCTTGAGTTCTTCACTTATAGTTATACATCCTTTGGTATTATTATATCTCTTGCTTGTAATAAATGGTTTCGCTGAAGCTCTAAGTATTTCTTTTTCGCCATCAGTTAAATTGGCTGGTTCACCCATATCATGCCAAATCTTTAATGGATTAGTTGTATCTTCATCAACACGTTGTGCCAAATAAGTATACTCACCATTTAAACACTCTAAATCAATATTTAAACAAAAATCGTCATGACTTCTTTTTCTTGTAGCATTCCACATAATACCGCGATATTCGTCATCGCCATATTTCATTACAAGGCATTTATCATCCTTATAAACACAAACGCCCTCTTTTTCCTTTAGTTTTTTGAAGAAAACAAACGAATAAAAAGTTGGTTTTGGAATACAACCGTTTGCAACCATACCAAAACCTCCATGAAATGGGGTAAATGGCACTCCACGTTCTTCAAAAATATCTCCAAATGTCCAATATGAATAAGATTCATTATCATCACCAAGTCTAGACAATTGATTAGCTATAAATGCTGCATTTTGATTTGTATCGTGAATAGGACAATTTGGAATGTATGAGGTACTAAACTCAGTAATATGAATTTGTAAGCCTCTATACTCATCATAGCTATCAATTATTTCTCTAGTAGTATGTAAATTAGCAAATCCATATTCACTATCTTGAAGCTCTGCATAACCATAATGTCCTATATCGTCAGGCAATTCAGTTGTATAATGATGTCTTGTAACAAAATCAACCTTAATCTTATTCTTATGACAAAACTCCATAAACGCTTTAATCCAAATTTCATCAGTGCCGCCACAAACAGCAGGTCCACCAACTCTAAAACGACTATCAACCTCTTTGATAGCATAAAATGAATTTTGGAATAATTTGAAGTATTCCTGCATATCTGCCTTTTCCCAAAATCCTGGTAAATTAGGCTCATTCCAAACTTCAATTGGCCATGTAACTACTTCATCTTCTCCATATCTATTCATTAAATGTCTAAGCAAGGCTTGAACCATATCGTTCCAATCCTTATATTTCTTTGGAGGAGTTGTGTTTCCCTTCCAATAAAAAATAGTCTGAGTTCCACTAGCCATTTTTTTAGGCATAAAACCTAATTCAATAAAAGGCTTAAGTCCAAGCTCTAAATAACTATCCATAACCATATCTAAATATGTATAGTTGTACTCAACAATTCTCTCGCCATTAATTTCATATTCTTGATATATTGCCATATCATCTGTAAATAATCCATGGCCTCTTATATGCTTAAATCCAATATGCTCCTGAACTAATTTAAGCTGCTCCTGATATTCCTTTTGAAGTGCTAGTCCCATTCTTCCTGTACCAACACAAAAATCGACCTGATTATTGAACTTATATTGTTCTTTGCCAGTTACTTTAACACTCAATTTATTCATGCGTTAACCACCATATTTCCTTTCTTTATTGTTTCTTTATTTTCACTCATATATGCCTCTGCGTTATTATCACTCAAAATAAATCTTCCGTCTTCAATCATTAGCTTTTTCAGATCATCTTGATTAAAAACAGGATATCCTTCGGCATAAATTTCGAGATATATTTCTTCCACCGTTCTTGGCTTTGTCTTTTTCTTAAGGAAATCATAGCAAAAATTTAAAATTTGTCCTCCGAGTCTAAGTACATTTGGCTGGCATATCCACCTTACTGCATTTTCATCTTTACCCACTGCAAATAAGGCATCCAGAATACTATATTGAATATCGATGTCTTCTGGTTCGGACTTATGCAAAGGAACAAGAAACTCAATCGCCTTTTCGTATTCCTTATTTAAAACATATGTTTCCCCTAAACACCATTGATAATAGACATCATCTGGATTTTCCATCGCCCGTTTATACCTGTATTTTAAAAGCGACTCCCAATCCTTGTTGTTAAAAAACTCTGCCTCACTTTCCCATTCTTCAAATTCATCATAAAAGGACTCTTCATCCTTATTTTGTTTGTTTTTATAAACCTCTAAATCAATAATTTTATCTATCATTTGACTATTTCCCTCATTACAATTCTCTTTTAAATGTTTCTTTTCCTACAGGGTTTTCATCTATTATATACTTTTTAACCTTGAAAGACAAATATCTTTACGCAAAAAACATGTTAATTTCTCAGATACCATTTACGAAATTTGCAGCCCCTATTTTACTCAATACCATATAAATATTCTCTTTTTGTTCACAATATCTTAGAATTCTATATATTTAGACTATCTTCAGTTAATTTATAAAATTCATGCAACTTCTTACAGAATTAAAGATAAAATTGATATCTCAGAGACATCTGATTCAACTGGAAAAAGCTAATATAATAATTGTGCACTTTTATATTATAAAAAATGTGCACTTTTATCTTGACATTTTCAACCCTCAATGATGTCATGAAATCTCTAGCCTACCTGTGTTTCTCCCTTTGCCATTCCAACTGGATATTGTGCTTTATTTCTATATCTAAACGGCTCTTCCATTGAGATAATATCACATACCTCAATATCTTCGAGCTTCCATGTCCTCAAGAAATAGTTTTATTGGTATTCTTTCATCTGTGATATTTCCTCACAAGTCTACCCCCATTAGAGATACAAATTGGATCTCTGGATGTTTTATTAATATCTTTTTAAGTGCTTTAGGATGATGGTTTTCTTTGGTTATGGTATATACAAGATTGTTTTTTCCTGCCATAATGCTCACCTACCTTATTATTTTTTGATCTTAACCTGATATTCCTCCATCCAAGTATTGATTTGAATGAAGTATGCAATTAACTGGGGTCCTGTCATTAACTGACCGTACCATGGCTTTTTAAATGCCTTTCCCCCTGTCTCAACGATTTCAGTGAGCTTTTGACGATCTACCAATTCAAATATTGGGGCGTTTTTATTGGACAGAATTTTTCTCATCCAACTCTGAACTGCTTTTGTATAATCTATATGGTGGGTTTTAGGGTATGGACTTTTCTTCCTTTCAATGATTTCTTGAGGAAGTATTCCTCTAAGAGCCTCTCTTAACAATCCTTTTTCTCTACCCTGATAAAATTTCATATGATTAGGAAGATTGAAAGCGTATTCTACAAGTCTGTAATCAGCAAAAGGAACCCTTACCTCCAGACTGTTTCCCATACTCATTCGATCCTTTCTGTTTAGCAAGGTGATCATAAACCACTTAATGTTTAAATAAAATAGCTCCCTCATCCTTGCTTCTTCTTTGGATTCACCCTTAAGCTTTGGCACCTTATTAATTGTATCTAGATATTTCTGGGCTACATATTCTTCTATAGGATAATTTTGAAAGTCTTTATTGATAATCTCTTTTCTTTCCTTAGTTGACTTTGACCATGGAAAGGTATTGGCATTAACATCTTCAGGTCTTATGAACCAAGGATACCCTCCAAAGATTTCATCGGCACATTCTCCTGAAAGAGCCACTGTAGCTTTTTTTCTAACTTCTTTACAGAATAAATGTAGGGATGAGTCGATATCTGCCATACCTGGTAGATCGTTGTATTTTGTAGCATCCTTTAAGGCTTCCACCAGTTGTACGTTCTCAAGAGTAACAGTGTTATGGTGGCTCCCAATGAATTCTGCCATTTTCTCTGCCCATACTTGATCGGAGTTTGGTTGAAATTCATTTGCTTCAAAGTATTTGTCATTATCCCTATAATCGATGGAGAAGGTTTCTAGCTGGCCTCTTCCCTCTCTCTTGAATAAGTTTGATGTAATGATGGAAATAGCACTTGAATCTAATCCTCCAGATAGGAAGGTGCACACCGACACATCTGATACCAGCTGTCTTTCGACTGCATCCACCAACAGATGTCTCGTATGTTCTATTGTTGTGTTTAAATCCTCTTTATGAGGCTTAGCCTCTAGCTCCCAATACTGAACCAGCTTAGCAGCCCCGCCTCTATAGGTTAAATAGTGGGCTGGAGGTATTTCCTTTATGTCTTCAAAAATCCCATTACCCAGTGATCTAGCAGGCCCTAAACCAAGTATCTCCATAACACCTTCGTAGTTTATAGTGGGCTTAATCATGGTGTGGGCTAAGAGGGCTTTTATTTGAGATCCAAAGATAAGATTGTTGTTTTTAATACTATAAAACAAAGGTTTAACCCCCAGGTGATCTCTCGCTAAAAATACTTCTTTTTCCTTTTCATCACATACACCAAATGCGAAGATACCGTTAATATGCTTTAAGCAGTCAGCCCCCCATTCAATGTAGGATACCAATAAAACTTCTGTATCTGAATAGGATTCAAAATGATATCCTTTTTTCATGAGCTTTTCCCTTACTTCTTCGGTGTTGTAGAGCTCACCGTTATAGACGAGAACATACTTACGATCTCCTATCCTTCTGATCATAGGCTGTGCCCCTCCCTCTGGGTCAACAATCGTTAATCGTCTGTGACCTAGCTGCACATTTTCTGAGCTATAATAACCAAAAGCATCTGGTCCTCTTTCATTAAGTGTACAAGTCATGTTTTCAATAATCTTTGTACTTTCTTTAATATTTCCTTCCTTACTTATCCATCCTACAATTCCACACATGGTTTATCCTCCTTACTAGCCCCCGACTTACTCACAATCAAAGTTACTGTTGAGTAATTATTATTGATTATTTTGTTTGTAATTTTTATTTTATTATTCTATGTGATGAATGATTATGATGTTACAATTATGATATATAGTTTTATAAGAACTGTATTTTAGCTTTAAATATTTGGAAAAGAAAGCTTGTTTTCACGAAATAACTGATTTTACAAAAATTGTCCCCCTCCCTTTAAAATAGCCCCAAGCGTCTAGGAGAGCATATCTTAGTCCTATATTCTTATCTAAAACCTTCTAATGCCTGATACCAATCTATTTCTTTTCTATTAACACAACGCACTCAGCAGTCGTTTTCTATCCAATTGTAGCCTTGCTGCTCTTGGGAAACTTTCCGTGAGACGTATACCTATTTACTTTATAAGTCGTATTACAGCTTTAACATGATTGCTTCTGGGAAACAAACAACCATTAATATTATATATAAGAGATACCACAGATTTTAAAGTATGGCTCAGTGTGAGAAATTTAAAAGTTAAGGAACATTAAAAATAAACATCATTATAATCTCGCAAAACACCTTTATTCAGCGGAATTTCTTCCCCCCTCACAAACACAAAATCCCCTAAACACTAGTCTAGGGGAACATATTATACACTTCAATTTTTATCAAAAACCATCTAATCCACTGTTTTCAACCTATTTCTTCTCTATCAAGGCTACTGTCTCAACGTGGCTCGATAGGATAGAATAAATGTCATTCGCCATATCTGTAAAAGGAAACATATCTATAGCATTTTTAGCACTATTGGTAGGTGGAAACATATCAATCAGTTTTTCACTTTTTGGGGTGATTGTCATATAAAGAAACATGTCAATACAAATATTTGTATTCAAAATAAATTCTCCTTTGTATGGATAGTTATGCATGTTTACATCATGCTTCTTTGCACCAGTTCACCTGTGGCAGTCACTGATCTTACAAAGGGTTATTCGCTAAGGGTTAACCAGGGATCAACACTTGAATTAACATATACCCCTGTTATATAACCCTGTAATGATAGTAACTCTTCAAAGTATTCAAGACTCATATAGCCATTGCTACCTAAGTATTGCTTAACTATTCCTTTAACTTCTACTTTGTAAGCTTCCGTTCCTAGTGTATATGAACGTAAACTAATAAAATCTCCTTCCTTTATGTTAAGCTCTTTACTCAATCCTTCAGTAAGAAGTATTCCTTCCTTTGGCAGGTCTATAGTTTGATTTCTTCTATTATAAAACTCAAACATCTGTGTATTCATGGGTATACCAATAATTGATACTGCCTTAGAATCTTCCTTGGTCTGAACTTGTAGTTGTACTTCTATCTTAGGTTCAATATGATGTGCTGTAGTTAATGACCCTAATTCTGTAATGACACTGTTGGGCATAGGACTATTAAAGCTAATGTTATAATCCATCCTGTGATAGGTGCCATATTGAATTGAGAACATCTTTTCTATAGAATTTTCCATTTGAAAGGGAGTCATAGTGATTCCATAGGTTAGTGCAATAGAGAATACTATAAATAAGAAACGTTTCTTATTTCTTAAGGTATTTCTAACAACCATTTTATTACTAAATGATAAACTTCTCCATAGCCAAGTAATAGATTCAATTAGTATTTTCCTACCAGCTTTAGGTCCTTCTGGTCTCATTGAATCAGCGGGAGCTATTTTTAATACATATTTTGAACCTAATAAGCCTGCAACACCAGTAAAAATGCAGCTAAGTACAATGCCATAAATTACATAAACATAATAAACCTCAGTCTTAAACATAGGGATATTAATAAACTGAACGTAAAGGTTAGTTAGTATATCAGAAATTAATATACCCAGTATGGCTCCTAAAGTTCCTCCAAGTAACCCAATAGAAAGTGTATACTTAGTATAATGTAGTAAAATACTTGAATTTCTATAGCCTAATGCCTTTAAAACTCCAATTGAACACTTAGTATTTCGTTTTGCTTTAGGATAGATATTAAGCCATGGTGGCTAATGTGACTTTCCACTGCCTTTACAATGTTTTCAATTACACTATCATCTTCCACTTTAATTAATAGCTGATTAAGTCCATCGTAATAATTAAGTATATTTCTTACAATAGTCTCATTAACATAGATTACCCCAAAGTCTTTATCTGCTGGCAGTAAGGTCTCTTCCTTTTCAACTAGATAAGAATACTCTGAACTAGAGCCTACACCAACAACCTCTAATTGATGAGGAACACCGTAAATTAGAGGTGTTATTTTATCACCTAGTTCTATTCCCCTTGCATTGGCAAATTGCTGTATGACTATAGCTTCTTTGGATTTCCCCTCAATTTCTCTTCCTGATTGCATGTAAAGCTTATTAATTCTATTATATTGGCTGGGCATAGATATAATTCTAACGTTAACCCTCTCATCACCATCCTCAACTAACAAAGGAAAATCCTCAACTATCCTCCCCTGAACTTCCTTTACACCATCAATATTTCCAATATCAATCAATGCTTCATCAGGAATATTAATTGCCATAACAGTTAAGTCTGCTAGATTTGTTTCTCTATAATATCCCTCAACCGAATCTTCAAGATTTATAGCTGTCATGCTAGATGAAATATATATAGCCAATGCCAATGTTATAACCGTTAAAATTGATATGAATTGCCCCTTTGAGCTTTTTATTAATCTAAATAATCTTAAATCTAATTTCCTCATTACCACACAATCCTTTCTGGTGGAATTGGGTTGGGGTTTTTGGTTATCTCTACTATTTTTCCACTACTCATTTTAATCACTCTATCAGCCATGTCCGCAATTGGTGTGTTGTGGGATATAATCACAATTGTTTTCTTATACTCTATGTTAATTTTCTTCAGAAGGGACAAAATTAATATTCCAGTTTCAGAATCAAGTGCTCCTGTTGGCTCATCACATAAAATAATCTGAGGGTTTTTTGCTACTGCTCGAGCAATAGCAACTCTTTGTTGTTCTCCTCCACTCATTTGGGAAGGAAAATGGTTTTTTCTATCCCCTAGACCCACTGCTTCCATAATTTGATTTGTGTCAAGTGTATCATTATTCAATAAAATTATATAAGTTTTCCATTATCCAGTTTATTTTAGTTTCGTCAGCAATAGCTATTTCATCTTTAAATAATCTAGGTAGCTTCATAAGTAATTCAGAAGCAAATTCAGTGTTAATCTCCCTTATTTCACCTTTTTTTACACCTTCATTTAGAATTTTAGTAACAATGCCGTTACCTTGTTCTCCCAAAACCTCTATAGCTTTTTTCATTACAAAGGGTAACCCCATAATATCCTTAAAGAAAATTAGTGGATATCTCTTAAAAATCTTTATATCATAATCAAGAATAAACTCTATTTTTTCAAAGGCACTTTCTATTCTATTTAACTCCTCAGTAACTGTATTTATATGAAAGTACATTAGATTAATTACAATTTCTTCAAACAGCTCTTCCTTTGAATCATAATGCTTATAAATTGTCATTTTACTTATACTTGTTCTCTGGGCTATTTCATCTAAGGTTACATCCTTATAGCCCCTTGTTATAAATAACTCTGTCGCCACCTCCTTTAACCTTTTTAATTTTTTCTCATTTAGTTTATTCATTTTCATAACACCTCTTATTTTGTACTTTTAAAGTTTTATAGTACAGTTTTATCGTATCAAATACAGATTTTATTGTTAAGTTAAAATCACATTGCGTTCATCACCTTTGATACCAGCTATCAACCCGGGTAAGGAATCTTTAATCGCTTTTCGAATTTCTGTCATTGGAACAGGCTCAAGTATTTCTGTTGGTTTTGGTCCAAAAAGATTAACGCTATTTTTTCTTACTTGAGCTAAAAGAATTGCTAAATCTGGTTATATAGAAAAACCGCCAATCAGAAACTTTTTCTCCTGATTGACGGTAAGCCACCAATTTTTTGCTTCTACATCTATCCTATCTCCACAACCTATAAATGTTATATAATACTGTCCACTCAACCCTATTTCATTTTTTGGTATTTCAGAAAATAAGCAAAACCTTAATATTAATAATACCCGACAAAACTTTTTGTGCCTCTGAAAACACCGATACTCAGCAATACTCCAAGCATTGCTCCAAGAATAATATCAAAGGGGAAATGCACACCCACCATAACCCTTGAAATTGCGGTCATGGATGCAAGAATCAGTACGTATTTCCCTATCCTTTTATCAATAAACCAGATGGCTGTGGCAATTACAAATGCACTTGCAGCATGCATACTGGGCAATGATCCGTTAGCAGCATGATATATTAAACTGTCAACTTCCAGAGTAATAAAAGGTCTGGGTCTTAAATAAAAAAACCTGATGGTCTGTACAATTACAATGGTCAAGGCTGGAGCAAAAATGACAGGTATCAGCTTCCTGCTTCTTTGTAAGAGCAAGAAAGCTATCACTATCAGATAAGTTGCCGCAAATGAATATGAAGACCAATTTGTAATAAACACCATCATGTTTCCCACCACTGTATTCTCTGCAGCCGGATTATATAACAGGAAAAAAAATAGTTTGTCTATATAATAAAACATATAGTCTCCTCCATGGGAACAATCCACATACATACTGTTTTTCATAGAATAGCATAATATCTTTATTATCGCAACCTTCTAACCGATAAGGGTGTATTTAATTTATGTAAAGAATAAGAAACCATGTTTAAAAGTTCTATTTAAAGCAGGCAAAAGAATAGTCTAAGATACCCATGTGAATTAAAATTTAAAGGGGGTTCTTAGACTATGATTAAAAACATCGATACTATTGTATCAAAAAACATAGGTGAAATGGAATGGGTATTAAAGGAATTTGCTAAAGAAGCTGTGAAGCTTGATGATAACGGTGAGCTTACAATAACTACTTTAGAAAAATTAGCAGGAAAAACAATAAAATCGCTTATCCAAGTAGTGTTACTAATAATGGGTGCATTTTTAAGCAACGTTGTAAGAAGCGAAGTTAATAGAATTTGTTCCTGTGGGAAGAAAATGGGTATATCCAAAAGAAATGTTACAACTCACATACTATCTATGTTTGGATATGTTCCTGTATTAACCCTACGCAAGCACAGATAATATCTGAAGAAGTAGGGAAAAGAGTATTTGAAAAAGAAAAAACTAAAGCAGAATTAGCATATGAAAGACCAGAATATATAGCATCGCAAGAAGTAGTAAAAAATTTAAAAGAAGGACGATTATATATTCTTACAGATGGATCACAATTAAATACACGAACAGAAAACAATAAAGGTTCAACATGGAAAGAAATGAAGCTAGGGCTAGTTTTTAAAGACAGTGATGTTATAAAAAGAAAAGATGGAAGCCAAATAATAACAAACAAAGAATACGTTTCTTACTTGGGAAGTGTGAGGGATTTCAAAAAGTTTTTATTTGCAGCAGCAGCTAGAGCTGGATATGGAAATATAAAAGAAAATGTAATAATTGGAGATGGAACCCAGTGGATTTAGAACATGGTAAATGAAGTATTTCCTGATGCAGTTGAAATAGTTCATTACTTCCATCCAAATGAAAACATTAATGACTATGCAAAATTTTTATATCCTGATAATGAAACTTGCATAGGATGTCACATCAATCCTATCTTCTTGTTATTTTACGCTTTACTTTATCCAGTTAACACGCGTTTATTTACAAAATCATGTATCCAGATACTGAATAAAATAATTTACTATTTAATATACAAAAAAATACACCTCGTCTGTCAGTCTTTTAATTGTTATTTTACAAACTTTAGTGTCCAATGAAAAGACCAACATGAGGAGAATTTAATTTGCAAAAAAATGGTTCAAATAAACCGTAGATCTACATCTTCTCATCCCTTAGAATTTATCTAATCTGTCAACTCAAACCCACCTAATATCTTACCCCAAAAATATACCCTCGACATGCTCCCGTGAAGGCATATCGAGGGTTTAAGTCGAGTTGACATGTTTACTTTCATTTTATGAAACTCAGTATTTTTAATGCTTTTCGGACTTTATTTTTTTGACATCAAGACAACACACTCAACATGTGCCGTCCACGGAAACATGTCCACTGGCTGCACCCTATCCACCTTAAATCCCTTTTCACTCAAATACTTCAAGTCCCTTGCAAGTGTTGCTGGATTACATGACACATAAACAACTTTAGATGGCTTAATTTCCACCAGCGTCTCAAGAAGACTTTCGTCACATCCCTTTCTTGGAGGATCTAATACAACCACATCTGCCTTTACACCCATATCTGGCAGCACTTTCTCTGCTTCACCTGTAATGAATTCTACATTACCAACACCATTAATGCGAGCATTTTCCTTTGCATCTTCGATTGCCTCTTTTACAACTTCAACTCCATACACCTTTTTTGCTTTTTGGGATAAAAACAAAGATATTGTTCCAATGCCACAGTAAAGATCAAAAACAGTATCTTCTCCACTAAGTGCTGCATACTCAAGCACTTTATTATATAATGCTTCAGTTTGAAATGGATTGACTTGAAAAAAAGACCTAGGGGATATATTAAACTTAAATCTGTCAATATAGTCTGTAATACTGTCTTGTCGATATATAACTATATTTTTTCGTCCTAAAATAACATTTGTCTTTTCCTTGTTTACGTTTATAATAATACTTTTTATTTCTGGCACTTCACTTAATAAATCATCAATTAGCCTACCCTTTTCTGGTATAGCCTTTCCATTTAAGACTAAAACCACCATGACCTCACCTGTTTTAAACCCTACTCTGGTCACAACGTGTCGCATCAGACCTTTCCCAGTAGTTTCATCATATACACTCACATTGTTTTTTACAATAAAATCTTTCACAATAGCTTTTATCCTGTCACTTACCTTATGTTGAATCTCACATGTTGAACCCTCAATGATGTCATGAGATCTCTTTGCATAAAAGCCTACCTGTGTTTCTCCCTTTGCCATTCTAACTGGGTACTGGGCTTTATTTCTATATCTAAACGGCTCTTCCATTGAAATAATATCACATACCTCAATATCTTCAAGTTTCCCTATCCTCTTTAAATTCTCTCGAACCAGGTTTTCTTTAAATTTCAGCCCTGCTTCTTTACTCATATGTTGCAGACTGCATCCACCACACCTTTTATATACTTCACAAAAAGGCTCAATTCTGTCATATGAGGGTTTTAATATTTTAAGTAATTTCCCTACCCCATAACTTTTATATAACTTTATAATCTTAATCTCTACTTCTTCCTTCTCAATTGCTCCATCTACAAATACAGTGAAATTGTCTATACGCCCAACTCCCTGTCCTTCATGGGTTATTCCCGTAATCTCTACATTGTAAATTTCATTTTTCTTTACTGGTACCAAAAAATTTTCCACCTTTTTTTAATTTATGCAGCAAAAAGATTATAACATAATTTCCAAACTCTTTGAACCTTCTGTCAAAAACTATTTCTCCTACATGAAAGTAACTTATGCCAGCTTTGCTTTTAATTCTCTCTTCAAATTCACTAGAAGTTGACGTCCAAGACATTCAATTCAAGAACCGTCCCCAAGTTGAACAAGAACCGTCCCCAAGTTGAAAAAGTTGAATTAGGGTTCTGTGCCGTAAACAAGTTTGTCTGAAACATACACGGTTATTTTATTCCACTCGGTATAATCTGATGCAGATGAGTTAAATGAATAATGGTTTGCCTGATTATAATTTGACCAATCATCCTTTGCAACCCTCACCTGTAACTCTGCACTTTCATTTGGTGCAAGTGTTCCTGCTCCACTGGTAAACCCTATTTTAAGGTACATGTCTGCACCATCTTTAGGAGAAGAAAGTTTATAAAAATCTCCTGTAACATTTGAACTGTCAACGCTACTCCAGTCACACCAGAAGTTTTGAGGTTCTCCCCCGTCATTTATATAGTAATATCTAATTTTCACATTTGAAAGACTTAAAGGCCTGCTATCATCATTTGTTATTCTAAATTTAGGACCTATGCTATTTGATGAAGCTTCCCTGTTTACATTTGCATATTCCACTGAAACTACACCTTCATCAACTGTAACACTGTCACTTTGACTGTCAGGCGTTGATACAGCTGTTGGCTCAGGAGTGACTGTTGGTGAAACAGTGGGTACAGGGGTAGATGTAACAGTTGCAGGCTCTGACGTAGCTGTAGCCTGTGCTTCCCTGCTATCTCTTGAATCTGTACTCTCACTACCATCTGGCTCACTTCCAAATACCAGTACCCCATCATCATATACAGGCATGTACTCAGTCTTTACAATTGACCCTGCCGACAAATCTTGATATGAATAGTCACTCTCAGGATTTAGCACTACACCATCTGGTGCAGAAATTCTAAACTGTACTTCCTTTTTATAATCTGACTGACCGCCTGGATATATTTTTGTTCCTGAAAAATCTACAATTACATAATAAATATCACCATTATAATGCTTAACCTCTGAAATTTCTGCACCCTGATTATAACTAGAACCAACACTTAAGTCATTTGCACTATTACCAGAGTTTAAAAATCCACTAAGATCCATAAAGTATTTAAAGGACAATTCTTCACAAACCCTTGCAGGCCAACCTGTCTTGTTATTCAATATTGCCTTTACCTCTATAAAATTATCTCCCGAAGCATTTATACCTGCTTCAACATATATTTCATCCTCTGTAACTTCCTCTATACCATTAAACTCTGAATCAGGACTTCCACCATACATCTCATACATTTTAGCAAGTAACCCTACAAATCCTGCATTATAATCACAAGCCACCTCATTACTTACATAATCGGCAATATCATCTGTGTAACTATCTGAAGAATCAGGTCCTCCTACAAGTGCTCCATAAAGAGTATGTCTGTGCTGTTCTGGTATAGACTGGCTGTCTGCCCATGAGCCATGAGCTGTTCTGTGATGAGGTCTTTTAGGTGGATTTTCTCCAAATCCCACAACAAAACTTCTTCCTGTGCTTCCAAGGGCATAATCTGCCTGACTTTGAGCAAAATCCAAATAGACCTCAGCCCTTTCTTCATCATTACCTTCCCAATCTGAATAAACACATGCTAAAAATGCAGTTGTAGTTGCATATCTTAACGCTCCCCACTGGTCTAGCCATGCAAGACCTTGTGGAGTATATGTAACAGTTTCACCATCATATCCTGTTGTCCACCAATCAAAATGTCTCTCGATTGATTCCTTATATTCTGACTCCCCTCCTTTAATTCTAGCTAAAAGAAGATAGGTTCCATATGTTACGTCATCCCAGCAATGAGCCCATTTATATTTTGGAGTTGTAGTCTGTGGCTCATATCCCCATTCATCAGAATAACTCTCTGCTATATCAAGATATGAAGAATCATCAGTAGCAAGATAAAGCCATGTAGCAGCCCAAGATAGTTCATCATAAAATCCACTCCATGAATCATAAAATCCATCGGCTTCAGTATATCCTTCATCACTCTTTGTTGTGTTTGCAAATTCAAATAACTGCTTTGCATGTTCTAAACACTTTTCTGAGTAATCATCATCTACATCTTCAAACACTATTGATGCTACTGCTAATGCTGCCGAAGTTCCAGCTACAACAGAAGAGCCTGGATTATCCTCATCAACTTTATATGAAGGTCTTTCCATCTGCATTGCTTCTGCAGGTCCCCACCATGCATGGTCTAAATGTCCATCCCCTACTTGATAATAGTATACATTGGGCTCAGGATGACATTTAATAAAATAATCTGTAGCCCATCTTATGTTATTTAGTATGTGGTTGTACTGACCACTTTGTTTAAATGCATCTTCATATTCATAGACTGCCCAGCCAAGCATAGCTGCCGTATAAGACATAGGAAAATTAAACTTCACATGATCTCCAGCATCATACCAGCCACCAGTAAGGTCAAGCCCGGCATCTTTTCCATCTTCAAGTCCTGAGTCGCCTCTCCAATTTAAACGAAGTGTTGATGGATCAAGCTTTCCAGATCTTTGACACTCATAAAAGAAAATAGCTTTTTGTAATGCTTCACCATAGTTAAAATCACCAGTAGCAGGAGGTTGTTTTGGAATCTCTTCCTGAGCCAGATACATGCCCTTATTTTCTTCACCTTCAACTGATTGTGAACCATCAACTTGCTGAACATCTTTTGAATCCACATCGCCTTTATTTACATCTGACTCTCCAGTTAATGTTAATACCAATAAAACAATGCCCAAAAACACAAAAAAGCCACTTATAATAACAACATCTTTTTTTTGCTTTATTAACTCTTTTATCATAACTTACCCCCTGTACCACTGCTATATTTTTAATAAAATTTTCATCTCTTACGCAACCTTATTATATCATAAATATTTCCTTTTGTCCTAGTCAAGCTCATAGTCGGGCGTATATAACAAACACAAAGCCTCTTTAATATTACTGCTTAAATATGTATCTTTATACCTTCACAAAACTGAAACTTTACTATCTAATTAAACATAAAATTCTAATAATTATAATTATAAAATAAACTCAAAACAGAGCAAGAAAAATCCCCTTATAACATCCTCTTAAATAGAGTAGATAAATATATGATTAATACTCTATATCCCCAGTTCTATAATTATATAAATAAGTTAACATTAGATTCTTCTGCTTCTCCTAAGTATGCTGCTACACCACCTATATCAACACCATCTATAAGTTCTTCTCTTTTTATTCCCATTAAATCCATAGACATATTACAAGCCATCAGTTTAACACCATTTCTTTGGGCTTGTTTTATCAGTTCCTCTAATGAAGCAACATTTTTCTTTTTCATAATGCCTCGAATCATTTTTGATCCCATGCCAAGCATATTCATTTTTGATAATCCTAAATTCTCACTTCCCTGTGGCATCATTTTGCCAAACATCTTCTCTATATAATCTTTTTGAACTTTTTGTGCAGTAGACTTTCTTAAAATATTCAGTCCCCAGAATGTAAAAAACAAAGTAACCTTTCTTCCCATGGCTGCAGCACCATTTGCAATTATAAAGGATGCTATTGCTTTGTCTAATTCTCCACTAAACACTACAATAGTTTTATTTTGGGGTAAATCATTGCTAAGTAAAGTTTTATCCTTTTCCTCATTAACCTTTTTATCGGAAGAACCTTTTTTTATTACGGCTTTAATATTTTTATCCTCTTGTTTGACTTCTAAAAGGGTATTACCTGTCTTTTCACACCAGGATTTAATGTCGTTAGAAAAACCAGGGTCTGTAGCTAAAACTTCTAATACTGTACCCTCGGTCACTTCATTCATTTTTTGATAAACCTTTACTATAGGACCTGGACAGGATAAGCCACATGCATTTATATGAATAACTTCGCCAACTTTTTTGTGCTGCGGGTTAACTTCACCTGTCTCTGTATTATAAATCTCCTGTTTATTTAAATCAGTGTACTTCATTTCACTTTCGCCATACTGATAATCTTGATTATCTAAATTGTATTTAGATTGCAAAATAGTATTATAGTGTTTAAAGCCTCCTGTTAATACTTTAACATTTTTAAAACCTTTTTGTTTTAGTATTTTTGAAGCAACATAAGCCCTTAAACCAATCTGACAATTGACTATAATTTCCTTATCATGAGGCAACTCATTATATCTTTCTCTAATTTCGCCAACTGGAATATTTATAGAGTCTTTAATAAAACCTAAATCCCTTTCAAAAGGTTCTCTCACATCTAAAACTATTGTTTTATTTTTATCTATATTATCAATCTCATGCCAATAGCTAACATCCATATTTCCCTCTAAAACATTGCTTGCCACAAATCCTGCCATGTTAACAGGATCTTTAGCAGAAGAATATGGTGGAGCATATGCTAACTCTAGTTCTGACAAATCAAATACCCTTTTATTAAATTTACTAGTGGTGGCAATAACATCTATCCGCTTATCTACTCCTTCAAAGCCTACAATTTGAGCACCAAAAATAGTGCCATCTTGTGAATAAATAAGTTTTATGGTCATAGGCAAGGCTCCCGGATAATATCCTGCATGAGATTTAGATTGAGTTATTGTTGATAAATATTCAATACCTTCATTTTTTAAGTTTTTCTCATTATTACCTGTGCCTGCAATTGTTAAGTCAAATATCTTTGCAATTGCTGTACCCTGTGTACCTTTATATTGCTCTTTCTTTCCAACAATATTGTTTGCTACAATTCTACCCTGTTTATTAGCAGGTCCTGCTAGAGGTATTATAGTATTACCTTTTAATATAAAATCTTCTACTTCTATTGCATCTCCCACTGCATATATATTTGGATCTGATGTTTTTAAGTATGAATCAACTTTTATTCCACCTCTTTGACCTAACTCAATACCACTGTCAGAAACAAAACCCACATCAGGCTTTACACCAATTGCCATAATTATCACATCAGCTTTAACGCTTCTACCACTTTCTAAATAGATTTCAGTTTCCTTTTGATTGTGATTAAATTCTTTAACTCCATCACCTAAGTAAAGGTGAACTTGTTTAGAAAGTAGATGTTCATGAACTAAAGCAGCCATATCATAATCAAGCGTATTTAACACCTGATTTGATTTTTCAATTACCGACACCTTTAAGCCCAAATTATGAAGATTTTCAGCCATCTCCAATCCAATATATCCCCCTCCTATAACAACTGCTCTTTTAGGAGACACATTGTTAATATAGTCTTTAATAGCATCCACATCATACATGTTGCGTAGAGTAAAAATATTTGGATTGTTTATGCCTTTTATGCTTGGCTTTATAGGTTCTGCTCCAGGTGATAAAACTAAAACATCATAGCTTTCTTCATAAATTCTATCATTTTTTAAGTCTTTTACAACAACACTCTTATCTTTAGTGTTGATTTTTGTAATTTCATTTTCTACTCTCACTTGAATATTAAACATGGCTTTCATTTTCTCAGGAGTTTGTACTAAAAGCATTTCTCTCTCAGTAATTGTATCTCCAATATAATAAGGAAGACCACAGTTTGCAAAAGAAATATACTGTCCACGCTCGAAAATAATAATTTCTGCCTCTTCGTCCATTCTTCTAAGTCTTGCAGCAGCACTTGCGCCTCCTGCAACTCCACCTACTATTAATACCTTTTTACTCATTTTAAAAGACTCCTTTTTTGCTATAATATTTGCCTATCATTAATTTATAATATTATTACCCTCTAAACTAAAACTATAAACCAATTAAAATTTCAAAATTTTTCTTGTTAATTTTATCTTTATTATTTTCTCATAGTTTATATAGATTCACCATTATTTCTATAACATTAAAACTTTTAAAATGCGCAAACTATACTGGGACATCAATATACAGGAGGTTGTTTTTTATGAAAATTCGTGAAGGAACTATACCAACTGTTCTCGGAACGGTAGTAACAGCCACAGGTCTTTCTCTTAAACCAAAAAGATCAAAAATTGCATGGGGCATAACAGGATTTGGTCTGGCTCACATTGTACTCGGAGCAATTGACCTTATAGATAATCGAAACTAAATAATATAACCACACGGTCCCTTGCATTAGAACAAGCAAGGGACTGTCATTAAAATATAATATTCATGTAAATGTTTTGTTTTATTTCGGAATAGGGTTTACATGTACCATGCAGTGCTTTACCGTTACAAATTTTTTTTCAATTGCATCATGGACATTTTCTGCAATAGCATGGGTTTCATTTAATGACTTTGAACCATCTGCTGCAATTTCTACATCGATATAAATTTTAGAACCAAATAATCTAGTTCTGATTTCATCAATTTGTAATACTCCTTCTTGCTCATTTATTACTGATTTAATTTTTTCTAACATTCCTTTGTCACAGGATTTGTCTACTAATTTATCAATTGCTTCTTTAAAAATGTCAAATGCAACTTTACAAATAAAGATGCATATTATTACACTGGCAACTGGGTCAAGTATAGGAAATCCCATTCTAGCTCCTAAAATACCTATAAATGCACCAATTGATGATAAAGAATCTGAACGATGATGCCATGCATCTGCCATCAATGAGCCAGAATTAATTTTCTTAGCTGCAGCTCTCGTAAACCAATACATCCACTCTTTTACTCCAATTGATATTATCGCAGCAATTAGTGCAAGGATTGAAGGAACACCAAGTTCTCCATAATTTCCACCTATTATTTTTTCTATTCCACCTAATCCAATTCCTATACCTGTAGTGGCCAATATAAGTGCAAGTATAATAGATGCAACACATTCTAATCGTTCATGTCCATATTGATGATTATGATCTGGCTTTTTACTTGAAATATTAAAGCCAATAATTACTATAAAGGTGCTAAAAACATCAGAAGCCGAATGTACCCCATCTGAAATCATTGCCCCTGACCCACCAAAAACACCTGATAAAATCTTTATTACTGATAAAATAAGATTTACAATAATACTTGTTTTAGAGACTTTCATAGCAATTCTTTTTGTTTTATGTGTGTTCATAGATTGATTAATCTGTTCCATAACAGTTACCTCCATCATAAATTAATTTGAATAAGATAGCTCTATGGCACGTGCAAAACATTTTCTAAGACATTAGAAGTCTTCTGTTACCATTCCTCTTAGGGTATAAAAAAACACCTATGGAACAATAATAGTAACTACTGTCCCACAGATGCTGTGTTTTCTTCATCTGCTGCCACTTTAATGTGACCCGGCCCCGTAAATTGATAAATAATTTATGGCCTGCTCAGTTTGTACTGTAAATTATATGCAGTGCAAAGAGTGCTTTATAACATTATATTAAAAAATAAAATATGCGTCAATGCTTTTTTCAAAAAACTACATTAAGTGAACTAACTTTAGGTAAAGATTCTACCGTTTGCTGAACATCTTTTGAATCCACATCGCCTTTATTTACATCTGACTCTCCAGTTAATGTTAATACCAATAAAACAATGCCCAAAAACACAAAAAAGCCACTTATAACATCCCCTTAAACTAAGATAAAAGCCAGCATTTTTTTATGCTGACTTTCATCTCGGGTTATGGTTACTATTTTAAAATAATCATAATTAATTTAAAATGAATCAATAATTTCTAATATATATCTTTTTAGAATTGTACCATCTGTTGAATCAACTTTTCCATCACCGTTAACATCAGCTCTTTCTAATTGTTCATCTGTAAGCATTTCAATCTCAAGTATATGTCTTGCCAACAACAAATAATCAGTTGAATCTATTACTCCATCCATATTAATATCTCCAATATCTATTGGATCTGGGTCTGGTTCAGGTGTTGGGGGTGGAGAATCTGAAGCAGGTTCCCCATATACAATACCTCTACCATTGGTTCCTACAAAAACTCTGCCATAAACTCTTAAATCTCCTGTAATTGCATAGTTTATTGAGCCATACTGATGCTGGTCATCATTTATTCTCACCCAATTTTCACCCATATCATCAGAACGATATATTGCATATAAATCATCTATTTCACCAGTAATGTAAATAGCGAGATAGTCCTCTCCATCTTTAGCTTTACCAAAGCCAACTACATCACATCTTGTAGTTTCTTCAATTTTATTTATTGTTTTACCACCATCAGTTGTATATGAAAGTCCGGTATAACGCCCAGGAATCCATACATGACCTTCTTTTCCCGGAACTGCTTTAATTTTAGCTGAATCAGACTCTAAATCTTCTTGGATAACTTCAAAGGTTTGACCACCATCATTACTTGCATAGAAAGTATTTTCTGCATACGCATAGAATACATCTGGGTTAACTCTGTCTGAAGCAACATATGCCCCCTCTGGAAGTGTATCTACAGCTTCCCAGCCTCCATTTACATAGCATATAACTCCTTGACTGGTTTCTGGTGACCATACAAAAGTTGAACCATCAGCTGACACTGCCACAACTCCCGCCTGTACAATGTCATCTTCACTGCTGGCAGGAAATGAATAACTTACATTTGGCTGAACATCCGACCATGTTTGACCGCCATCTGTGGAAATTCCAATGCTTCTTTTAATATCTTCATACTCTTCCTTGTCAGTAGTACCTGATCTTACTATAATTTCAGGATTTAGTTCTGCATAGTCCAATCCTGTCGTGCCAATAAATGTTGGTTCTATCATCATACAATCCGGACCAACGGTTATATCCTCATGTACAAATCCACAAATATCATTAACACCACTTATTAGCTCTACTCCGTCAATTGGAGGACAAATTAAGCTTAGTACCGCAGTTTGTTCAACTCCCATCCCCATAACTTCAATATTTACAAGTTCTCCTCTATCCCAGTCAGTTAAATTTTGTGTTCCATAAATAGTAGCTCCTGTAACATACATCATTTCATCAGAGTTAAAAGGATTAATCTCAATATCGCCCATCATCCAACCAAGTTTTGGTGTAGGACTGTCCACTATTTCATTGCCAGTAATCAAACCGCCATCGGCAGCATTTATCTCTTTTCCCCATGAAAGCCATGGTGCTTTTGAAATATCCATAGTGTATTTTAAATTTCTTGATGGCCATGAATCACCAAACTCCCAAATTGCATCCCATGTTTCACCTGCATCTGTTGAACGGAAAATATAGTCATCCGGCCACCAGGATTGATTTGATGTAACTATTAAAGTGTCTGGATTTTGTCTATCAACACTTAATCCAGCATATCCATACCAATTTTCATATTCCGGCATACCATCCCAGTCGTAACCTGAAGGGGGTGTTATATTTGTCCATTCTCCTGTGTTTGTATCATATTTATAAACAGCACCGTCTTCACACTGATAAGGTCCACCTCTGTCACCATATGTAACATACAAAATACCATTACCACTTATAACCCCTTGATGAGGTATTCCAACTGGCAGAGCATCTTCATTGTTTCTTCTAAAAATACTCTCTGTAGGCTGTCCTTCAACAGGTTTCCATGTCTCACCAGCATCACGACTAACATATAGTGGATTTTCCTTGTCGGCAACTCCAACATAAATATCCTGTGTTGGCGTTCCTTTAGTTCCTTTCTCCCAATCAAAAACTACAAAACACAATCCTAAATTGTCAGCTGTATAGTGAAAATCCGGATCCTCAACATAGTTTCCAACATTAGGAAAGTTCTCAACCTGAAACCAAGTTTCACCATAGTCCTCACTCTTCCACAATCCATTACCACTTCTTGCTCCAAAATATAATATATTATTACTGTTAGGATCCACCATTAAACGTTCTCCAACTGAACGTCCTGGCATATTCCCTCCAAACTTAAATGGGAGCTCTGTTCTCTCCCATGTTTCTCCATAGTCATCTGAACGCAACATGTGCCCATTCATATCTGTCCACTCATTTGTATATGTACCAGCTGCAATATAAACTCTATTTGTTTCAACTGGATCAGTAGCTAAGCTTTCAGCACCTAATAAATTCCACTCATCTGGATACACCCAGTCCATAAGAGGCTCCCACTCTAACGTTTCTTTGTTTCTTATATATGCTCCTCCCATGTCAGTACGTGCATAGACAAGTCCTTCCTCAGTAGGATTATAAATTATTCCACAAACAAATCCTCCACCGCCTCCAATTTCAACATTGTCCCATTTATATGGCACGCTGTTAACTCCAGTCACAATCGGTGTAAATAAAGAAATACTTGTAAAAATAATAAGCAAAATAAAAATTTTAATTTTTTTCATTTTCATAAACATTAATAATAACCCCCAATACATTTTTCCAATTAATACCCTTTTAAAATTGTAAAAATTCATCTCCTTCCTTCAAAATTCAAACATTTGCACTATAGTTTAATGTCATTAATCTTTCTATATAAATTCGATCATATCCCTTTTTTTAATGGATATACAACTTGATAAATTTATCATAATCAATTAATATAGACTTATGTTAATTTTAAAGAGTACATTGTTTTACTTTAAGATAACCTTTATACATGTACATAAAATATTACATATAAGGATGTGTTTTTAAATTGCAAGATAAATTTTCTGAAAAAACTATAGGACCTCCTCCCTTTTGGCTTTCTATTATACCAATACTAGTAATGATAGTTTCTTTAGCACTATCAGTTTTTATATATGATGCTCAGCCACACATTTCATTGCTATTAGGAAGCACTGCCGCAGGACTTGTAGCAGTTATTCACGGACAGAAATGGAAAAACATTGAAAAAGGGTTTGTTAACAGCATAAAAAGAGCTATTCCCTCTCTTATAATCCTTCTTATTATAGGTATGATTATTAGTGTCTGGATAGCCAGTGGCATAGTACCTGCTTTAATGTATTTTGGCTTTAATATATTTTTACCCTATTGGTTTTTACCTGTTATATTGATTTTTTGTAGTTTCATGTCTGTAATTACAGGCAGTTCATGGACTACAGCTGGAACCATTGGTGTAGCAGCTATTGGAATCGGACAGGGCCTTGGAATTCCTGCTCCTGCAATAGCTGGTGCAGTTGTCTCTGGTTCTTTCTTTGGTGACAAATTATCTCCAATGTCAGATTCTACGAATTTAACTCCTTCAGTTTTAGGTGTTGATTTATATGAACATATTAAGCACATGCTTTATACTACCATACCAAGTTTAATTATATCTCTCATTGCTTATACTGTATTAGGGTATTTCCTTGTGGACGGAAATACTGACGCCTCTTTAGTTTCTAAATACCAGGACATGCTTATTAACAATTTTACCTTTTCACCATTGCTTATAATTCCACCTGTAATTGTTGTAACAATGGTTCTGTTTAAACTTCCTGCTATTCCAAGTCTTATTGCAGGAGTTATTTCTGGTGGAATTATGCAAGTTTTTGTACAGGGACAAAGTTTACAAGAAGTCTTTAATATACTATATGAAGGCTTTAGCATTTCAACTGGTTGGGATGAAATGGATGATCTTTTATCCCGTGGAGGCATGACAAGTATGTACTCAGTTGTATCTTTAGCCATAATGGCACTATCTTTTGGCGGTATAATGAACAGATGCGGCATGTTGGATTCTTTAGTGTTGAAAATGACAAAGCTGGTAAAAAACAGTGGGAATCTAATATTAACAACCCTGCTTACATCAATTTCAATTAATATTTTCGCCGCAAACCAATACCTTGCAGTAATAATTCCGGGGCAGATGTATGAAGACTCTTATAAAAGACTGGGACTGAGCAATAAAAACCTTACAAGAACATTAGAAGGTGGTGGAACCTTAACAGCTCCACTAATTCCATGGAACAGTAGTGGTGTGTTTATGTATTCTGTTTTAGCTGTCAATCCGTTAGCTTATGCACCATACGCTTTTGTATGCTGGCTGACTTCTATCGTAATAGCTTTCTTCGGATATAGAAATATAACAATGGACAAGATAGACAAGTAAATTAAATTTCAGTTACTTGTATAAATCATCTTTAAACCTATGAATTTAAATTTAGGGCTTTTTATCCAGTTCACTTTTTCGTATATTCTGGATTTAATTCACCTGTTTCTGAATTATAAATTTCCTGCTTGTTTAAATCAGCATAATTTCTTTTCTCATGTTCAAAATCTTGCCTATCTAAATTGTATTTAGATTGAACTATAGTATTATAGTGCTTAAAACCTCCAGTTAAAACTTTAACACTTTTAAAACCTTTTTGTTTTAATATTTTTGATGCTATATAAGCCCTTAAACCAATCTGACAATTGACTATAATTTCCTTATCAAATGGCAACTCATTATATCTTTCCCTTATTTGGCCCAGTGGAATGTTTATAGAATTTTCAATAAATCCAAACTCTTTTTCAAAAGGCTCTCTCACATCTAAGATTATAGTTTTATCTGGGTCTACATCCTCAATTTCATGCCAATAACTAACATCCATATTCCCCTCTAAAACATTACCTGCCACATAACCTGCCATATTGACAGGGTCCTTAGCTGAAGAATACGGCGGTGCATATGCCAACTCTAATTCTGTCAAATCAAATACTTTTTTGTCAAATTTAATGGACGCAGCAATAACATCTATTCGCTTATCCACTCCTTCAAAACCTACAATTTGAGCACCATAAATATCTCCTTCTAATGAATACAACAATTTTATGGTCATGGGCAAGGCTCCTGGATAGTATCCTGCATGAGATTTAGATTGAGTTATTGTGGACAAATGTTTGATACCTCTGTTTTTTAAAATTCTCTCACTATTTCCTGTGCCTGCAACTGTCATGTCAAATATCTTGGCAATTGCTGTACCCTGGATACCCTTATACTTTTCTTTTTTTCCTACAATATTGTTAGCTGCAATTCTACCTTGCTTATTAGCTGGACCTGCAAGAGGTATAATGGTCTCATGTTTTGATATAAAATCTTCTACTTCTATTGCATCTCCTACTGCATAAATATTAGGATCTGACGTCTTTAAATATGAATCAACCTTTATACCACCTCTATTTCCTAGCTGAATCCCGCTATCTGAAACAAAACCAACATCAGGCTTTACACCAATGGCCATAATAACAACATCTGCTCTGACTTTTCTACCACTTTCCAATTGAATTTCTGTTTCCTCTCCATTGTGATTAAGTTCTTTTAACCCATCACCTAAGTACAAATGGACTTTTTTAGAAAGTATATGTTCATGAACTAAAGCAGCCATATCATAATCAATTGTATTTAATACTTGATCTAACTTTTCAATAATTGATACATTTAATCCTAAATAATGTAAATTTTCAGCCATCTCAAGTCCAATATAACCTGCTCCCACCACCACAGCTCTTTTAGGTGAAGTGTTCGTAATATAGTGTTTAATGGCATCAACATCATACATGTTTCGCAATGTAAAAATATTTTTGTTATTAATACCTTTAATATTTGGCTTTACAGGTTCTGCTCCAGGTGATAAAACTAAGACATCATAGCTTTCTTCATATACTCTATCATTTCTTAAGTCTTTTATAACAACACGCTTTTCTTCTCTTTTTATTTTTGTAATTTCATTTTTTATTCGTACTTCTATATTAAACATATCTTTCATTTTTTCAGGAGTTTGCACTAATAACATCTCTCTATCAGTAATTTTATCTCCAATATAATAAGGAAGACCACAGTTGGCAAAAGAAATATACTCTCCACGCTCAAAAATAATAATTTCTGCATCTTCATCTATTCTTCTAAGTCTTGCGGCAGTGCTCGCTCCTCCAGCAACTCCACCTACTATCAATACCTTTTTACCCATTTTAAAAGACTCCTTTTTTGCTATATTGTTTTTTCATTTAGTATATTATTACCCTCTAAATTAAAGCTATAAACCAATTTAAATTTCAAAGTCAACTCAAGTAAGAATAATTAATACGAAAAAAGATAAAATTATATTTAATTAACAAATTACTCTGTTTATAATAGCATAATTCATTTATTTTAGTAAATTGAATTTATTTTTTAAAAAATAATGGGGGAAAATAATGAACACTAATGCTAAAAATATTGAAATTAAGCTAAAAGAAATATTAAAAAACAATGCTGATGCAAATATGATAGACGTTGATAATAATTTTAGATTATACTATCTAACATCTATGATATATGTTGATAAGTTGGTAAGTGCCATAAAAGAACCGTATTATAATTTAAATAAAGATTACTCTCAATTCATTTCGTCTATTATGAATGAATTCAGTGATACTTCAAACATAACCAGCATGCTAACCCAAGGTATGGTTATTGGTGTTTTTAACAACAAGGTGTATTCTACTACCTTAGCCGCTAAGAAAGAATCACGTAAAATAGATGAAGTGCTAAGAGAATCTGTTTATGAAGGCCCATTATCAGGTTTTGTAGAAAATGTAGAAACCAACCTTAATATTATTCGTCAATTTTACAATAAAAAAGAGCTAATTGTTAAAGAATTCAAACTAGGTACCATTAGTAAATATAAGAGTTATCTAATATATGATAGAGAATTTGCAGATGACAATATTATAAAAAGTATTACACACAGGTTAAATAGTATAACTACCCCTATGGTTCAATCTCTTACGGAACTTCAGCAAATCTTGGATAATAAGCAGCATTTGTGTCCTAGAATATTAATTACCGAGAGATTTGATAGAACAGTTAAACAAATATCACAAGGAAAAATTGTAATAATATTAAATGGTGCTCCAAAGGCATTAATAGCCCCTAGCACCTTTAACCAATTTATTGCTTCTGCAGATAACTATTATTTGCATCCCATACCGTCACTGTTTCTCTTACTTTTGAGATACTTAGCACTATTAGCCGCTCTGATTTTACCTGGTTTATATATAGCTCTAAGTGCTTACAACACTGAAATAATGAGAGTTCAAATAGCTCTTTCTATAGCAGCAAGTAGAGCAGGTGTGCCCTATCCCTCCTATGTTGAGGTGCTAATTATGCTTGTTATGATGGAATTTTTAATAGAGGCAAGCCTTCGCCTTCCAAAGAACATTGGTCAGGCAGGAACCACTGTTGGTGGAATCATTCTTGGTCAGGCAGCTACCCAAGCCAACTTAGTTAGTAATGTAATGATAATAATAGTAGCTGCAGTAGCTATATCTAATTTTGTAATACCAATAAATTCAATGAATCTTACAATCAGAGTATCTAAATACATTTTACTTTTCTTAGCCTCTATTGCAGGACTTGCAGGCCTGTTTATTGGTTTTTTGGCACTGATGTATTATCTTTTCACACTGCACAGTCTTGGAAAACCTTTTTTCAATCCTGTAGGAAGCTTTAATATAAGTCATACAAGAGCATTTTTTAGAAAGGGGCAGACTTAATGAAGCATCGCTTTTTTTATTTACTACTGATTAATGAAATAATATCTAACGTTACATTATACTGTCCCTATATTCTAATAGGGCAGCTTTATGATGGTACACTTATAGCTATATTTGCAGCCTTTATTATATCTATTGTGAAAATATATTTTTTTCTCCATGTATATAATTATTTTAAAAGCAAGACACTTACAGAGATTAATCAAATTCTCTTTAGAAAGTTTTGGGGTAACTTCTTTTCCTATACATACGTGTTAATCTGTTTGGCAATTGGCTTTTTTATGTATAAGGGGTTAGTTGAAATTGTAAAAACCTTTATGCTGACCACCAGTTCCCTATGGCTTATATCTATAATTTTAATTATTATTCCTTTTGTTGTGTTCAAAAATACCAGTAATACCTTTTTACATACCGTATCATTTACAGCACTTATTATGGTTATAGGCATTATTTCACAGGTACTGCTGATTACTGGAGAAATAAAACAAGATTTTCTTATAGGATCTTTAGTTCACTCTGTAAGACTTCCTAACTATATAACAATCGCTACAGCAGGATTTTTTTTCAGTGGTGTATATCACTTATCATTGTTTAACCCTGAATTTAAAAGAATAAGCTATAAAAAAACCATTCTTTTGATTGGAGTAGTTGGGCTTTGTACCGCCTTTATTTCAGTTTATATACCTGTTTCGATTTGGGGACCTGAAGCTGCACAAAAGTTGACCTTTCCTTGGGTTTCTACTGCTGATACTGTATCTATAAACTTATTCGTTATAGAACGTGCCCTTTATTTAATGATGCCTTTATTCTTTTTATTATCATTGTCTAATACGCTTATATACAGCTTTGTATGCTATGGCTTGTTCACTAAACTTCATCCTTCACCAAAACTCAACAAATACATAAAACTTGTAATTTGTATAGTTTTTGTTGCCGGATCAATAATGATACCAAATACTAAAACAGTTTTCCAAATTGCACCTATAGTAATGATAACATGGAATATGTTTCACTTGCTTTTATCTGTGCTTCTTTATATTAGAACAAAAGGAAAGGAGTTGTATGCCAAATGAAAAATAAATTATGCTTATTTTTAATTTTTTCTATGCTTATTTTCACATCTTCGTGCAGGTTTAGAGATATTGATAGAAGAGCTTTTGTTGTAGCTATTGGACTTGACCTCTCTGAAACAAAAGATGAGTTTGATATTTCTATAAAGGTTGCTATTCCTAGGGCTCAATCTGGAGAATCAGATAATCAAACTAATGAAGATAATTTTATACTTTATAGAGCTTCTGATAAATCTATTGGTGAGGCTATTAGAAAAATAAAAGCCCAGATGTCTTTAGAGCCTGATTTTAGCCATCTTAAAGCAATAGTTGTTGGAAAGGAGACAATTAATCAATTTTCGTTCAATGAAATTATTACTTATTTTGTACGGAAAGGAGATGTCCAACAAATAGCATGGATAATGGTTGGAACTCCTTCAGCAAAAGCAGTGCTATCACTAATGCCTCTAGGAGAAAATATAGCAGGCAACTACCTTTTCATGAAGTTTGGGCAAGGAGTAGAGCCTCAATTTGTTAATATAACAAAAATTTTTGAAGCCTTTTCACATCTCACTATGCCAGGAGTAAGTGTTTCATGTCCCCTTGTTGAAATACAAAACGAAAACTTTGCTATTGAAAAAACAGCCATTTTTCACAATGGAAAACTTGAAATGATTCTGAAAATGGATCAAACAAGAATACTTAACATTTTAAAATTAGGACTTGATATAGGTTTTATCAGCACTTTTGATAAAGATAATAAACCCATTGGCATAAGAATACGAAAAGCTTCCGGGAAAATATCCCTTGATGAAAATGCTAATAATAGTTTAGTTTGTAATATAGATATTAAAGTTGATGGATTTATGGAAGAATCCTCATATGCTAATAAAGATATCAAAACCATTGAGAAGAAATTTGAAGATATATTCAAAAATCAAACCCTCAAACTTATGAAAGATTTCCAGTCAAATAATTTAGACCCATTAGCTCTTCAGGTAAAGTATTGGGCTAAACGTCCTGAATTTGAATTCAATGAAGATTGGGTGACAGAAATCTATCCTAAAATAGAGTTTAATGTAAACTCTAATGTAAAAATTTCACATTCCGAAGTGCTCAAGTAAACTAAAATATATTTTTATAGATGGTGAGTTTCAGTCACTTTAAATAAATATCATAACCAAAGTCAATATTTTTTTGCTTTTCATGTTTTATACACTCCCTTTACTATTTTTATGTTAAGTATACACTTCATTTGTATACTTTTCAACAGCTTTTTGGATTATAGTGGTTTAAAATACTAAAAGCTTTTATTTTAAGCATTTAAGAGAATTAACACAGTAAATTTTATGTATCAATCATTTTTAACACTTAACATAATTTGAAATAAACTGTAACAACTTTAGATTAGAAAAATATAATAAACTATTACTTTACAATAAAAAATAAATAATTATAGGGGGCATCTATAGTGAGTACAAAAAAAGTATTATTCATAGGAGCACATCCTGATGATATTGATTTAGGCTGTGCAATTTCTATGCATAATCATTATCTAAAAAAAGATGAAGTAATAAATATAGTTTTAACAAAAGGAGAAAAAGGAGGATGTTCATCACAGCGTAGCCTAGAACAGATAAATTCCTTTGATATATTAGCTCCAAACTCCAAAAACTACTTTCTTTCTTTTCCAGACACAAAGCTTTTTGGACACATTCAGGAAATTACAAATAAGCTGAGATCCATTATTTTGGAAGTTATGCCCGATATTGCTTATATACCTTCTCAGTATGATTTTCATCAGGATCACGTAGCAACTCATAAATGCGCCTTAACCGTATTAACTAATTTAGGTACACTTAAAATAATTTGTTATGAGTCACCTTCTACTATGCCTGAATTTACACCTAATTACTTTAAGTTATGTAGCTTAGATAACTTTTCAATTAAATTAGATGCTTTAAAATGTCACAAAACACAAATGAATAAACCTTATTTTTATGATGATATACTTTTGTCTATTGCAAAAATGAGAGCAGCTCAAGTTAGATGTCATTCAAAGGTTGCAGAAGCATACGAAATAGTTAGATTTGTTAAATTATAGTAAGATGTTTTAAAACTCTATATAAAGGAGAACCGAATATGTCACATTATATGTTTACAAGTCCTAGAACACTTTTGTTTATAATTTTTTTTATTGCTTATTGGATTTGGTTTATTATTAAAAAAGGAGAAAAAGAGTATTCAGATAAATATAATTCCATTGAAGCAATAATTCCTGCTTATAACGAGGAAGTAACTATTTCAAGAACTGTTACTGACTTGCTGGCAAATGATTATATAAAAAATATCATTGTTGTAAATGATGGGTCAACAGATAAAACTGTTGAAGTATTAAATGAACTTAAATTTATTTATGGTGATAGGCTAAGGATAATAACCCAAAAAAATACAGGTAAGGCAGGAGCAATTAATAATGCAATTAATTATATTAAATCTGAACTTGTTTTTTTGACAGATGCAGATATAAGAATCCCAAAAAATAATGGGTTAGGGTATTTAATTAAAGCAATAGAAAACGGTGCAGATGCCGTTGCTGGAATACCCGGCTCCGACATGGATAACATAGGATTTTTCGGTAAAATAAGAGCCTCGATAAAAATTTTTTTTGCTACTTTCAGAAAATGTGGAGGAGAAGTTTTAGGAGGTCACCCCTTCTGTGTTTCGGGTAGCGTGGGAATGTATAGAACAAAACTTTTAAAAAGTGTTAACTTTCCTGACAGAACTTGTGTTGAAGACTTAGATTTAACGTGGGAACTGGTTTCTAGAGGATATAAAATTGCACAATCATCAAGAGCAATCGTATATAGTCAAGAAGCTCCAAGCTTTCTTGATGACCTAAAAAGATGGAAAAGGTGGATAAGTGGGTACGCAGTATGTATGAGAATTCATAGAAAATTATTAAAGACTAGATTTGGAATAACAATTATTATGCCTAACTTTATTATCGGTTTGTTTGGAGCAATTTTAATGATTAGCCCATTTGTCTTTACTCTTCAGGATGCCCTATTTGGAGCAATTATATGGTGTGGGGTGCTGTTTTGTGCATCAACTTACTCTGCAAGTAAACAAGGTAAGAAATGGTGGCTCATATTATACTCCCCTTTATCTATTTTTATTATCCTTACGGTTTTTTTCTGTTGGCTGTTTTGGGGAATTCCAAGTTTGATAACTGGTGTTGAGAGAGGATGGAATAAGGTAAAAAGGTATTAACATTGATTTGGAGGTAAAAAAATGTATCGTTGGTGGATTGATTTAAAAAATGAAGTAAAAAATAATACAGAAAAATGCTCCCATATTACTAAAAATGTTGGCGTAGAATATAAAGGCAGTTTACGCGTTGGAGAGGGAACTTTTATATCAAAAGATGCAAAGCTTAGTGGCAATATTGATATAGGTAATAATTGTATGATAGGTACAAATGTAGTTATCAGAGGGAATGTAAAAATATGCGATAATGTAAGAATAGGATATGCAACTGAAATTAAGAATTCTGTTATAAAAGAAAACTCAACAATAGGTCCTATGTGTTTTCTAGGAGATTCTTTAGTAGAAAAAAATGTTTACTTAGGGGCACTGGTCAGAACTTCAAATCATAGGTTAGATAAAATGAACATAAAATCCTGGAATGGAGATTTTTTTGAAGATACAGGATTAGAAAAGCTGGGTGCATGGATTAAATCTAATACAAGCATAGGGATTGCATCTATTATACTACCTGGAAGAATTGTACCTCAAAATAGTATTTTTAGTCCTAATATTGTAATTACTAAAAATTATTCCACAGGAATTTATAAAATAGAACAAATTATTAAAAAATTTAATTAAATTATTCGCAAGAAAAATTTAAAATTTTAGACAATATAAATACTATTAGACTTTGAATATTTTGTAAATTTCTACACATGCTTTTATTATGTTGATTATTTATCTCAAATAAAACGCATGAAAGGATTTAAGTTATGCAAAATATTTTGATAGTTAATCTAATTCTTATTTTGATGTTATATTTTGGCTACAAATTATTGATAAATAATAAGCCCTGGTTTCGGATCTAGTTCTAAAACCTGCTCTGGAGTCATTAGTGGATCATCAAAGTGTACCCCTGGTTTATCAGAATAGAAATACCATAACTTAAAGCCTTTGTATGGTATATTTGTTACCTTGGAATTTCTGATATGAATTGCCCTCTTTCCTTCTGGAGATCCCCACCCAGATGTATTATGCACCAGCAACACTGGATCATAATTGCTTGATACTTCATCAATATCACGTATCATACTATCAATGAACTGATGAAAAACAAACTGCCTTTTACCTTTGATTTCATTAGAAATGATATATTCACGCATGGTTTCTTGAACTTCATTAAGTTCGGCAGCAGTTAAATGTCCTATCTTTTTCATTGGCTTATCAGTACGCCATTCCGGATCAAGAGCCAAATGGACATTGGGATATTTTAAAAATGGTAAGAGTTCATTAATTGCATCGATGGGGGAATATTTTCCTATTTGATTATCAAGATATATTAGCACACCATTTTTATAGGCTTCCTCAATATATGAAATCACAAGGTCAAAATTCATCATATTAATTTCGCCTTCAGGCTGAACTGTTCCATAAATAAGATATATTGCTGGTATTACACCTTTATTGCCGTTAACGGAATCATATTTTTCAGCTGTCTTTTTTAAAAGGGATATAAGTTCTTCCTTTGAGTGGCGGCCAACAATTCCCATTACATCTGAATAAGGATGACCGTAATAGGCAACAACTGTATTATCCTCAAAAAGAGTTGGCGATGTAAAATAATCATTCATTTCCTTATCCTCAAAAAGGGTTGGTGATGAAAGAAGTTCATTTATATCCTTAACTGTATATTCAGATAAAATCCAACCTTCATTATTATTCACTGAATTCTTAAATTGAATCTTATACCAAGTTGTTTCTTCACTTTCAACTTCTTCAATAACTTTTACTTCTTTACCCTTGACTAAGCTCCCAAGCACTTTACTTTGGGAATTGCTGTCTACCCTGACATTCAACTTGTTTGTACTGATATAAACATTTTTTCCTTTAGCACTTTCGCTACTTTGGTGAGGTATTTTTTCGTCAGTTTTTTTATTTTCATCAACTTCTTCTTGATTTTTACCTTCTTTAGTCCCTTCACCAGCTTCTTCTTGATTTTCGTTTTCTTTAGTTCCTTCATCAACTTCTTCTGGCGTTTCTACTGGTTGATGTGTAGGTTGCTCCTCCTTGGGTGAAAATACTTCCTGAGTACATCCTGCGAAACTCATTACTAATACTAATGTTAATGCTATTATTGATACAAACCTTTTCTTTAACATTTTGCACCCCTTTTCTTCTGTGTTATCATCTTAAGGACATGTTTTTGCCCATTAGCAATCTAAATTTCAATAAAACTATTAAATATAATATTGCAAAAACAAGCAAAACACAATGTTAATTCCTTACACCGTTGCTACGTTACCTTATTCATAATCAAAACTCTTTTCATTTATTATTTCTTTTCGATGGGAATATAAATCTCGCTGATAGAATTTTCATTATAGGGTCCTAAATACTCATCCCCATAATACTCAAAATTAAAATGACCTGGTAACTTATAGTCAGTTGCAGGAAGCCACTCTTCATATCATTCGCCATTGACAAATCATGATAAAAAGGAATTCCTACCAGCTTTATTTCACCTAAAGATGCAACTTCTGGCTCTTTGTCTAAGGCATGCTCAATTTTTTTTAATTTATCATCACTTATGGGTTCAAGTAATAATTGTCTGTTAATGTTACCCTCTTTACGAATTTCTGAAGGGTTTTTATTAATTATTTTGTAAAAAGCCCTTGTATAAGCTTCTGAACTTCCAAAACCAAATTCAAGTGCTAAATCAATAATTCTTTTATCTGTTTCAATTAGTTCCTTAATAGACTCAGTAATTTTTCTAGCCAACATATATGATTTTGGTGAGTAACCTGTAATGGATTTGAACAACCTGCAATAATAATAAAAAGAAAACCCCAGTTCTTTAGATATATCTAAAACAGATATTTTTGACCTAAGGTTATTTTCAATTATTTGAATAGATGATAAAATAAGCTCTCTATTATTCATACTAAGGTTCCCTCTTTAAAAATTAAAAAAATTACTCCAATCAAAATTAGCCGAGTCTTCAATACAATTTGGCAGACCTTCACACCACTTTGGCAACTTTACTTCTCTTACTATATCAGAACATGGGTAATATGGTTTGATATCAATAACTGGTGTTTCATCTTCTGCATCTATATACGAAGTATATATGATTCCATCATCATAATCAATACATTTAACATCAATAATACTTATACCAATTGGATTAGGCCTTATTGGTGATCTAGTTGCAAATATTCCTATGGTATCTGGCCCTGCCTTGTATGGTTTTTCTGTAGTGGTAACTTTGCGAAAATCAGAATTGTCTACCTTATCTGCCCACCAAATTACAATCAAATGTCCAAATCCATCCATCCCTTTCATGGCTTCTTTGTAATCCCTGTCAATATTAATTTCAAAACCACTTTTACTTTTGACTTTTCCTATTATTTTTAATTCCACCATAACAACCTCCTAATTAATAATCTCTACAGGTTATATTATAAAATATTAATCTAAACTACTCTTGATTAAATTTGTTTAAAACAAAGGATAAATTGATGTTATTTGCTTAATTTCAAAAGCCTATGGAAACTTTTCTTCTACAAAATATGTAATATTACACGAATTCATCTATTATAATTAATAATTTTTCGTTCACTGTTTTCGAAATTAGCGTTTTAAATATTATTTTATATATTGTATAATACTATATTCAGATATCATTAATTGAGGAGGCTTTGCAACGACGTATTATGGAACATATCATTTTCTGTGTGATTGTGTGGAGTATAGTTTTTATACTAATTCCTTTTTTTAGAATTAAAGAATTAGCAGTTGTTATCTTAGTGTCTATAGTATGGATGATATTTGTAGACAATATATCCACGTCTCTAGGGTATTATAGTTATCATAATCTTATAATACCTGTTGGAACAACATCTTTATTTCATCTTCTTGCATTATCTGGTGTAGGGATACTTATGATTAATTGGCTTAAGGAAAACTCTTTTACAAAACTTTTGGCAGTCTTTACTGTTGGGTTAGCGTTCTCAATACTTCAAGGTATTTATATAGGAACAGGAGCTTTTTCATATGAAAAATTTGATGTTGTGTTGAGTTTTATTCATAGTATTGCAGCTTTGTCCATATTTGTTTGGCTATCCCTTAGTATAGTAGGAGAAGAAAAAATATATTCAGGTCATAAGTCTCGAATTAGAGCTATAGCATAAATTTATTTATGCTATAGCTCTAATTTACTTCCCGTATTTTTCAAAGAACCTAAAAGCAAAATAAACTGATGTGGTAAGCAAGATTATTATAATTATATAAAACGACAAACTCATTTCTCCTTTATCCTCCCTCTTTTTAGGACAACTATTGAAAACCAGCTGATGCTCATCATTAGAATAAAGTTGATAATTACACTGGATAGAAAGTTCCAATTAGTATATATAAGTTCTTTTCGTATGGTCAATAAATATTCCTCAAAATCATATACAACTGCTAAAAGGAAAACATAAAGAATCTGAGCCCATCTTTTGCTTGGCTGATACTGTGAAATTAATACCCCAATAACAAATACAGGCCCAATTATAAAAAAAAGTGATGAACCCCAAATAGATATAACAGGGTTTTCTATTTTATAGAAACCATTATTTATAAATACTGTATCCATTGCTATTTGTAATACTATGGAGAACACACCGCTCCAAATGTTTATCTTAAGTTCCTTCCAGTCAATTATCACTAAAAATAATATCCAAACCGCAGTAAAACGTATAATCCATTCCATGCATATCACCTACCCACTTTTTTAGCAATACATTCTATATTTTAAATTATTATTAATCTAAACATCTTTCATGTTTTACATATTGCAAAAGTTATTATCTATTATTGGAAAGAACCAATCCTCACTTCTATTTATTATATCTGAACTCTTTTTCTTTCAAAATAAAACTCTGTAAACCAAGAATATATTGTGAAGCCACCAATATTTAGAATAATTGCATTGAATATATTCCAATTCAAGTGTTGAAAAAGTCCAATTTGTATTGTGATAAATTCAACAAAAACAAATGATACAGCTGCAAATAGAATATACAAGAACTTTTGTATCCATACAGTTGGGTAAAAATGTGCAAATAAAATACCTCCTGGAATATAACTAATCCAGTAAGGTAATGGCAGCCCAAGTGCATTTAACCCTGCAAAGTTAAACTTAATAGCTCCTAAAGCAATTAAGGCACTATCTATTGCAAGTATAATCACCATGCCAACTAAACCTAAAACAAATAATTTTCCCCATTTATTTTTTGGCACAAATAGTAATGTTATTGTAGATACTATTATTAAGTAACTCCACCAGCCCATGATTCACCTTTTTATCTTGTAATTTATAATATAGTACAATTATATGTTATCCAATTTCACACATAATATTCCTTTTTAAAACTTACACATCTGTACTTATATTATTTATAAAAGTTTTTCAAAGGAATATTTTTGTAATTTATTCAACCCGCTTATAGGAGATTTTATTTTTTATCTGTTTTGCATATTTAGTTTTAATTAGTTAAATACTAATAAAAATAATAACTAGTGGGGGACAAACAATGCCTTGGGTAATTTCATTTTTTATATCTTGGATTTTATTTTTTATTTTGATTGACCACAAAAAGCTAAAAATCAATATACTTGGTGGAATATCAGCTTTAATACTTGCCAGCATAGTAGACTGGGGAGGACAAGAGCTCCAATTTTATCAGTTTTATGATGTTATAATACCTTGGGCAGGCTGCTCTGCCTTTTATAAGTTTGGTCCTATTTTGACAATGGGAACTCTGTTTTCTCAAAGCATTCCTAAAAAAAAACTGGATGCAAGCTTTAAATATTCTGGCTTTTTCTTTATTATATTTAATTTTAGAAACCCTTATAATAAGTACAGGTGTTGCAGAATACATCCATTGGCATGTGCTGGCTAGTTTATTTGTCAACATACTAACCTTTAGTACCTTAACATACTTTACACAAAACTTTTTTAGAAAAATGTAACAACTAAAAAACAAATGAAATATTATTCCGCTTTTTCACGTGAACCATTTGAGCAAATAAGAACTAGCATAAATTTATAGCAGAAGTTATTATTTTATTTTTTCTAAATTATTTATGTAGTGCCACCCCTTATATAAATAAGATTTATACATCTCACTTCTTCTTTTATGAATAAAAAAATGTATGTGTGCAAAAACTAAACTTCATCATGTATAGGAGGTCATTTCTTTGAGTAAAAATTCAATTAAATCTGTAGGCATTGAAAAAATATCATCCTTGCAGCTTTTGTTTTTGCTTGTAACGGCAGTTATAGCAACTGCCGATGTGTTTCTGCCTGCCTATGTTGCTCAACAGGCAGGCAGAGATTCATGGATTTCAGTAATAATAGCAACCATTTCCTCTCTAATTATTGTTAATATTTTTATCAGCTTAGGACTAAGATACCCTAATAAGACATTTGTAGAATACTCATGTGATATACTTGGAAAACCTTTGGGCAAATTAGCAGGTATTATTTTTTTGTATTACACCTTTTTAATAGCTAGTATTTCAACAAAAAACCTAGGTGAAATTTTTATTATTGCTTTTAATCCTGAAATACCAATAATATTATTTATAGTACTGACTATATTACTTACTGCCTATACAATTGGACAGGGCATAGAAGTAATTGCCCGAATAAATGAAGTTCTTTTTCCTATAGCTATCATTATACTTATAGGTATAGGCATTTTAAACCTAGATCACTTGAATTTTAATTATTTTCTTCCTGTGTTGTACGATGGAATTTTGCCACCTTTAAGAGGTGGGCTTCTTATACAGTCCTGGTTGGTTGAAACTGTTATAGTCCTTCAACTCATACCATTCATAAAGGATAAAAAAAATATACGGAGTAAAGTAACAGCTTCAATTGTTATACTTGGATTTGGACTTCAGATAGGTGTATTGACAATAGCTTTGTTTGGAGCTGCTACAAAAATTTTCATGCTTCCAGCTCTTGAATTTGTAAGATTTGCAAGTTTCGGAGAAAATTTAAGGGGAGTAGATATAACTATAATGGGCATATGGATGGGTGGTATTGTTGTGAAAATTTCAATATTTTTCTACGTATTCACAACTGGTTTAGCTCAACTTCTAAATATAAAATCCTATAAAGGTTTGATCTTGCCTAGTGGAACCCTACTTATTACATTTTCAATGGCTTTTTCAAGAAATGTTATGGAAGGAAACTATTTTGCAAACTTTATAAAACCTTTCTACTCTTTTTCTGTTGCTTTTATATTACCAACACTAGTTCTTTTAGTATCCAAGATAAGAAAAAATAATTAAATCTATTATATTTTTAGTTTTTATGAGAATACTATTTATAGGAGGTAATAAGAATGGAATACATATTTTTTTATTTATCAATAGCAGGAGTATTGCTTATCCTTGGGATATGCTCATTTTATAAACCTCTTGACTTCAGAAGCTTTGTAATAGCCGTTACTACAATAGCCTACTCACTGATTTATGAAATAATTTTAGGTGAATATTATGGGCTATATTACTATATTAATCAGAATAACTCCATTATTTATATGGTTTTGGCAGGAATACTGCTATACCCTTCATTAAATGTTATTTATGTGCTTTTTTTGCCTAAACAGATTAAAAACACTATACTTTACACATTTTTTTGGATAATTGCAATGATTATTTTTGAGTATGGGAGTCTTTTGTTTAAAACTATTGTCTTTACAGGATGGGAACTTATACCCTGGTCCATAGTCACTTATCTGGGAACTTACTTGTGGATTTACCTGCTATACAGATATATAAGTAATAGAAAATATTCACCTAAATTATTTAATTACTAACATAAAGGTGTTTATTTACTTTTTTAATATTGACTTTAATTTAAAATAATAGTATCCAAATCTTATCACATTAAATTTCGTATGGTAAAAAAGATGTTTAATACCGGGAAGTCCTATACCTGACACAATAATATCATACATTTTATTATCTGCATTGTTAAATGACTTCCTCATTTCGTAAATCCATTGATTATGCCTTATTATAACATTCTTTATCATTTTTTCGTAGTCTTTACCAAGTACCATGGATCTTGCCGCCATAACTCCCATTGTAATAGAGCTTAACTGACCAAAACCCAGAAAAGGATCAATTGAACCTCCTGCATTGCCTGCTAAATATATGTTACCGACTCTATGTGGGTATGCGTATCCTGTTTCATGTCTTTGTTTAAACTCTTCTACTATAGTATAGTTAAAGTTTTCAGTATTCCAAAAAAGTTCCCAGAAGTAATCTACTTCATTAACATTCACCTCACTTACAACCAATATGAGAGAAGCTTTCTTTTCATTATAAGGAGTAAGGTATGCATATCCATTTTTACAATAAGCCTTATTTATCCACATTACTAATGTATTCGGATCAAAGTTTCCCAATATAGTAGCCCCTTTTACATAGGTTTTTATCGTTTCATGCCAGCAGCCAAGTTCTTTTGTAAATGAAGCACTTCCATTAGCAGCAACGACAAAGTCAAACTCTCTTGAAAGAGGTTCATAGTCTGCTAAAGTATTGAATTTTATATTGGGTTTTTTTAATTGGGAATGAATTTGAGAAAATAATGCATCTTTTCCTCGACCCCTTTTTATAAAATATCCAAATTTACCTTCTATAACTGTTTTTTTGTTTGGAGAATAATGAGTAAGATTATTTATTGTATTTACAGAATTAATATTCAAATCAAATTGCTTTTTAAAATATTTTATTGCATCCTTTATAGGACGGTGCTGTATTTCTAAAAATGCACTGATATGTCCGTATTGATCCCCTATAAAGCTGTTTCTTTCAAAAATAACTGGTGTTATACCGTGTTTTTCAAGTTCATGGGCACATGAGAGACCAGCTAGTCCAGCACCTATTATTGCAACTTTCATTTTACCCTCCATGTTTTTCTAATATTTTAAACCATATAAATACAAGTCCACCGTTCACAAGTAACAATATAGTATATAAAATCAATAAACCTTCTCCCTTCTTACCTAAAACCACTATAAAAAAATTAACTCCTAGGTTTTGTTGGAAAAATTTTAGATATAATCCCTGATGTGTCCTGTAGTCTATCTATTTTTTGCTGGAGTTTGACAATTGACCTCATTTCATCATCCCTAAGCTGCGTTAATACCTGTCTCACTTCAGGATTTCTTATTGTTATCAAATTATCATTATAAAAAGTCTGATTGGAAATCCTGCTTTGCAAGATATCCTTTAAAATGTAAATAGGTTCCAACTAAATCACCTTCTTTAATATTTTACTCTAAAACTCTAATTAAAGCTCCTATATTTATATAAAGCTAAACCAATTCACTTAAGTTTTTTTTATGTTAAGCATAATCATTTTGTCTTTTAAAATATCTATATGCTCCCTAGAATTTTTGGTAAACTCTTTAACTATATTCTTTATATCCTTATCTTTAATATTCTCATGTATATCATCATATTTTTTTAAAAGTAGTTGTTCTCTATCTAATGACTCATTAAATACAATATTTAGTATATATTCCTGTGATAGCATCTCCATATATTGCCTCCTTGACAAGATGAAAATTTAAACTTAATTATCAATAATATTTTTACTGTATATAAAATATTTTTTGTTTAAACTGCAAATATTATTCTTACAAATATTTATTTGCGATTTTTTTGTTAAAATTTAGTTTGATATCAATAAAGAAAGCACATTTAAATTACAAGAAAGCAAAGGAGAGTATACTAATGAAAGTTGCCATTTTAGGTGCAGGACCAGCAGGATTATCCTGTGCTCTTGAACTAAAGAGAAACGGAATAACCCCCACTATATTTGAAAAAAAAAGCTATGTTGGAGAAGATTATGCACTTCCAGCAGCTAGTTTGCGTATATTTAATCCCCACTATAATAACCCTATAAAATATTTAAAAAGAAGATATAATTTAAATATTTATCCCAAAAACAAAATTGAAAAAATAACCATGAAAAGCCCTTCTAAAGAAATTAAAGTAAAAGGTAACCTAGGATATGTTTTAATGAGAGGAATGGAGAAGAATTCATTAGAAAATCAAATTTTTTCATTGTTAAATATCCCTGTGCTATTTGACAGGTATGGAACTATAAAAGATTTAAAAAGGGTTTTTGATTTTATAATTGTGGCAACGGGTTCTTGTGATATCGCAAAAAATATGGACGTTTTTGATAGAGATTTTAATGTGTACGCTAGAAGTGCCACCATACTTGGTAATTTTGATGAAACCCATATAAAGATGTGGCTTAATACTGAATATGCCAAAAATGCATTCGCCTTTATAATGCCCCTTTCGAAAGATCATGCCCGATTAACCCTGATGGTTAACAATATTTCTCACCACGAACTCCCTTTTTATTGGGATAGATTTATAAAAACTGAAAATATTAAGTACAACATTATAGAAATCAGAGATTTAGAGCATAATCTTGGTTCGGTGTACCCTTTAAAGAAAGATAATATATATTTTGTTGGGGATGCTGCCGGTCTTGTGGATAGTTTTGTTGGATTTGGAGTAATTGCAGCTATTGAAAGTGGATTTATATCAGCTCGATGCATTTTAGAAAATTTAAATTATAACAACCTAATGAAACCTTACCTGGACAATCGAAAAAAACTATACGAATTTAGAAAGTCTATTAATACAATGGACAACAATGAATTGGACAGGTTATTAATGCTTTTAGGTACTCCTTTAATTAAACAGTTTATATATAGCAACCCTTTTTTCAAAATTCAAAGAGTATGGAAGTTAGCTAAATTATTTAACGGTATAAATAAAATTTGAAATTTTACAATCTCTTAAAAAATATAACTGCTTTACCTATATGAATAGTCAGTGTTAAGAATAAGATGTGACAGTGGCTCATATATATAAGTTATAGCTTTGGTTGGCTCTGGTAAATTCCAGTTTAATATATGATTTAAGGCATAAAAGAGCGATATAATTATTAAAGTGTGCGACACTAATTTAAGCTTTTTATTTTTTTCTTTCATATCTCTTAATATTAAAAATGCAGAAATTAACACATGCATAAATACTACAATAAATACCAATAAAACACCTTCTATCTAACCGAATTTGAAATTATTCCTGAACGATCTATTCTTACTTGGATATCATAGTTTACGGAAATTTTGGGGAAAATTTTATCCCACCTGTCACCTATTTCCCTCCATTGTTTTGGATGCCTTCTAAATATATGTTCCCCAAAACCTAAAAAATCTGTTTTAAGCTCTTTTTGTGCTTTTGATACAGTGTTTTTAAGATTGTTTTTTATGGCATTAGAAATAGCTTGTTCCATTTTGTTTATTTCTTCCTCTTTTCTTATATTCTGTCCTGTATAAAGAGTACTAATTTCTCCAATTACTTCAAGGTCAATATTAAATGATATCTGGTTTTCACTAAATTCAGCTTTTACTCTGCTGTCACTTCTTCTAAAAGTAAAAGACAGACTATCCTTTCCATCATTGTAACTTGTAGTAAGGACACCGGATTTGACCTCATCTGTTATTAACATATATGCCTGGGTCTCAATACCATCTATCCATCCAACCATTTTATCATCTTTAAAAACACTGCTTCCTTTAATGATAGCTACATACTGTTCCTTCCCCTCTGATTCCATTGTATTAACCTCTCCCCTGTTAGTTGATATTGTAGTATCATCCTTTTCATAATAATACACTCTTCCTGTAACAAAACCACTTTTTTCTTCGCAAAGATCTACTATAATATCTTTAAAATTTTCTACATAAGATTTGGCCCATTCTTCTTTTATATTGTCAACAATCCCATCTATCTCAAGAACCAAATTTTTTTCAATATCTGCAGGAATTGTAAGCATATCATAAGCAGTTACAGGTGTTATGAGTATCTTGTTTTCATATCTGAAATCTCTATTTCTGGCTAAATGATTCATTATATCTCCAATACCTTGTTTTGCAAGATTTTCACCTATTATTATAAACCTATTATGAAACCAGGCCAATTGCTTTGTTGCAGTTTCATTTAAATTTCTTTTAGCATCTGCAAACGTTTCACCAACAGCAGTGCCAATCCAGGCATTTGACTTTTCAGGTTCTCCCTTTGTTCCAAATCCTAAAGGGGTAATTGATACAACAGTTATTCGAATATCTCCATTTGGCTCTAAATCAACTCCTGTTGCAGTTACCAGACCTAAATCACTGAGTTCTACTTTTCCCCAACATCCTGTATTTGACATCAGTATACTTATTAATATTATCATAATAAAGGCTTTTTTATTCATGTCTAACCACCTGTTAATTATTTGTATTTGGCTTTGGTCTTAAATTTTTTTTCATTTTCTTTAAATTCTTTTTGTTCATAAATCTAGGCCTTTTTGTCATAAACCAAGTTGGAAATCTTACTAAGGTATCTTTCCAGTCAGATAAAGAAATTGGAGCAAATGGAGAAAGATAAGGAACTCCAAATGACCTTATGGATGCTAAATGTATAAGAATAAACAAAAACCCTATAATTATGCCAAAAAGACCAAGGCTGCCTGCAAGAATCATCAATGGAAATCTTAATAGTCTTATTGATATAGATTGATTATATTTAGGTATTACAAATGATGAAATTCCTGTAAAAGCAACAATTATAACCATTGCATTAGATACTATACCCACACTTACTGCAAGTTCTCCTAATATAAGTGCACCAACTATGCTTACAGCCTGTCCTATAGGTTTTGGAAGCCTTATTCCTGCCTCTCTTAAAACTTCAAATGTAAACTCCATCATAAATGCTTCTACCACAGCTGGAAATGGAACAGCAGCTCTTACAGCAATAAGAGTTGTAAGAAGTGGCATTGGTATCATTTCCTGATGGTAGGTTGTCATGGCTACATATATAGAAGGTAGAAAAAGTGCTATCCCAAAAGCAATATATCTTAGCACTCTTATGAAAGTGCCAAAATAAAACCTAGTATAATAGTCCTCAGGAGAACTTAAAAAATGTGCCAACACAGCTGGAAGTATAAGAACAATTGGGGAGCCATCCACTAAAACTACAATTTGTCCTTCAGACAGGGAAGCAGATACAATATCCGGCCTTTCAGTATAGGAGATTTGTGGGAATGGGGAAAATGGACTGTCTTCAATAAATTGTTCTATTTCTCCACTATCATTAATTGAATCCACATCAACTCTTTCAAGTCGCTCCTTTACTTCGTTTATGATCCCCTCATCGGCAATTCCATTTATATATGATATTACTACTTGGGTTCTACTAAGTCTCCCTATTTCCATATTTTCCATTTTAAGATTATGTGTTTTTAGCCTCTTTCTAATCTGTGAAATATTTACACTTATGGCTTCTGTAAAACCTTCTAAAGGCCCTCTTACCACAGACTCTGTAACAGGTTCTTCAATTGACCTGTGATTCCAGTTTTGTGTACTTAAGGAAAGTGCAATAGAGGAATTGGAAATTAAAAAAACACAGTTTCCATCTAAAATATCCTTTACTGCTTCTTTTAATAAAGTAATTTTTTTTATTCCACCTATTGTAATGGATTTATTTTTAATTGTGTTCATAATACTTTCTTCATCTTCTGATATATATTCATCTTCTGAATCTAGCATAAGAGAGTGAAGAAAGTTTTCGTTTATATTGTCTGTATCAACAATTTCCTGAATATATGCCAAAATACACCTAGATTTATTTTGCCCCAGTGTAAATTCTCTAAATTCAACATCAAAACAATCCTTAAACATAACTTTTAAATCTTTAAAATTTCCCTCTAAACACTCTGACAGTTCTTTATTGTCTAAAGAATTTTTATTATCTTGTTTACTTTGTGTATTTCTTTTTTTTGTTTTTTTTAAATCTTTAAGTTTTATAGGTTTTTTAAATGTATGGAAACGTTTTGCCATTTACCTTTTCCCTTCTTTAAGGTATTACTTCACTATATGATTTTATGTAATTCCAGATAAAAAAATTTCTTAAAAAAATAGTATAAGCATTTTTTAAGAAATTATTATAACAAACATCTTCAATTTATGAATTCTTTAAGCTTGGTTCAATATTCACCTTTTTCAACCTCAGTGAGTTATAAACTACATTTAAGGAGCTTACTGCCATAGCTGCAGCACCAATCATTGGATGCAACAAACCCAAAACAGCTACAGGTATTGCCACAGCATTGTAAAACCATGCCCAAAAATAATTTTCTTTAATTTTTCTAAAAATAGCTCTGGATAACTTGATAGAAGATACGATATCACTTAACTCTCCTCTTACTAAGGTAACATCTGCAGCTTCGATAGCAATATCCGTACCGGTACCTATTGCAATTCCAACATTGGACTGCTTCAATGCAGGTGCATCATTAATACCATCCCCCACCATAGCTACCACATCATATTGTTGTTGCAGTTTTAGGATTTCTTCCACCTTGCCATCCGGCAACACTTCGGAAATCACGTGACTGATTCCTGTTTTTTTAGCTATAGCATCAGCAGTCCTTTTATTATCTCCTGTAATCATAGCTGTCTTAATTCCCATGCTTTCTAGCTCTGATATTGCCTTTAAAGAATCCTCTTTTACAGGATCTGACACCGCTACAATTCCTAATAGTTGGTTTCCCCTAGCAACCATTATGGCTGTCTTTGCCTCTTCTTCCAACCTAATTAATTCTTCTTCATACATCTCATAAGAAATTTTATTTTCGTTCATCAACTTTCTATTTCCTGCAAACACTTTTTCTCCATCTATAATACCAGTTACCCCCATACCAACAATTGCTTTAAAATCACTTACTTTTCCCAAATTAATTTCTTCATTCCCTGCTTTTCCCAAGATAGAGTAAGCTAAAGGATGCTCTGATACTTTTTCTATTGTACCTGCATAGTAAAGAATACTTTTTTCTTCCACACCGTCTGCCGCAACTAGGTCAGTTACTTCTGGTTTTCCCTTTGTAATAGTTCCAGTTTTATCAAATGCAATTGACTTTACATCCTTAAAAGTCTGTATTGCTTCACCATTTCGTATCAAAATCCCTCTCTCTGCTCCCATACCACTGCCCACCATTAAAGCCGTTGGTGTTCCCAATCCTAGGGCACATGGGCAGGATATCACCAAAACAGCAGTAGCTGTAATAAACGCTAAGATAAGTGGTTCAAGCTCTGGGTTTATCCAAGGAAGAAAAGTCGCCCCCCACTCTACAACATTTAAATGGAACTGTGAAAATAAATTATATGAAATAAATGTACCTATTGCAATAATAATTATTGCTGGAACAAAATATCCAGTGATACGGTCAGAAAATTCCTGTATTGGCACTTTTGAACCTTGACACTCTTCTACCATTTTTACAACCTGTGACAAAAAAGTATCTTTTCCTATTTTAGTGACTTGCACTTTCAAAAATCCCTGTTTATTTACAGTTGCGCCAATAACTTCATGACCCTTTTCCCTTTTTACAGGTACGGACTCCCCTGTTGCCATAGACTCATCAACTAAACTACTGCCGTCAATAACAACACCATCTGTAGGAATCTTCTCTCCAGGACGCACCATCATAATATCTCCTACCTGCAAATCTTTTACAGGTATCTCTATTTCCTTTCCATCCACTAAAATTTTTGCCCTTTTAGCTCCCATTTGAATAAGTTTCTTAATGGCTTGTGAGGCTCTTCCCTTTGCTCTAACTTCCAGGTACTTTCCAACCAAGTGAAATGACATAATGGTCGCAGCCATTTCAACAAAGGTTTGTACTTGAGTAAAAAATCCCATCAACCCAATTAAATAGGGAGGTAAAGATCCTAGTGTAACTAAAACATCCATATTAGGACTCTTGTTTCTAAGGGCTTTAAAACTCCCAACATGAACATGCCATCCAGTTCCAAATACAATTGGGAATCCAAGTATTAAGATAATTAGAAGATACCCCGGTATGTCTGCGACAAACATATTTACCATCATCAACAGCATAATAGCACCAGATAGAGCAATAGATATCTGCATTTTTCTTTTTGTTTTTTTCATTTCATATTCATCATTTATTTCATCATCTTTATCTTCTTCTAAAACAAGTTCATAACCTATATCCGTAACTTTTTTCTGTATATCAATAAGTCTTAACCTTTTGTGATTATACTCAACTGTTATTTTTTCTGCAGCAAAATTTATAATCGTTGATTTAATTCCTTCAATTTTACTTAAAGTTTTTTCTATATTCTTTGCACAAGATGTACAAGACATACCATTAATTTTAAAAGTAACTTTTTTAATATTTTTTTCTTCATCTAATATTGCTTTATATCCTGCATCTTCTACCGCCTTGATAATATTTTGTATATCAATTTCTCCTTCTTTATACTCTGCCACTCCCTTTTCAGTAGCTATGTTTACATTTGCATTAATAACCCCCTCTAATGATTCAAGCTTTTTTTGTACCCTAGCAGCACAACTGCTACAAGACATACCTTCGATTTTAAAATCTATTTTTTTTATATTTTCAGATTCAGCCATATTAACACTTCCCTTCAATGCATATATTATATATATAACTATTACCCTCTGCAATAAGCAATACACATTTAATTTTGTACCAGTCAAAATAAAAGAAAAAAAGTCCCTCGAAAGGGACAGAGAAATGAATCAGTTTGCCTTATTGTTAATTCTTTCTTGTATGACCATTATTTATACCTATCTTTTGTATATTACCCAAAAACCTTAAACTGATTAAGAAAAATCCCATTGTCAATAATTTCTCTGCCCTCGTTGTGTTAAAAGACTCTAAAACTTTCACTACAATGTTTCTTTCATATTCTGACCCCATTTAAAATAACCATCCTGGGAATTTACAAAAACTAAAGTTTTTATAAATTCCTATAATTATATTAAAAATACCTATAGGAATTTTTAATAAATTAATGTAGAATAAATAAGTGATATAATTTTTCTATAGAAAGGGGAATCACTTAATATTATGGATATAAAAAAAATAGAAAATTTTTGGTATTATCATAAGGTTAAAGTATTTGTTGCTATATTTGCACTTACATTCATAATCTTGGGGTTTAGGTTTAACACTGGTAGTAACCCTGACTTGGAAATTGGATATGTTATAGAAAATCATGGCTTCGCTTTGCAAAATCTTGAAGAATCCCAAAGTGTCCTTGAATCTATAATACACAAAATAGATAAAGATGATGAAGAAGATGCAGAGATTTTGCTCATGCCATTGGCCGGACCTCGTATTGAAATAGAATTGGGTATAGGTATTTCCCATATTCTTATAATGGATATCGAAACTCTCGAACCATTTATTGATAATTACTTTTTTGAACCACTTGACCAGTATGTAGATGAGTACAATATTGACATCAGCAAGCACCCTGAAGTAGTGGCAGATCCTCTAGATACAAACGAGCCAAAGGTTTATGCTCTTCCAGTAAAGTATATGCAGTTTCTTTTAGATATGGGATTTCCAGAAGATTTTTATTTTACTATAAGGCTACCTAAAGAAGACGAAGAAGATGACATAATGAAAATTAAAAATGCTCATATAGTATTAGACTACGTTTTAAATTACAGCAATTAAAAAAATAGTATATCACATAATATGTGATATACTATTTTTTAATGTTTTTTGTGTTATCTTTTACCAGGCCCCTTTTCGTTCTGGCTTAATTTTTCCATTGTTTTTGCAGCAAACTCACGTCCTCCAATACCAAAGGAAATGGCAAATGCAATTGCTAAAGCCCCCAGTACAATAATAAAGGCAGCATTTACAATTGATGTAGCAATGTCAAGTTGTATAAGTGTCATAAATATTGCAACTACAATAATTGCATACTTTACAATTAAAGTTGTCAAATTAGCATCAGGATATTTTTTCTTCATAAATCCTTCCACCCATGCAGCAAAGAAAATAGCTACACCCATTATAATAATAGCACTAATAACAAATGGAAGGTATGCTATTATTGCTTCACCAACTGACTGCAATACATCTAAATTAATAATATTAATTGCTTGAACGACAAATAACAGCACTATAATATACCTTACAACTTCCCCAACTGTCTTAGAAAGTGAAAAATCATTCAACTTTGAATTGTCTGCACTTGTAATTCTTTTAGTAACTGCATCTGCCCCAACACTTGAAAGAAGGTTGGATAGTAGTTTTCCTGTAATTTTTGCCACATATGTTCCTATTATAATTAAGGCAAGAGCGATTATAACTTGAGGAATAATAGTAAATATCGTATCCAGTACAGATGTAGCTGGCTCAGATATTGCTGTTATATTAAGCACTTGAAGTGCCGCAATAATTACTGGAATTAAAATTATTACATAGACAACATAAGAAATCATTGTGGAAAATGTAACACTATCTTTATCTCCCACACCTGCTTTTTCTTGAAGCTTGTCAATATTAAGCCTTTTTAACATAGGTGTTATAATCTGTCTAATTATTTTTGCTATAAATGCACCAAACACTAATATAAGTATAGCTGCCAAAATATTAGGTATGAAATCTACAAATTGAGAAACCAAACCTGTAATAGTATTTGAAACATTTTGCATATTTAAATTATCTAACACCGCAGGTAAAAACATTAAAAATACAATTACAAAAACTAATTTACCTATAAATTCTAAGGAGCTTCCTGTTACTTCATCAACTATCCCTAACTTATCTGTGTACCTTTCTAATTTTAATAACTTTAGACCCTTCATCACTATTTTCTTAGCAATTACAGCTACTAAATAAGCAACAATTAATAAAAGAATAGCAGTTACTACTGAGGGAAGTAAATCCTCAAAAGAGTTCAAAAGTTCTTGCAAATAATCCATTTTAAAACCATCCTCTCTTTTTTTATTATTTATATTATTAAGCACTTATATTATTATTGTTTATATTACCACAAAACTCTAAAACATAAACAAGCTATATAATAAATTTTAGAATTAACACCATGCAAGAAATATTATTCCAATAATAATTTAAGTTTATTTTACCATTTTCCGATATATTAATTACAAACTTAGCTTTCTACCTTTTCTGCCCAAGTTTAAAAGTTGAAATTTAACTTTTAAACTAAAGTGTGCATTTTTTAAATGCTGTAGGGAAGCTAATTTGAACTAAATTATGCTAAAAAATAAAATTAAAAAAGAGGTGTTTATTTATGAAGTCAAAGAAATTTTTAAAATTTGCAAAGCAGCTTTTGGTTCTATCTATGGTATTTATAATGATTGCATCTTTTATTGGATGCAGTAGCGGGGACGCTAAAGGTGAAGATACTTCAAGTGGAGATGCTTCAAGCGGAGATGCTGTAAGTGGAAATTATCGTGTTGGTATTTTATCAGGACTTAGCTATCTTGCCGCTGCCGCAGATGGCTTTAAAGATGAATTGGAAAAACTAGGTTATGTAGAAGGAGAAAATATTGAATATCAGATACTTAGTACAGAATCTGACATGGAGGAATATAAGAATTTTTCAGAAAAATTTGTAGAAGATGAGGTTGACTTGGTCTTTTGTTATCCTACTGAAGCGGCTATTGTATTACAAGAAGTTACTGAAGGAACAGATATACCTGTTGTTTTTGGAGTTACAAATATCGAAGGTACTGACCTTGTAGAAAGTGTCCGTGAGCCTGGTGGAAATTTGACAGGAGTTCGCTATCCCGGTCCTGATTTGGCAATTAAGCGCCTTGAAATTATGACTGAAATTGTACCTGATGCAAAACGTATATTGTTGCCATATAGTTCTGAGTACCCTGTTTGTTATCCTCAATTGGAAGAACTTCCTGCTGCAGCTGAAGAATTTGGGGTAACTCTAATAGAAGCACCTGCAAAAACTCCCCAGGATTTAGAAGATATTTTTAATGAGTATGATAGTCAAGATGAACTTGACTTTGATGCAATAGTTTCAATAGCTGAAATGTTTGCCGTAAATCCGGATACTTTCCTTACAATGATTACTTTTGCAAACAGACATGAAATTCCTATGGGTGGTGCTCTTATGGAATTTGAAGGTTATTCATCACTTTTTGGAGTAAATATTAACGAATATGTTACCGGTCAAAGAGCTGCAGGTTTAGCAGATAGAATTCTACAGGGCGAAGATGTATCCACAATGCCAGTTATTTCAGATGAAAGCTTTATACAAATCAACTATAAGGAAATACAAGAGCAGGGACTAGATGTTCCTGAAAACGTTTTAAACGAAGCTGAAGAAATTATCAGATAACAGAATAGAAAACAAAAGGGCTGTTGCACAAGCATTAAATAAATGACTGTGCAACGGCTCTTTTTTAATGGCTAAGAAAGTACATTGCTTTCTGGCATCAAAAAAGTCTACCGAAAGGCAGTACTTTAAAGGATTACCCTAGCCTTAAATCGGCGAAGCCGACTTTTTTATTTTTGCATACAAATATTTTACCATACATCCTTGGCTTTTCGAAGTTAGTGATTTACCTTATTCTAAGACTCCACATTCTATAAAGTGGAATTCCTCTTATAAATCTTCAGGTGTAATTGTGTATGCACCTGAAACCTCGATGTTTAGCTTTAGCTAAACGAGTTCACTTTTTACATAAAAAAAGCCGCACACTAATTTCTTAGTGCAACAGCCCCACTTATTTCAATCTTAGCTAAAACTAAACGAGTTTTAGTGTAAATTTAAGTTTTTACTCCTTTTTGGTTTTAAATACACTAGTAGTTTTTACAAGCTTTGTTCCCATATCAAACAGGTTTTGAGCAAATCCACTAACCTGTTCTGCAATTGTTCTTTGCTCTTCTGAAGCTGCTGTAACTTCTTCAGTTGATGCCGCTGTTTGCTCTGAAACACTGCTAATAGTTATTACTGAATTAATTGTTTTTGTTTTGACATCTTCTATTTTATTTATTACATTGTTTAATTCTATAATTTTTTCTATAACATTATCCATAGAAGAAATTATTTCATCAAATGCATTTTGTGTCGAATAAACTGCCTGCATTTGCTCTTCCATAATTTTGTGAGCTCGTTCAGATGTATCTATAGAAGTCCTTGTCTGAAGCCTTATTTCATTTAAAATAGGCTTTATCATTTTTGCTGACTCTTTAGATTGAGTAGATAGATTATTTATCTCCTTCGCAATTACAGAAAACCCCTGTCCTGCATCTCCTGCTTTAGCTGCTTCAATTGTTGCATTTAATGATAACAAGTTTGTCTTTTTCGTAATAGCACTTATGGTATTTGTAATGCTTTGAATTTTCTCCATGCTTTCATTGAGTTTTTTTGCATCTTCTGTATATTCTTTTGTTATTTCATCTGTCTCTTTTGTCTTTTTAGTCAACAATTCAACTGCACTTTTAGAGTTAATACTTAAATTCTTTGTAGACTCTGTAATTTTCTCTACTTCTACCGCTTTAGATACGGCAAAATCTATCTCTTGCCCAAGATTATGAGTCTGTTCAGATGTTTTTTCAGCTTCGGAAGCCTGCTCTTCTGTTCCCGAACTAATTTGTTCCATAGCAATTACAACTGACTTTGCTGCTTCTGTAGACTTATTTGAACTCTCTTTTAAAGATATACTCTGATCCATTATTACACTTAATGCCTTTTTAATATCTCTTATAATAGTGCTGATACTTGAAACCATATCATTAAAATTTGCAGACAATTCACCTATTTCATTTTTTGAATTAACATTAATTTTTGCATCTAAATCACCCTTGCTAACTATTTTTGTGGCATCTCTAAGTTCTATAATCGGTTTGGTAATTCTCTTTGATATAAAAATCCCTACCAAAAATGCAAGTGCTAATCCTAAAAATATTGCAATTATTGATATCCGAACATTTCTAACTATTGGAGCATTTGCTTCTGAAACAGGTATTTCAACCATAACTGCCCAATCTGGTTCTCCTAAAGGCACATATGTAATTACTGAATTTATACCTGAAATCCCAGTTCCCCTACCACTGATTATTCCATCATATTCAGCATCTTTGCCATCTGCAAACTGAGAAACTAAACCTATATCTAAAAGGTTCTCTCCTCTTATTACACGACTTTCATTTTCAAAGGCAATTAGACTCCCTTCTCTGTCTACTACATAAGCTATCCCTTCATTCCCTATCTCCATCGAAGCTACCACATCCCACATATAGCTTACATTTATTTCTGCAACCAATGCACCATTTAAATCTCCAAAAACATCTTTTATTGGTGTTGTTATAAGCATAATTGGTTCAAAAGAATTTTCATCTATAAAACCAGAGCTTATATAAAAATCCCTATTACTCAAACCAGAAAACAAATCTTTTTTATTCTCTTCTGTAAGTTGCCCCTCTGCTGTTGACGATAGTCGTGAAACTCTACTAAGTTCATTACCTTGATTGTCTAATAAAGCCAACTGTCTAAATGAGCTTTCAACATTAAGAAGTCTACTCATCACCTGTCTTTGACTTTCTTCATCTTCTTCTGTCAGGTCGCTTACAAGCGTTATAGCCGACATCATATCTATCCTTTGGTTAACAAATCCTCTAACTTGATTTACAGCATCATCTGCAATAATATGTTGTTCACTTTCTACAAGTCTGCTGTTACTAATATAATTAATGTAAATATTAATACCTGAATTTACCAAGAGAACAATTGCACTAACTGATATAAAAGCAATCGCCATAGTTGTAGTTAGACTTTTTATGTCTATTTTTTCCAATTTTGTTTTTATGTACCCAAGTATTTTTATGTGTCTAAAATGTTTTGGCAGGTTAGTAAATACTTTTTTAATGTTCATATGCTTCCTCCTTTTATTAGGTGTGGTGCTATTAGATATTTTAAATATTTTTTTGATATTCATTATAAGAAAACTTTTACAACAAAGCACATCTGTTAACATTGAGTTGGTAACAAAAATATTCTCTCAAGGAAAGCTTTTTTACATTAACATAAATTTGGCGAAATTATTTCTACGGCATTACTAACAAAATACTTCTACATTTAATATAAAAACTCCTTTAAATTTATCCAATTTTTATAGATTTTTTTGAGCTTTGTAAAAATAACAATACAACATTTTTTTACACATGTTAGAATATACAAAGTAAAATAGGTTAGTTAAAAATAGATAACTACCTATATCTTAAGCTATTACTCCGTTTTCCTTTTGGAAAACACATCAAAAATCTTGTAACATTACTCTTACTTAGTTGTTAATCTTCGCGTTTTTTTGATGCCAGAAAGCAATACACTTTCTTAGGCATTAAAAAATAGCCCCACCTTCTAAAAGGTGAAGCCAACTATAAGGATGAATCTATATAAATTATATTGCTTAAAAACGTAATTATTTTCCATAATATGCTTTTTTGTATATTTCAACTAACTCCTCAATAAGAGGATATCTCGGATTTGCAGTGGTACACTGATCTTCAAAGGCACGCTCTGCCAAATTAGAAAGTTTTGATGAAAATTCAGCTTCATTTACACCACATTCCCCAATAGTCAAAGGCATATTAAGATTCTTCATAAGATTCTTTATTGCCTCAATGAAACTCTTTATCTGTTCTTCCTCTGTCTTTCCTCCTAAGTTAAGATAACGTGAAATTTGAGCATATCTTTTATCAGCTATATATTTCCCATACTTAGGGAAGGTAGCAAATTTAGAAGGTTTTTTTGCATTGTACTCAATTACATGTGGTAACAGTACAGCATTTGCTCTTCCATGAGGAATATTAAATTCCCCTCCAAGCTTATGGGCAAGTGAATGATTTATGCCAAGAAACGAATTGGTAAAAGCCATACCTGCTATACATGATGCATTGTGCATTTTTTCACGGGCAATGCTGTCAGTAGGATCCTTATAGGAACGTGGCAAATATTCAAACACAAGTTCAATTGCCTTCATAGCCAATCCATCTGTAAAGTCAGAAGAAAGTACTGAAACATATGCTTCAATTGCATGTGTCAATACATCCATACCTGTATCTGCAGTTATGCTTTTTGGCATGGTCATAACAAACTGTGGATCTATTATAGCTACATCTGGAGTTAATTCATAATCTGCAAGAGGATATTTAACATTTCCATTTTGCTTGTCAGTAATTACCGAAAATGATGTCACCTCAGACCCTGTACCAGAAGTAGTAGGTATTGTCACAAGTTTTGTTTTTTCTCCAAGGTTAGGGTACTGAAAAGCACGTTTTCTTATATCAAGAAACTTCAATTTAAGTCCATCAAAAGATGTTTCAGGATGTTCATAAAACAGCCACATGCCTTTAGCAGCATCAATTACAGAACCTCCTCCAAGTGCAATAACTACATCAGGTTTAAAGTTTTTCATCTCCTCCACACCACGCATAATTGTTTCAACGGAAGGATCAGGCTCAACATCTGAAAATATTTCACTGTGGCAGTATATTTCACGTTTTCTAAGGTAATATAAAGCTTTTTTTACATATCCTAGTTTAATCATAACAGGATCTGTTACAATAAACGCTCGGGTTATATCAGGCATACTTTCAAGATACTGTATTGAACCATTTTCAAAATATATTTTAGGTGGAATTTTAAACCATTGCATATTCGTCCTCCTCTTTGCAATTCTCTTTTTGTTAATTAAATTAACAGTGGACACATTTGATGTAGTAGAATTTCTGCCATAAGAACCACATCCAAGTGTCAATGATGGTGTATTTGTATTATATATATCACCAATTGCACCTTGAGAAGAAGGCGAATTTGCTATTACCCTTCCAACCTTCATTGCCTCACCATATGCCTTGCATAACTCTGAATCATCTGAGTGAATAACTGCAGAGTGACCTAATCCTCCTAATCTTAACATGCCTTGTGCATATTCAAATCCTTCATTTGAGTCCTTGACTACAAAATATGCAAGAACTGGAGAGAGTTTTTCAATAGAGAGCGGAAATTCCGTCGAAGGTTTTGGTAGTTTTGCAATAAGTAGTTTTGTATCATCTGGAACATTTATCCCTGCATTCTTAGCAATTTCTACTGCACTTTTACCAACCACTTCAGGATTAATACTCATCTTGGTCATATTTATTACATATTTAGTAACCTTTTCTGTTTCCTTTTCATTTAAAAAGTAACAGGAATACTTTTTCATTATGTTTTCAAATTCAGACTTTATATCTTTATCTACAATAACTGCCTGTTCAGAGGCACATATCATTCCATTGTCAAATGTCTTTGATAAAATAAGATCTGTACACGCTCTCTCTATGTCTACCTTTTTGTTTATATAGCAGGGTACATTTCCAGGACCTACACCTAAAGCAGGCTTTCCACAGCTATATGCTGAATGAACCATTCCTGAACCACCTGTTGCAAGAATTAATGACACTCCTGGATCATTCATAAGTGCGTTAGTCGCTTCAATAGAAGGCACTTCAATCCACTGTATACAATGCTCCGGTGCTCCACTTTCAACCGCTGCATCTCTAAGAGTTTTTGCAGCTTCTAAAGAGCATTTTTGAGCAGATGGGTGAAATGCAAATATAATAGGATTTCTTGTCTTTGCCGATATAAGGGACTTAAACATAGTTGTCGAAGTTGGGTTTGTTACGGGGGTAACTCCTGCAATTATTCCCACTGGTTCAGCAACTTCTACAAATCCTTCCATGTCATTTTCTGCAATTATTCCAACTGTCTTTTCATTTTTTATACTGTGCCAGATATATTCAGTAGAAAATATATTTTTTATTACCTTGTCTTCAAAAACACCTCTTCCAGTTTCCTCAACAGCTAATTTTGCCAGGCGCATATGATCATTAAGACCTGCAATAGTCATAGCATGTACAATTTTATCGACTTTCTCCTGATCAAATTTTATATACTCTTTAAGTGCTTTCTTACCGTTCTCCACAAGTTTAGTTATCATATCGTTAGTATTAGTCTTATTCTCCTTTTGTGTTGCCATTTTAAAACCATCCTTTCATAACAAATTTCTCTTAAGCACACAGTATTGTTAAATATTTATCAATCTTAGAATAACACATTGTTAAATATTTGTCAATATAGATAACATACTAGTTTTGCAATGTTTTTTCTATATTTTCATTCACTTAAATAATACGCACCTAACATACTATGGGTATATATAATAAATATAGATAACATATATCCACATACTATAATATTTTACAAAAGAAAAGTTTTTATAACATCTTTGCATTTAACTACTTTGAATTGATTTAGTTTTAGCCAAACATCGAATTTTTAGTTCACCTAAAGATTATAAAAAAATCGGCTTCGCCGATTTAAGGCTAGGGTAATCCTTTAAAGTACTACCTTTCGGTAGACTTTTTTGATGCCAGAAAGCAATGCACTTTCTTAGCCATTAAGACGAACTCCACCTTATACAAGGTGGAGTTTTAGAACAATGTAAAAAGAAAACGTACTTTCTTCTTTTGTTTTTACCATCTATTACCATATGATCTGTTATTTCTTTGTTGTTTTCTTGCCCTTCTACAATCTGGACACCTTTGAGGTTCATTATCAAAACCTTTTTCCTTATAAAACTCCTGTTCTCCTTCGCTGAAAACAAATTCAGCATCACAATCTTTACATTTCAACATTTTATCTGCCATATTAAATACCTCCTTAATTTATTTTGGATCGGATAATTCTTAACTTCTCGCTCCAATAAATTAAAGGAGGGTTGTTTTGAGAAAATCAATCCATGATATATAGCATTTCGATAAATATATATTAACACATAAATAAATAAAAATCAATACCAGCTTTTACACGTTTTATCCTTCAATGCCTCTATATGTAAGTCATTTTTTTGCTTACTTCAGCTTATATTAAGGCACCTACAGGTGTATAATTTCAAACCTACTCTTATTAAAATTAATTAGTCCTTCATCACGCATTTTGCCAAGTTCTCTTGACATAGCACTTCTATCTACATATAAATAATCAGAAAGCTGTTCTCTATTATAAGGTATAGTAAATACATTAGAATTATCTATATCTTTTTGAGCTGCTAAAAATGTTATAAGCTTTTCTCTAATAGTTCTTTTGGAAACAATTTCTATTTTTTGGTTAAGCATTATTGTTTTCATTGCAAGTATTTTTAGCATGTTTTCTATTAACTTTGTATGAAAAACACAGGCCGAAGAACATGTTTTTATTATTTTTTTATAATCAATTAATAAGACCTCACTGTCTTCCACTCCTTGAACAGATACAGAAGTTTTTTCTATTTCTGCACAAGCTAAGGCTTCTCCAAACATTTCACCTAGTGAAACTTCAGAAAGAATATTTCTGTTCCCGTTTTCATCCTCTTTTAAAATCACCACTTTTCCCTTCATTATTATCCCTATAAAATAAACATTTTCACCTGCCATATATATAAATTCATCTCTTTTATAAAAAGAAACTTTTGCAGACAAGCAGGAGAGTATTTTTTCTAAGCTCTCTACTTCAATATCTTTAAAAAGATTGTTTTTCTTTAATACACTATAATTTATCATATTTTCTCCCTTCGTTGCAAATGCAACAGATTCTTTTGTTTTATTTTACTATACTATAATTAGAAAATCAAATGAAAGGAGTTTTAATATGATTAGACAAATGATTAAAATAAACGAAGATAAATGCAATGGTTGTGGATTATGTGTATCTGCCTGTCATGAAGGGGCAATAGGAATTGTAGATGGAAAAGCAAAACTTTTAAGAGAGGATTACTGCGATGGACTTGGAAACTGTCTACCAGTATGTCCAACAGGGGCAATTACTTTTGAAGAACGTGAGACACTTCCCTTTGATGAAAATGCTGTTAAGAAAAATATGGAGGAAGCCAAAGAAACGTTTAAGGGATGCCCTGGTACACGTTTAAAATCAATTAAAAATGATACTGGTGCAAATAACAATATTGAGGATAGTTTTGCTAAAACACACCTTAACCAGTGGCCAATACAGATAAAATTAGTGCCTCCTAATGCACCTTATTTTGACAATGCTAACTTGCTTATTGCGGCTGACTGCACTGCATTTTCCTATGGCAATTTTCATAATGAGTTTATGAAAAATAAAATAACTCTTATTGGATGTTCTAAATTAGACGATATTGATTACAGCGAAAAGTTAACTGCAATACTAAAAATGAATACTATCAAATCACTAACGGTAGTAAGAATGGAAGTGCCTTGCTGTAGCGGTATAGTGAATGCTGTTAAAACAGCTCTTAGAAATAGTGACAAGTTAATCCCGTGGCAGGTTATAGTTATTTCAACTGATGGACAGATAATAGAAAATTAAGGGTGCATGTTATTTAAGTGAATGAAAATATGGAAGAAAAATTTAATTTATACACCCGAAAGTTAATTTTATATTGAATTTTACTCCAATTGCAGATATAATTAAAAGTAATTTACTTCACAAATAATTATATCAAAGGAGACTCCTCTTATGGATGATGGTTTTAGAAAGCCTTACGAATATGAAGACGATTCCAACATAATATGGCCGGTACGTATTTTTTGCATTATGTTGATTTTTGCCGAAGTACTTTATGGCATAATTTATCTGGTTCAATTGCAAAACAACTTCGGCCATATTCCTGTCGTTGGAACAATTGGCAAGGTCTTTTCTGTTGTATATATCGCATTCGTTTTATTTACTTTTATTTCTCTTTTAAAAATTAAAAAATATGCTCTTAAAATAGTAAAAACCTTTCTTGCAACTCGATTGATTTATTTAATAACTGCTACCGTGGCAATTTTTTTTAATACATTAAATTCTGACAATTCACCAAAACATGGATATGACCAATTTGAATCTTTTAGTAGCATTATAAATATGCTTCTGGTAACTCCATTATTTTATGCAATAGCTTTTAGTGTGACATGGTATATATACTTTACCAAATCCAAAAAGATAGAAAAAGTTTATTCTGATTAGTTCTGGTCTACCTTGCCAGTTCTATAGTTTCTTCTATTTCCTCTTTCATTTGTTCTATATGAACTTCAGATGGAAGAGAACTATCAGCTGCTTCCCAAACACCGTCTCTATACATTTGCAGAGCTTGAGCATCAAAAGGTGTTAATTTGTACTGAACCATATCTACTGCAAGCTCTTCTAACTTCGGGTATACACTTTGATTGCCATAGTACTCTTCTTCTCTGTTCATATTTCTCCCATATCCATGAACAGGAATATATCCTGGCACTACATCAAAAGTCTCACCTCCACTGCTTTTATGGGTTGCAATATACTCAACTACTCTCCACGCTTCTTCTTTGTGATTGCTTTGGCTGTTTATAGATATTCTGGAATCTGATGCCCACGCTGCTAGTCCTAAAGGCGGCGTTGTTACTCTCCACAATCCACTCTGTTCTGGAATATCCCTCCTAAAATTAGCCATTGCATACGAACCTTCAGTAACCATAACAAGTTTATCTTCTTTTAAAGCTTTTTTTCCAGTTTCGTTCCAAAAATTTTTTTTCAACTCCAATTCATTTTGATGAGTTTCCTTTGCCAGATCTAATGATAGTTCAAATAAATCTCCAAACCGAGTATATTCAAGATTTTCATCAAAAAATCCCAAAGTTGCTCCTGTCAAATCTGGAAGATCAGTTGGAAATTGAAATATATATTTGTCATCTTCTTTTAATTTCTTTGCAATTTCCAATACATTTTCCGGCTCTTTTATAAACTCTCCAAATTCCTCCGGCTCATAGGGAAAACCCATTTCCTTCATTATATCAGCTCTATATATGCTGACATAGGGAGAAGTATTAATTGTAAGAGATAATAGCTCACTATTATCTATAGAAAGTCCACTTTCCCAACCCAAAAAATCATTTTTATATTTGCCAGCATTAAAAGGCTCCTGAAGTAAATCTTGGAGAATTCCACTTGCTGTGAATGTACCGAAAAAACCGCTATCAAATATTAGAATGTCCGGCCCTTCTCCCTTTGTAATTGCCTCCATATATGCTTCTTCACACTCACCAAACCCAAACAATTTTTCCTCTACTATTATACCTTCATTTTCTTCTTCAAATACCCTTGTTACATCTTTAAGGCTATACCAGCTCCATAGTTTTAGTACAACAGTATCATCTTTTTGTGTTGAATCTATTTCTCCTGTCCCTTCTTCTTTATCATTATTTTCTAAGTTTTCTGCATTTCCCATGCATCCTATCATTAAAACTAAAAACACGCTTAAAATTAGTAAAATTGCTAATTTAAATTTTTTTATCATAGTAAATTCCCTCCTGCTTCTTTAATACTTTCAAATGTAAAATTTTCAATAACCTTTTCAAATTCATCTGCTGATACAGGTTTAGATATAAAATAACCCTGTATCTTATCGCAATGTAATTCTTTTAAAGCTTTTAAATCTTCAATTGTTTCAACTCCTTCTGCTATAACACTTAAGCCAAGTGAATGAGCCAGTTCTATAATAGCTGCCACTATTGATTTATTACTATCTTCACAACAAATATTAGTGATAAAGCTTCTATCTATTTTTAGAATATTAATTGGCAGATCTTTAAGTCTTCCTAGAGATGAATATCCAGTGCCAAAATCATCAATAGATATACATATACCCATCTCTTTTAATTCTCGTAATAGTTCAATAACATACTCAGAATTTTTCATAAAAAATCCTTCTGTTATCTCTAATTCCAAATATTCAGCCTCCAATCCTGAAATATCCAGAGCATTTTTAACTGTTTCAACAAAATCACTTCCTATAATTTGTCTTAAAGACAGGTTAACCGAAATACGAATTTTAGGATATCCATTATTTTGCCATATCTTATTTTGCTTACACCCTTCAATAAGCACCCATTCACCAATTTGATTTATAACCCCAATCTCTTCTGCTAAAGGTATAAATTCAGCTGGAGAAATCAAACCATACTGAGGATGATTCCATCTAATCAATGCCTCAACACCAGAGATAATTCCTAATTTGATATCTACCTTGGGTTGATAATTTATTATAATTTCGTTTTTCTCTAATGCCTTACAAAGACTTTGTTCTAAAAATAATTTTTCAATAGTATCTGGTTCAGTTAATTCAGAATAAAATTTATAGGTATTTTCACCTGTTTCTTTAGCTGCATACATTGCAATGTCTGCTTTCTTCAGTAATGCAGACTTTTCTAAAGCATCATCTGGATATAAGCATATACCTATGCTACCCGAAATATGTAATTCATGGACATTTCCATCCTGGCTAAGTTCAACTGCATCAGAAAGTATCTCATTAATATACGTAGCAACTTCTGAAACCTTTTCTCTTTCTGAGTAATTTAATACAACAACAAACTCATCTCCACCTAATCTTGCAACAAAGCTGTCTTCCTTTAAAAAATAACTCAATCTTTTAGCTATTTCTTTTATCAAAATATCCCCTACTTCGTGACCTAATGTATCATTTATTCTCTTAAAACGATTAAGGTCAATAAACATAACGGCTAACTGCTTTTCTTCTGCCAAGTTAAGCAAGTCTTCCAAATACTCTGTAAAACAAAGCCTATTTGGTAGTTCTGTCAAAATATCGTAGTACGCTAATTTTCTCATTTGCTCTTTAGAATTTTTCAATTCTTTTGTCTGTGATAACAACTGACTATTCATAATTCTTGTCTCCGAAAACAGAGTAACCAAATTATTTGACATCACTTTAAAATTCTCAACCAATGAATTAACCTGAGAAATGGTTATATTTGGCCATTCTATTAAATCTTGACGTTTTAACTTTTCTGGAAGCCCTGTTGTACTTCTAGTCAGTTTTGATAAATCTCGTGACAAAAAACCACTCATAGCAATAGCAACAGATATTGCTGCAATAGAGAAAGCTAAAAGAATCAAAAACTTATTTAAATAATTTTCCCATGAACTTTTAGTATAATTTTGCAATGACTTTCTAACCTGAATTTTCAAATCCACATCATCAAAAGCTGCATCAGTTATATAAAAAGCTTCATTCCATCTACTTAAGTCAAAAGATAATCCTTCCTGTTTAGGAAACCACATAAATATATTTTCATTAATTTTTGTAATTTCACCATTTTCACCCCAATTATACATTTCATTATATTGACTTTCATCCCTGTTTGAAATGTATACATTGTGGTTTCCATCCACTAGTAATATCTCCAAATCTCCTTCAAAAGAGTTTTTTTCAATAATTTCATCAAATCTATTCAAATATATTGGAGATTTTAATCTTACTTTGCGAAGATCAGATATATCCCAACTATTTGCCTCTACCATAATACTTGAACTGGACCTTTCCAGCATATGATTTATTTCAGAATTCATATTTTCCTGAGATAACCAACCGTCAATCATTGTATACAATAAAAAAGGACCAAACACTGATACAATTGTTAAGTGTAACATCATTTTATTCAAATCAGTTAATTTTCTTTTTTTGTATCCTAAAATTCTTTGAACAGGAACATAAGATACTATTATATCTGCAATGAGCATATTTAAAAAGCCATTAATGCTTTTATTTACCACTACCAAATAACCTTCAACATTTATTGTATTCCTATGTAAATAAAAAATTAAAGCTATTGCTGGTGCCCCAATAAAAATCCAGTACAGTGCATCCAGAAGTAATATATTATGTTTTGTTTTTTTCCATGCTAACCCCACAAGTAAAACTTCTATAGTAAAAAAAACTGTATAAAAGTCTGGATAAAAAAAATGCCAATCCAATAAATTGATAACAACAGCTACTACAAAGGCCTTTGTCACTCCATAATACCTTAATATCATAAAAATAAAAACATTTCCGAAAGCAAAACTTATTCCATAGGAAAAAGGCAGCTCATAAATCCTCATAAAAAGGCTTATAACCGCTAATACCATAAATAGCATTAATTTATTTTGTCTCTTTTTAGGTGTCTCAGTGCTTGTATTAGTAATTTTCTTCTCCAACCTTTCTTAAAGAAGTTATACTCTAACGAAAAGAACAACATAGATTTAAAAGTATGTTAAAAATATTATAGTAAAATATAGTCAGGAATTTGTAATAACTAGAACTTTCACAAAGCTCTATACCTAAATAAAGAACTATTGCCACCAAACGGCAATTTAACTCCTTTTGATAAGTAATTATAATATAATAATTCTACATAACTAAAAAAAATCCTTCTTACTTATAGGTATACACAGACACAACAGGTATGGGTATGATTATAATAGCAATTCCATTTTAATACAATAAATGACATGCACCCTTAAAAGGTGGGAATTAGAATAAGATAATTCTCATCTATACACTTTTATATTGTTGCCATAAGTCAGTAGGCTCTGCCTCTAACACTCTTCCAGCCAGCATATTATAAGTCCTGTCAGCTATTTTTTTTGCCAAATCTAAATCATGGGTAATATAAAGCATTGCAAAATTTCTTGAATTTTGCAGCCCTTTTAAAAGCCTCAATATATTTGCCTGTGTTGAAGGATCTAGCATAGAACTGATTTCGTCTGCAATTAGCATTTTAGGATTTAAAATAAGGCTTCTGGCGATTGCAACTCTCTGTCTCTGCCCCCCACTTAAACTGTGACAATCTCTTTCTAAAAACTCTTGATGACTGGGAAGCTGCACATCTCTTATTACCTTTTTCACTTTTTTAAATCTTTCCTCTTTTGAACCAATTTTTAATATATCCAACGGTTCAGCCACAACTTGCGAGACATTTAAAAGCTCATTTGTAGCGGTAAATGGATCTTGAAATATTATCTGTACACCATTTTCCTTGCTTGTAGCACTATTTCCCTTTACCTTTTCTCCCTCAAAAAAAACTTCTCCACTATCTGAATCAAGTACTCCTGAAAGTATACTGGCAAGTGTTGTTTTTCCTGAACCTGATTTGCCTGTCAAAACAACAACTTCTCCTGAATAAACTTTAATATTACAGTTATTACACGGTTTTATTTTTTCGTCCTTGAACTGGTAGCTTTTATTTATATTCATCCCTTCAAGAAGTACTGTAATTCCTCCCCTGTTGCATGCTACCTTTCTATTTGTCAATACTGTTTTTAACTCTGGCAATTTTGTTCTGCATTCCAGTGTCCTTTGACCACATCTATCATAGAATGCACAGCCTCCATACTGGTTGCTCTCAACTTCCCCAGGTATCCCCCATAAATCCCTATATGGATTTATGGAAGGTGAAGCATTTATCAAACCTCTTGTATATGTATGCATCGGTTCTGCTAAAACATCTTTAGTTACACCTTCTTCCAACACATAACCTGAATACATTACCATAATTCTGCTTGAAAGCTCTGAAATAACTTTCATTTCATGAGATATCAAAATTAGAGTAAATCTTTTCTTTTTATGAAGTTTTTTTATAAGCTCTATTATTTCACTTTTTGCCTCAAAATCCAATGAAGATGTAGGTTCATCTACAATAAGCACTTTTGGATTACAAGAAAGTGCCATTGCCAATAACACCCTTTGACGCATTCCCCCTGAAAGATGATGGGGATAAAAACTACTCCATTTAGACTCTAAGCCCACTAAATTCAAAAGTTCTAAAACCCTTTTTTCAGCTTCCCTAAAAGCAAGCTCAGTATGCTTTAAAATACACTCTAATATCTGTTCTTTCACAGTCAGCACTGGATTTAAAACATCTAAACTGTTTTGAAATACCATTGCAATTTTGCCCCATCTATAAAGGTTTTTTTCCTTTTCTGATAAACCGTTTAACTCAATATCTTCATAAAAAATTTCACCTTCAACCTGACCTTTATTTTTTAAAAGTCCCATAATAGCCATAGCAACAGAGGTCTTACCACTTCCAGACTCACCAACTATACCCAAGCTGCTGCCTTTTTTAATTTTAATATTTAAATTGTTTACAGCATTTATTTTCAATTGATTTAAATTATAACAAATAGAAAGATTTTTAATCTTAATACTCAAATGCTACACCTCTTATCTATAATTACTTTATTCTCTCTTATTAAAAACTTATTTTTTGCCGCTGTTTATTTTGAGTAATTGTAATTTTATTCAAAGTAAGGTCAATATCTAAATGCCTAATATCTAGCTTAACAACCTTTTCGAAAACACACTTTTCCTCTTAACTTACTATTTTTATTAAAGTTTTGCCTATAATATGCCTTTGAATTAAAAATCTTCTCAACATCCCTGCTTATAAATCCAACAGAAATAACCAACAGCAAAAGGGCAATAACTGGACTTAGCACCCACCATTTCCAAAAATCAGTAAAATATATTCCTTTAAAATTTATGGCTCGGTTTAAAATCATCCCCCAACTCTTTGATGCAGGATCTCCTAATCCTAAAAATGCCAGTGATGCCTCTGCAATAATTGCCCTGTTTACAATCCTTATCATACTAATCATAATAAGGGGAGAAATATGGGGGATAAAATGTCTAAAAAACAGATGCTTAAGGCCTGCTCCATAGCTCTTTGCTGCCAAAAAATATTTTTCTTCTTTAACGCTCAGTATTTTAGATCGAATAATTCTAGCTGGAAATGTCCATAAAAAAAGAGATAATACAATAATTATATTCTTTATATCAGGTCCAAAAAAAGCCCCCAATACAATCATAACCGGCAAGTCTGGAAGTACAATTATTATATCTGTCAGACGCATAATAATTTTATCTATCTTTTTTCCAAAGTATCCTGCAATCACTCCAATAATGCTTCCTCCAATCCCTGACAACACAGCTGTAGACAATCCAATAAAAACACTTATTCTTGCCCCATAGCAAATTTGTGCCCATATATCAATACCTAAATCATCAGTTCCCAGCCAGTGTTTTAGGCTTGGAGCTTCTAATGCATTTCCCCCAGGTATATTATGAGGATAAAAAGACAGTAAATTGCCAAACAATCCTATTACTAGAATAATTAAAATAACAAACGCACCTATTTTACCCATTAGAGATAATCTATTTAATTTTTGAAGCACATTCTTTAAATACTCCATTTAATTCACCCTTGGATCTAATTTTTTATAAACAATATCTGCAAAAAAATTCATAGTTAAAACTGAAACTGCCACAAATAAGAAAATTCCCTGTATAAGTGGATAGTCCCTTACCATAACAGCCTCTCTCATTAAACTGCCAACACCAGGATAATTAAAAACATTTTCCACCAGTATTGCACCTCCAAATACATAACCAACAGCTAAAAATGCTCTGGTCACAATAGGAAGCATGGAATTTTTCAGAGCGTGCCTGAAAATAATTCTACGTTTTGAAAGTCCTTTAGCAACTGCTGTTCTCATATAATCTTTTGTAAGTACAGTCAGCATACTATTTCTTGCAACAAAATAAAACTCTCCGACTCTTATGAAAATTAAGGTAATAACTGGCAAAAATGCATGGTGAAGTATATCCAATATTTTTTGAGCAAAACTTTCATACTCTGCAAACACTTGCATTCCTCCAGCTAAAGGAAACCAACCAGTTTTAGCTGCCAAGAAAAAAAGAAACAAAACACCAATTAAAAAGGCAGGGATTTGTGATACCCCAATCATAACTGAATACAGTATTTTATCAAAAACTCCATCTCTATGCCAAGCTGAATAGCTTCCCAACACGGCACCTACAATACAACTTAAAATAATAGCTGCAATAACTATTGATATAGTCCACATCATTCTTTTTAATATAATATTAATTACGCTGTCATTGTAATATATACTGTAGCCTATATCCCCTTTAAAAATATTTACAATGTAGTCTATGTATTGCACTGCTAAAGGCTTGTCCAACCCATAATACTCCTTATATTTTTCTATTTGATCATCTGAATAAGTTATAGTAACCTGTCCCTCTTCAGATGACAAAAATGTAAAGGGATCCCCTGGCATAAGCCGCGGAATAAAAAAGTTTAAAGTAATTATAATTAAAAATGTTAACAGATACTCAAAAATTTTCATTTTAATAAGTGCATTTAATATTTCTTCCGTTTTTTTTATTCACATAAATAATATGCACTCCTTTCCCCCCTTCACTATAATTCATTCTCTGCCTCCCAAGATTTCAGGTATGAAAGTTTATTATGGGTTACTTCATGATGATTAAACATATACTTCCAACCATCATACTTAGAATGTCTAAATACACTGTATCCTGTGGTGTTATATAGTGGTAATATGGGAATTTCTTCTGCTATCACTTCTTGAAAACTATATACAATATCTTTTCTCTTTTCTATATCCATTTCATATAATTGCTTTTTAGCTAATTCATTTATTTTATCGTTATCATATCCTCTTATCTCACCACTGGCAAACACTGTTCGCAATATATCTGCATCATTTCCCCATCCCCCATGTCCATTTAAAACAATTTCATAGTTCCCATCTTTTATTGCCGCATCTCTACTCTTAGAATCAACACTTCTAACTTTAATATCAATTCCTGCTTTTTCAAGACTTATTTTAATGAGTTCAGCTATTCTTACTTCTTGATTAGAGTTTCCCACAAGCAGTGAAAAAGACAGATTATTTTCATTTATTAAGTTTTTTGCCTGTTCAATATCAAATTTATAATCTACAACTCCATCATTATACCATATATGATCTACTGGAAGATATCCAGGGCTTGCAGATACCGCTGCGCCCCTTGCTACTTTTTCTACCAATTCATTTTTATCTATTGCATGGGCAAAAGCTTTTCGAACATTTACATCTAGCAGTTCAGGTCTTTTATCCATATTAAATATAAGACGATATCCCCAAAAGGCAGGATTTTTTATTATGGTGTATTTATTTTCATCACTGTATTTTGAAATAATATCAGTAGTAATCCTTGTGATATCTATCTCATCTCTATCAAAGGCAAGTACATTTTCACTTACAGGAACAAACCTTAAAGTATCAACCTTTTGCACAGGTCCCCAGAAATCTTCAAATGCCTCAAATTTATATGCCCCTTGCTCTCTACTATAGTCAGTTAAAAGATATGGCCCAGTGCCTGTAACCGCTTCAGGTTTATTATAATTTAATGGATCTTCAACACTTTCCCATATATGTTCGGGAATTATTCTCATACCCCCAATTTTACCAAGCAAAGTTGCCATAGGCTTTTCTACTTCAAATTCAACTGTCCTACTATCTAAAGCTTTTACAGAATCTATAAATGTTTTTCCATCAACTGTAAGGTCATTAAATACAGGAGGATTTTCTTTGTAGTAATTGTATGAAAAAACAACATCGTCTGCCGTCATATCCTTTCCATCCTGCCATTTTATGTTTTCTCTTAAAACGAATGTATATCTGCATCCATCTTTAGATACACTCCATTCTTTTGCGAGCCATGGTATATATCCCTCTTCACCTCTTTCAAGCAAACTGTCAAAAATAAGAGTCATTTTATACATTCCAGGTCCTCTTGAATAATGACTAAACGGAGTTGGATAGCCCCAATCTCCACCTTCAAGATTAACAACTGTTGGTTTTTCAATAGAATCATTTCTTAAATTTTGAGAATTACTGCAACCTGTAAGTCCTAAAGTTAAAACAACTGTGCTAAGAATAAATATTTTAAACGATTTTTTAATCACTTTTATTCCCCCTAAAAACTTTTATACATTCCAGTACATCCATGCTATTTTAGCTTCCGTCTTTTCCACAACATAATTATTTTTAGCTATTTTTTTAAGATAGTCTTCTATCTCTTCTTTTTCGTCATTACTCAGAGGTTTTCTCATCTCAAAAAAAGAAGTATACATTGAAATGGCTTTATCAATAGAATAAACTTTTTCCCACTCGGTATCAAAATATGTAATCTCAGGATAATATCCCATATGCCATAGTATATTAAATCCACAGTAAATGGTTTTATTTAAATCTCTTTTTTTCTCATTTTTGCAAATAATGCTTCTGAGTTGATCTCTTATTTGGTCTTTTCTATAGGCAAAACTACTTACAAAGCAAATCTTTTTAGATGCATTTATCATATTTTCAAGAGCAGTTTTGCTGCTTATTCCAGGACACATAGAGGCAAATACAATATCAAATTTCTTCTCCCACCCTTCATTTTGAAGGTCTACGTTCTCCCAATCTAAAGTATCAAAAGAAATATTAGAAAGCCTTTGTTTTTCTGCATTTTCAACGGCAAACTCAATCATTTTTGGCGAAACATCAATTCCAATTACACTTTTTGCTCTCTTTGCAAATTCTATTGAATATCTGCCAGGACCACAGCCAATATCAAGAACATTTGTATCTTTATTAAGCATTCCCTTTGATTGGAACAAGTCTATAGCAGCACTTAAACGCTTGTTATTATCATTTTTTTGATGAATTAAATTAAATTCCTCAGCCCTTCCATCCCAAAAAGCTATCTGTGCATTTTTATCCCTCTTTGCTTCTCCCCATAACTTTTCAAAGTCGTTTATATTCATATTATCCCCCATTTTCACATTATTGTTTTACAATTTTTAATAACTGTGCAAAAAATATATTTATCTTATTCTAAGAGTCCATCTGAATCTCTAATGTTTAGCTTTATCTAAAGGAGATGTCTGGTTTTAATGATTCCCTTTTACTCTAATTATATCTTGCACTGGAAATTTAAAAATAGAATCACAAAATAAGCTGTCTTATTGCAATATTTTTGCAGCTTTACATTTTAAATTTCTTTTCAGTTAACTATTTAAAACCTGCCGTATACAAGAATTGCATTTTTGATTCCTCCTAAAATATTTGGAGGAAATAGACACAATAGTAACCAATCGTCTCTATCTCCCTTCCCAAAGATTGAGATTTTAAATAAAAGGCAGGTTTCCTGGCTTCCAATCATCCCCTTTCCACACCTTCCCATTATTTTAAACAGTGGTATATGCGGATTGGTCATGGTTACAGTAGTGGGAGCTGCTCAGGCTTTAAACCTGATTCCCTATTATCCCTTTAACAAAAGGGCACCTTTTATCGTATTATAGTTTATTTCATTTTTTTAGTATTGTCAACACCAAATTTCATAAGATTTCCCACAATCTCATGTTATAACATTTCTACAAAATCTGAATCTGTTTTTGCTATTTCTCTAAAGCTCGGATAAAGCTTAATAGATTGATCTAAATCTATTCTTGCCAATTCCATTTGTCCAATTTTGGCATAACAACAAGCTCTATTGTAGTATAAAAAACCCGTATCTGGATTGTTATTAATACCCTGTGTTAAAATATCAATAGCACTACTAAAATCTCCATCTTCTATAAAAATAACAGATTTATTTAAAAATGCGTAGGGATAATTTTTATTTATATCTATAGCTTTACCATAAAAAACTGCCGCCTCATCTTTAATTCCAATATGTTTTAGAATTACCCCTTTATTAAATAGGGATTTAAAATAATTAGCATTAATGGCAATACTTTTATTAACCATCTCTAAAGCCCTTTCATATTCATTTATTTCTTCATATATTGCTCCCATATTGTTAAAGGCAATGTAATCATCACATTTAATTTCAACTGCCTTCTGATAATACTCTAAAGCCTTATTTTTTTCACCCTTCCCATCGTAAATGTTTGCAATATAAAAATATGCTCTGTCATAATAAGAATCATTTTCTATCGCCTTTAAATAGTACTCAATTGCAGTTTCTTTGTTTCCAGAATCGTCATGGATAATTGCAATGCCATAATACGCCCCTGCATAATTAGGATTGTTATTTATAATTTCATGATATGTTTTCAAAGCTTCTTCTTTATCACCTAATTCATCATTTAACAGCGCAATATTTAGAAGCAAATCCATTTTTTCTTCTTTATCCTTAACAAACTCAATTGACTTTTTACAAAATTCTAATGCTCTGTCTATTTTACCCTGATGATAAAAACTTTCCACCAACAATAAATAATTTTTTTTCCTGTTATCATCTTTAATTCCTCTGGCCATTTAAGAACCATTCCTTTCTATAGGCATAAAATCGAATGAAAACATAACACCTACAATTTATTCTAAGTTAATTACCCCAAACAAAGTGAATCAAGCAGGTAATTCTGCTACTTTCTTTTAAATTTATACTTTTTTAAAAGCTCTATATACTATTCTACTCAATTAATTTAATTTTTTGCAACTCTTTAAATTAAAAGGTGTATAAATAACATGCCTCCAAATTAAAAAGGCTTCACCCTTTTTAAAGTGAAGCCTTTTAATTTAAATATATTATTGATTACTCACTGTAGGCCCATCAATACGAGATATTTCAACATTAACACTCTCAAGGTGTTCAAGTAACCCTTTATTTACAGTAACTGCAAATAATCGAGCTGCCATCACTGGATTTAATCCATTATCATATGCTTCTACATATATATTCATTTGATTATCTCTTATTGTAGCTCCTTCTAGTTCGTAGTTCATATTACCACCATCTCTAAAAATACACATCAGCAAATCATTATTCTCAAAAAACCCGTCTGTATATTCTTCATCATCTACCAACTCAAAAAACTCTAATTCCTGTAATTCAGAAACTGATGACACTACCATTTCAACAGGTGTATCTGCTTCTTCAAAATCTTCCCAAGGTAAAGTTTTGGTTTTAAAATCTGCCACTATCTCATATCCTTCGTCACCATCTTCTTCTCTCTCATACTCACTTTCTATATTTAATCTAACTTCATTTACTCCTAGGGGTGCTTCTATTAAAAATACCCAATATGCCATATCGTCTGTTCCTATAAACGGAACAAACCTTTCTATATCAACTGTAAGCAAACCATCCTTAAAAACTTTTTCTGCAAGTTCATGACTTATGCTACCACTGGCTTCTTCTAGTGCAATAAAAACTAATTCACCAGTATCAAAGTATTCATCATCATATTCACTTAAAATTTCTTCAGCTTCTTCACTTAAATAATCAGAAAACATATTCATTAGTTGAGAATTAGATTTGATTACTTCAACCGCAGGATATTCTTCTACAGAAGCAGTTGCTCTAAATATTTGATATCCTAACTCTCCATCTTTTTCATCTCCATCTTTTTCATCTCCATCTTTTTCATCTTCTTCTTTTTCATCTTCTTCTTTTTCATCTTCTTCACATTCTTCATGTTCATCAGTAATATTAACATTAATATCTGAAATTTCATCAAGAATGCTTAAAGGTACATCAATTAAAAATACCCAATATGCCATATCACATGTTCCAACACAAGGTATATGCCTTAGCATATCTATATCCAATATTTCTTCATTGAATTTAAAATTTTCTATGTCTAAATTTATACTGCCACTGGTTTCTTCAAAAGCTAATAATACAAGTCCGTTTCTTTCTAGATATTCATCAGTGTATTTCTCTATAACATTTTCAAATTCTTTTATTTCAATTCCTTCAAATAAATCCACCAACTCAGAATTTGAATTTATCCTATCAGCAGCTGGATATTCAACATTTATAGGCTGCCCAGCTTTAATTGCTCTATACTCAATCGTTTTTTCCTCATGCTCTTCTACCAATTTTATTTCAATTTTTTCAGTGTTATCAATCTGGCTTTTGTCTACAGGAATTAAAAACACCCAATGTGCCATATCATCTGTTAAAATTTCAGGTATGTATTTATTTATCGTTAATGTGCATGTTCCATTATTAAATTGAACATCTTCTAATTCATGACTTATACTTCCACTACGTTCTTCTAAAGATACAAATATCAATCCATTATCTTCAAGATACTCATCTGTATATTTTTCCAGTGCTTCTTCAATGTCACTATTCATTAAATATTCCCCAAGTACTTCTTCAAGATAAGCATTAGAGTGAATTACTTCTACTGCAGTGCTAAATTCACCGCCAGATGATACTCTAAACAAATCATAATCACTATCATCCTCGTAATCATTACTGTCATTGTAAATACTAAGGTCATCAATTAATTCAAGTATATACCTTTTTAATAGTGTGTAGTCTGTGGAATCTACTTCTCCGTCTCCATTTATGTCTGCCCCCTCTATGTCGTAATCTAACATGCCTAGAATATATCTTTGCATCAAAGTAGCATCAGTTGAATCCACCACACCGTCTCCATTTAAATCGCCTATTATGGAGCTGGCATGACTATATCCAAATAGTCCTGCAACAACAGCTGTCAATATAAATGCGGATAAAACAATCTTTTTAAAATTTAACACATCCCACTCCCCCTTTTTATTTAATTCTGATTTTTATACCTATACATTAAATCTATCATATGCAATTTATTCCTGTCAATACAATATTTCAATAAGTGCATATGTGAATATTAAAAAAAATATTTCAGAAACCAGAATTGGTATAAGGCACCATTTTTATGTGTGTTTTTTTATATAATGTTATCTTTTTGTGATTTATATTATTTGTTAATTTTATGGTTTCTATTTAGATATTTATAATTTTTATAAAACAGCTTATTTTTTACTATCTTTTTGAATTTAGACAATTGTCATATATATATCTTTGCTTTTATATCTTTTCCATTCTTTTTTGTACTGTTTATTCTCGTTGAAATTAAACAAAATCAAATACCCTTTGTCTTCACGTTTACTTTCAAGGTAGCCCCAAAGCTGTTCTATTGCTTTTTGCTCATAACTTTCTCCACGCCATATTTTTAGTTCTACTATATATTGCTTGTTATTGTATGTTATGACTACATCCATTCTGTTATCCATACGTGTTTCAGCTTCAACATAATAAAACCCTACACTGTTTATAATCGGTTTTAAAAAACACAGAAAAAGTAATCTTCCTTCCCTTTCAATAAAACGGACATCTTTTTCCCTAAATTCATCATGCATAACCTCTTGAAATTTATTGAGCACTATTTCCATATTTAAATTCCCATTTTCAATAAAGTTGGTTCTGTATTTGTATGTAAGCAGTTCTCCTTCTTGGGTACTTCTTTTAGATATTAAATAATTATAAATCCTAAGTTCAAATATTTTATTTGAAATGGTCGTAAATGCACCCTCTTTAGATAAAATACCAAAAGTCACTCCAATATCTATTGAAGGATTATCCACATTAAATTGTATCCTTTTACCTACCACTAATATATTATAGACTACATTGTAAAGGTCTTTGTAATGTTCTAAATTTTTAAACAAATCATCAAATAGAGTATTCTTTTCTTCTAAAAGTATTTTTACAGCATTATTTACACCATTAAAAGACCAATCTTTACTGAGCTTTTCATCAATTATTTTACAAGCTTTGCTTACTAAAAACGGATACCCTTTTGTGTATTTATAAATTTCACTGCTTATTTTTTCAATATCCATACCAGTATCATGATCTTTTTCATACTCTATAAGCATAGAAGATATTTCTTCAGGATTAAAACTCATGTCGACATCAAAATCAGCTGCAATATTCCAAGAAAAATTGAATTTCCTTTCACTATCAGGTCTAATCTTTATTTTTAAGTTTTTAACATCGTACACTCCTGCAAGTATAACACTTTTAAATGTACTGTCTAACCCCTCTTCTCTGTCAAGATATTTATTTCGAAGTATACCTAGAAAGTGTAAAAATAGTTGGTTGTCACTACTTTTATCAACTTCATCAATTAAAAGAATAATATCTCTATTACAGTCTTGAGATAAATGAGTAATTTTCCAAGATAACTCATCAAAACCATCTAAGTCTTCTTTTCCCTCTTCCCACTCTTTAATTATACTTTGTTCAACGCTATTTTGTCGTAGTCGTCTAGTAACTAATTTAGTAAATACTTCTACAAAGGCACTTTCATTAGCAAAAGCATTATCTCCAATGCCTTCAAAACTAATGTCTATTACAAGATATCTATCTTTTAACCTGTCGTAAATATTTGAAAGAGTAGTTGTTTTACCATATTGCCTCGCCCTGTTCATAGTAAAGTACTCTTCCTTTTCAATAAGTCTTATAATTTGATCTAGTTTTTTACTTATATCAACCATGTAGTATTTTCTAGGTACACATACACCTGTCACATTAAATTCTTTCATTAGAATAGACCTCCGCAGCATTTTCATTCTCTAATCACCATTATAACCATAAACAACAAGGATTACCAGCAGACATTATTTTGTAAGTAATTTAACAAATATTTGAGATAAGTGGTTTTTTATGATTTAATTAATATAATAACATCAAAGTTCTATTATAAAAGCTTAAAATGGGAGTGATGCTATAATGGATGATATAATGGATACTCTATTAATAAAATTCTTGCAAAAAACTATACCTTATCTAGGAATCACTATACTTTTAACTATACTTTTAACTGTAGTTATTTTTTTCGGACGCCTTTTCATTTTGTATCACACCAGCCAAAATATGAAGAGTATAACAACTGAAGTATTAAGAGATCAAACTATCTATTTTAATACAGAGGAAAAAATAAAGTACAGACATCTATCCAGAGAATTTAAAAAAAATGTACGCCAAGAAGATTTCAACAGCATCGAAACATGGCATGATGCATATGAAGTTTTTGTAGAAGGTGTAGATGAAACACACTCTAGGTTCTCAGATGGTTATAAACCTTACGCATCGGTGTGTGTTTTAGAAACCAAAGGGCTGGTATCTATTAATCTTGTTGAATCTTGTTTTGGTTTTTTGGGCGTGCGAATTGACTATATAAATATATGCCCATCGTACTTAGAACACTTAACCAAGCTAGAAGATTAAGATAAACCCACTTCCTTTATGTTTTGAAAATTTATCTCCAATATTACCATTATAAGGTTATGCATTGAATCATAGATATAGAAAGAGTTAAAAAGCATATTGCCATCTATAGATGGCAATACTTTACTTATCTCAACTTCTTTATATCGTCTTTAGAAAGTCCTGTTTTTAATGCAATAGTCTCATCATCTAATACGTCAAGTAAATTTTTTGCAATTTCAAAGGCTTTCCCATCTTCTCCTTCTTTTCTACCTTCTTTTCTACCTTCTTCTCTACCCTGTCTTAATCCCTTATTCAAAGCAGTTTTTATAGCTGCCTCTTCATCTCTTAGCCACTTTAATTTTGCCTCATAAAATTCTCTTTCATCTGATGTTAATGATATCGTATCTAATAGTGTATTTGCTTTGTTTATCGTCTCTACTTCTGCCAATTCATCAGGTATATATTCTCTATCATATTTATCTGCATTTTTTAAAAATGCTATCCATCTATCCATTGCAGTACTCAATTGACTAAGCTCTTTTGTAAATTTCCCTAACTCTATAAAGTGTATTTCTAAATGATCTAGTAGCTCATTGTTACTTTCAATATTTAAAATCTTAAATTTATTGTGATAATCTGTTTCATCTTCTATTGCATTAAAATTAAGTATGTTTATATTTATTGTCTTAGTGAGAAAATCATAATTTACTCCTTCGCTTAATTGACCTACATACATGCGCGCCCAATAATATAACGCTCTTTTATCATAATACTCCTGATCTGCTATCTGCATTTCTATGTTTATCCAACGTCCATATTCATCCTTTGCTTTTATATCCATAATACTGCCTTTGTCAAATTTATATGTTTTATAGTTATATGGATTTTTTAGCTGCAAATCCTTTATTTTTGGTTCTTCTGCTAATATTGCATTTAAAAAGTCTATTAGTATATCTTTGTTTTCTTCCTTTCCAAACAATAGTTTAAATGCAAAATCTACTCTAGGATTTACTTTGCACATATTATCACCTCCACAGCAACAATTAATCTAATGTTATTATACTATTTTGTAAGTATTTTAACAAATATTTGTGATAAGTAGTTTTGCACGCTAGAAGAAGATTAAGACAAGCACCTTTCCTTTATTCTTTTGCACTTTTGTGCCTCATAGTCTGACTCTATCTGGTGGGCTATATTTATGGATTGTGTACATAATTCAACTGCATCTTGATTTCTACCCAAAAAGCAATATATTTCTGCCTTGAGCCTTAATGCCTTAAGTTTTCGAATGTCACTTTCCACTTCATTTGAAATTTTAATAGCTTGGTCACACTCTTTTATTGCCTTATCTATATTTCCTTTATTAAAATCATACTGAGCCATATGTCTATAATAATCACTTAAATAAGGCATTTCTCCTGCTTCATTAAATATTTTAAAAGCACTTTCAAAAAGTTGTGGAACTTTACTGTTTTGCCCTGTTTTAATATATAATTTTGCCAGTGCTAAATAATTAATACCCTCTCCTACTGGAACGTTAATTTTTTTTGCTATCTCCAATGACTTATTGTAATACTTTAAGGCTTTTTCATCATCGCTCTTTTCATACATTATATCTCCTATATTGCTAAGAGCAATACACTCATTAAGCCTTGAAGAAATCTCACGGGAGATTTTAATTGCTTCATTAAATAAATCTTCTGCCTTATCAAAAACTCCCTTGTCCAAATAAAGAATCCCAAGATTTATTAACCCTGCTATATAACCTTGCTGATCAGATATTTTTTTTGAAATTTCAATTGATTTTTCAAAAAACTTCTGTGCCTTCGATATCATTCCAGTAGCATGATAAATAGCACCTAAATTACCAGAAACTTTTGCCATGATAGCAAGATCGTTCACTTTTTCAGCATATTTAAAGGATTTTTCCATATATAATAGTGAGTTTTGAACATCTCCCTTGCTGTAATATATAATACCTGCCTGATTCATGGTTTCAGAAAGATTTTCATAATCCATCATCTCAATCATCAATTTTTCTGACTTTTTAGCAATACTAAGAGCTTCTTGGTCGCCAATAATTCTTAAAATGCTGCACTTCATTTGAAGCAACTTGCCGTAAAGGTTATTCTTTTCTTTAATTTTAGGCTGGAGTTCGTTTAGTATTTTGAGGGCATTTTCATAAAAATCCTGCTCTTTTAAAACTTCTGCAACCATTATTCTTACTGAATTTACGTCATCATTTAATTTTGCATACTCCAAAGACTTTTTAAAGTTGTAAAGTGCAACATCATAGTTTGCCATAATAAAGTTTATGTACCCCATATCCTTGTATGCACCAAAAAACTTTGCATCATCTTTTATACCTATATTTAAAAATTTAGCATAATAGATAAGTGCATTTGTAAAATCATACGCATTTTTATTTTTTATTGCTGTTCTAAAGCTGTATTCAGCCGCCTTTTTGCTAATACCCGCTTTAGAAAAATGAACAAAAAGAGTCTCATAATGGTTTTCAATTTCTCTTTTATGTTTTGACTCTATTACCCTGCCTATTTTCTTATGGATATCCCTTTTGTTCTTATTTAAAATGCTATAATAAATAATTTCTCTTTCCATATCTTGATTGAATACAAAAACCTTTTCTACTAGACCAGAGATTGTATATGCAGTTTTTAGAGAAATAATGTTCATCTGTAGAGGAACTATTAGTAGTTCCTCTACTTTTTCACCGCTACATTCAAGAATTTCTTTTAAAATAGAAAGATGAAACTCCTTGCCAAGCACTGAAGCAATGTGCAATATATTTTTCGCATCATCTTCAAACTCAGAAAATTTGGAAAGAATAAGATCTTGAATATTAGAAGGCAATGATTTTACCTCATTCACCTTTATATATCCAATATTATTTTTTATAATATAGCTATCAGATTTGATTATATTGCAAATAAATTCAGATACATACAGAGGATTTCCGTTTGTAAGTTTGACAGTCTTATTTAAAAAATCCTTATCTATATCTTTAGTATCAAGAATTTGGCATGCCATTTTCTTGATATTCTCTCTTTTTAATTTACACATTTTTAATATATGAATATCTTTTTCTTTTGAGCATTTTAATTCTTTAATCTCTGTTCTTGAAGAAAATATAAAAGTTATATTGGAAAATGAAAGCATTTTAATTAGCTTTTTTAATATATATATTGAATTTGTATCTGACCAATGCATATCATCAACTATTATTAATAGTTTTTGCTTTTTAGAAAGACCTGTAAAAAAAATAGACAACTGCTTAATTAACTCTCTTTTAATACTGTCAAAAGTCATTGAGTTAAGTATGTTTTCAAATTCCTCGTCCCTGCCAAGTCCCAATATAAGTCCAATAAAATCACAATTTCTTTTTATCTCATCTTCATTTAAGTCCCCTAATATGTAGTCTAAAAAGGACATTAATCTTCTTTCTTTTACACTGGCATTGTCAGTAGAATTAATATTTAGCACTTTCATAAGTATGCTTGAAATTGTATAGTAAACTCTATTTTGATATAACGAGCTTAAATCTACCCATATTTTTTTATTATCACTATTGAGTTTAGAACAAAACTCTTTTAAAAGTCTTGTTTTACCAATTCCAGCTTCCCCTACTACATTTACACACTTTGTACCCGTGTTAACTGCATCGTTATATGTAGATATAAGGTGTTTTAATTCTTTTTCTCTTCCAATAAAATTAACTTTATTCTGATCTAAATTATTTATACTAACTTCTATTGGAGAATAACACCTTACAGGTTTTTCTTTGTTCTTTACTTTGATATCTTCAGGCTCTGAATAACGAACAATGTCTTTTGTCTCAACAAATACTGATTCAGAAACAAGAATTGTTCCTCTTTTTGCATTTGACTGAAGTCTTTGTGCAGTATTTACAATGTCTCCCATAACAGTGTAATCTTTATCAAAGGCATTTCCCACACCTCCTGTTACTACCAAGCCATAGTTTATACCAATTGACAAAGTTAGTGACAACCCCTTTGTTGAAAGCCTCTCTTCTGAAAACTCTTTTACCCTATCCATCATATTGACAGCACACATTACAGCCCTCTTTGAATCATCCCTGTGTATATATTTTGCTCCAAAAAGAATCATTACACAATCACCTATATATTTATCTATGGTACCTTCCAATTCATATACAGGTTTAGTTATGTAATTAAAACATTCATTAATTATTTCTCTTATTTCTTCAGGATCCATTTTTTCAGAAAGAGCAGTAAATCCAGAAACATCTGCAAATATAACAGCAACATTTTTTCTGTTTTCTGATAGTTTATTAATATCTCCTATATTTTCAGGCAAATCTGGTATAGAAAGCTTTTTCCCACAATTAAAACAGTATTTTCCCATAGATGGATTTGGAAAACCACATATTGAACAAACTTTAGAAAACTTTACGCCACAAAGCTGACATTCTTTCATTTCTCCATTATGAAGCTTAATTCCACAGTTAAAGCAAAACATAGATTCCACCCTGTTTATTCATTTTTATTTCTAAGTAATTTCTATTATATATATCGAATATATCTTTCTAAATCATAAGCCTTTTAAACAGGGTGAAAAAGACAAGGGGACGGTTCTCCTGTCTCATTTTTAAAAAAATGAGACAGGAGAACCGTCCCCTTGTCTTTTTGTCTTTTAGTCTTTAATTATAGCCCTTTTAGTTAGTAAATATATAAACATTGAAAACACTGCCCCAATAATTCCATAACTCAATGCTGCCAAATATGAATTTTCCAAAAAGGCGAAAGCTGCAAAATCCTTTATACCGCTCAGAAAAGACTGAGAAATCCATCCACTTGTTGTATTTAGTGATATTATAAGCATTACAGGAACAACAGAAACCAAAACCTTTAGTGGTTTATTACTCCTATAATAAATAAGTGTTATCAGTATTCCAGTGATAAAAACTAAACTATATAAAGCAAACTGCCATATGGTTGTACCCAAAAGTGTAAAAACATCATTTTCCTGTACCCATGTAATAACTCCACTTGCATCTCTCATACCAGTATCCCTGTAACTTCCATATATCATATCAAAGTTAGTTGGACTTGGTATGAAATTGTTATATATTCTGTTTATAATTAAATCTAAAATTGACATTGTCATAGCAATAGGAAATATAGACATTATTGTTCCTTTATAAAACAATTTCCTTGAAATATTATTCGCCTGGGAAAAATTAAAACTGCTTCTAAAACAACTTAAGCCTAATATAAATAAAAATATAATAGATGCAAATTCCAGTCCAGAAGTATTAGTATTGCCATTGCTTGAATTAAGCGACACCAAAAATATTAACACAAGCAAAAATATTAAATAAAAAATTCCTGTAGATGGTATCATTTCAGCTATTTGAAATTTAGCAAACTTTAAACTTTTCATTTATTCATACCTCCTTTTGTCAAATGTATAAACAGCTTTTGAAGTTCTACTTTTGAAAATTCAAGTTCTAAATCTTTAGCTTCTTTTTCATCTAACTCTGTCACTTCTCCCATAATAGTTGCTGATTTAAATGCCCCCATTTGTTCAACATTTATACAATTTCGACTTTTAACAAATTCATCAATATTTTTAGCTGCACCTGATACACACCATGCTTTCTCAAGTATTTTCTCAACATTATCATCTAGCGCTATTTTTCCTTTATTTATTACAACTACCCTCTCTAAAATATCCGATATTTCTTCAATAATATGAGTAGATATTATTATTGTCTTTGGCTTTTTTATGAAATTATCTAAAAGTTCTTTGTAAAACAACTCCCTGTGACAAGCATCAAGTCCTAAAATAGGTTCATCAAATATTAAAACTTTAGCATTTGATGAAAGTGTTATTATAAGTTTTGTTATTGAATTGTACCCTGTTGAAAGAGATTTAAATTTTTTATTTGCTTTTAAACCAAATTTATCACATAGAGAAAGGGCATAGTCCATATCAAAGTCCGGATAAAATTCCTTTGTCCATTTAAACACTTTTTTTACTAAATAACTTTCTTCGTATAAATTTTTCTCAGCCATATAAAAAACTTTCTCTATTGCACTGTCATTTTCAATCACTGAATCATCATCTATGGTAATTTCACCTTCTGTAGGAAACAATCGATTTGTGATAAGATTTAAAAGTGTTGTTTTACCAGCTCCGTTTCTTCCTAATAACCCATATATTTTATTGGATTCAAATGTAAGTGAAATATTGTCTAAGGCACATATATTGCCATAATTTTTAGTAATATTTTTAACTTTAATTGCACTCATTTCAACCACTCCTCTCAATCATTTTTATTATTTCTTCAATAGAAATATCAAGTTTTTTTGCTTCTTCTAGTAGTCCCTTTATATAACTATTGTAAAAAGTTTCTCTTCGTTTTTCTTTAAGTTTACTTTTAGCCCCTTCCCCTACAAACATTCCGACCCCCCTCTTTTTGTAGATAATCCCCTCTTCTACAAGAAGATTAAATCCTTTTGCCACCGTAGCCGGATTTACCTTGTAGTTCACAGATATTTCTGTAGTAGAAGGAATTTGACTTTCTTCCTTAAAAATATCCTTTAAAATTCCATCCTCAATATAGTGTGAAACCTGCAAGTATATCGGAATATCACTATTAAAATCTAAAAACACCCCGCCACCCCCTTAGTTATTCGGTTAATTACTTATATAATTAACTATACAACAAAAGAAGCCATTTGTCAACCAAGACAAAAAGACAAGGGGACGGTTCTCCTGTCTCATTTTCAAAAAAATGAGACAGGAGAACCGTCCCCTTGTCTTTTTTATATTATACTACTCTTTTTTCTTCCTCAGCTTCTTATAATACTGATACAAAAGACCATCCAACTCAACCTCAACATCTTGGATTTTTATTTCTTTAGAATCATGATGTTGGTCAAGAGAGTTGATAAGCAGGTTTTTTTCAACAATTTCCTTCTCTAAATTATTTGTATTCTCATTCATGATGTCACACCTCCTCAAAATGTACTCCCCGAAAATTATTATAGCACAGAGAAATGAAATTATCTACCATTATTATATATAATTGTCCTGCTAACCTTATGTTTAACAAAATCTTTACTTAAAATTAAAATAAACTTAATATTTCCCGCTACATTTCCCTTGCTAACAAAATCTCGGGACACCAAGCCCCTTCGATATTAACTCTTTCGCTTGGTTCTAAGACTTCATAGCACACTAAAAGAGGGGCTTTAAGCCCCTGCTTTAAGCTTTAAGCCTTCAGTATTAAAATTTAGCTAGCAATTGCACTTGTTTATTAACTACTGAATTGGTATCTTGTGTTTATTTTTCTTTGCATTTTTGTCTTTTGGTAGCACTATAGTTAGTACTCCATCTTTATATTTCGCCTTTACAGCATCGTTAACTACATTTTCAACATAAAATTTTCTTGCAACTGAACCATATCTTGTTTCTCTTCTAATGTAATTATCCCTTTCATCTTTTACCTCTTCGCCACGGTCAATTGAAATTGTAAGGGTATCATCTCTTAGTTCAACATTAATGTCTTCTTTTTTTGCTCCAGGGATTTCGGCATCTACAATATACTCTTTTTCGGTTTCACGTATATCTGCTCTAATTCCATCTGTTCCAGAAAAAACTCCTGCAAAAAACGGATCATTTAAAAAACCATCTAAAATGTTTTTACTAAATCCCCAGACATCTTCATTTACTGAAAGCCTATTTCCTCTCTTGTTATATGGCGTTAAACCGAACATACAAAACACCTCCATTTTAGTTTTGTTTTTAACTTTGACTTTCTTTGACCTTCTATATTATTTATACCACATATCTAATTACATAAACAATATTTGTTTTTGACTTTCTCTGACCTTTATTCGCAAATAAATCTATCTTTTTTTATTTATCTATAATTATCTTAGTCTTTCTTATACAGACTATGTAAATCAACTTCTATTTGTGAAAAACCTATTTTAAAAGTTTTAATACCTCTTCTTTGTCAATAGCACCTATTACAAACATAAGGCCAAATGCAATTACTACATTACCAAGTATATTTACTATTACTGTAACACTACTTCCCATACCAAATATAGTGAAAAAGCTATTTATATATTTATCAGCAAAAACTATTGCAATACAAACTATTCCAGGCTTTAATATCCAGTTTCTAAAGTCAAGAGCCATCCCTGTCATCTTTGTTACCGTATAAACATTCAAAATACAAACACAGGCTGAACTTATTACAATACCTGCTATATAACCCTGTATTCCATATACAGGTATGCAATATACTACAAATAAAATCCTTATAATATAGCCTGCTATTGAATTTCTAAGAGAAACCCCCTGCTTCCCCAATCCATTTAATATTCCCAGAAGAGTTTGCTGTAAATATATAAATATACATGTAAAAGATAGTGAATATAAAATGTGACCTATGTTTTCATTTCTATAAACCAAATCCCCTATTTCATTTGAAAACCCAATAAATATAGATGTAAATATAAACCCTAAAATAAAAGTGAATTGAATTGATTTTGATATTCTATAATTAACTATTTTAAAGCTCTTTAAGGATAAAGCTTCCGAAATAGCAGGTACAAGAGTTGTAGCCAGCGAAGAAGTAACTAAGGAAGGAAAGAAAACTAGGGGCATTGCCATTCCAGTAAGTTTTCCATATTCCACCAAGCTAGCTTGATAATTCATACCACCTATTAAAAGCATTCTCGGGATTAATATAAGCTCTATTGCCCCCATCATTGACGTAATAAACCTATTAAAGGATATAGGCATTGATATTTTCATTAAATTTGTACAAATAGTTCTTTTTCTCATAAAACCTTTTTTTGATTTGTTCAATAAGGATTTTCTCTTTCTAATTTTAAAAATCAGTAGTAAAACAGCCAGATTTGAAATCTCTCCTACAGCCATTCCTACAGTTGCCAATGCACAGGCATATTCAAGCCCTATATCAACAAAATAGCCTGCCATTAACATTACTATCCCTATTCTTACAACCTGCTCTACAACCTGAGAACAGGCAGTTGGAACAACATCTTGCACTCCATAATAATACCCTTTAACAGCGGAAGCAGCTGCAATTACAGGAATACATGGCAACAGCAAAAGCATGGAATAATATGTTCTGGAATCCTTTAGAATAACATTCACAATTGGATCTATAAAAATAAATATACCCAATGATGCTATCAGAGCCCCAGCTACCACAATAGCCAAGGCACAGGATGCTATTCTTATCAAATTTACATGATTGTTTTTTGCTGTCTGTTCAGCCACCATTTTTGAAACAGCAATTGATATGCCAGAAGAAAGAGTTAATATAACAAGAGAATATACTGGAGCAATAAGTTGAAAAATCCCCATACCTTCTGCCCCTATAAGATTTGAAAGATATATCCTGTATATAAACCCTAATATCTTAACAATAAATCCAGCTATCATTAATACTATTGCACCGCTTACAAATGATTTACCAGTCATCAAGTTAATTTACCTTTTTTAAAACTGTCCTCATTATTAGTATTTTTAAAAAGAACAACTTATGACAAACTCAAATAAAAAACCGTCTCTTATCTGAATCAAAACATGGAAGAAAAATTGCAGCTAACATTGTGATATGCTATAATGTCTTAGGTGTTAATATAGCTTATATTAAGTAGTTTAATGGAAAATAATTTATGTATGGCACAGACATTTAATGTCGTGTACAAATGTATTAAGGAGTATACCTATGAAAGTTCTTCACTTAATTGGTGGTGGTGATGTTGGAGGAGCTAAGAGCCATGTTCTTTCACTTGTTAATGAACTTGGGAAATATATAGATGTTAAATTGATAAGTTTTAGAAAAGGTCCCTTTGCAGATGATGCACGTGCAATGGGCATAAATGTAGAAATTGTAAAAACAGGAACTATACTTACTGACATACGCAAAATCCTTCATATTATAAAAAATGAAGACTATGATGTAATTCATTCTCATGGAGCTAAAGCCAATATGATTGCAGTGTCAGTTAAGAAATTCACAAAAATACCTGTAGTTACAACTGTTCACAGTGACTACAGGCTTGACTACCTTCAAAACATTTTAAAAATGTTTTCATTTGGCCTTATAAATACAGTGGCACTAAGATTTATCGAATACCATATAGGGGTCTCAAATAATTTTAAGCAAATGCTTATTAAAAGAAGGTTTAGTCCTCAAAATATATTCACTGTATATAATGGAATTGATTTCAAGAAGGAAGTTTCAAATCTTTCAAAAGAACACTTTTTAAATAAATACAATTTAAACTTTGCCAAAGATGATGTACTAATTGGAATATTAGCACGTCTACACCCTGTGAAAGGCATAAGCACTCTTTTACAGGCTGCTAAACTGGTGGTTGATAAAAACCCCTCTGTCAAATTTCTAATTGGAGGAGACGGGGAAGAAAGAAAATCTTTAGAAAAAAAGGCTTCTTCTTTAGGGCTAAATAATAATGTCTTTTTTCTTGGTTTTGTTAATGATCCATTAGACTTAATTAATTGTATAGATATTAATGTACTTACATCCTTAAGTGAAAGTTTTCCCTATGCTATTTTAGAGGGTGCCCTTTTTAAAAAAGCAACTGTAAGTACTAATGTAGGAGGAATATCCGATCTTATCGAAAGTGGAAAAAATGGTTTTCTTTTTGAGCCTAAAGATCATAAAACATTTTCAAAGCACCTGCTGAATTTAGTTAACAATTCATCACTTAGGGAAAAAATGGGAGATAGTCTTTTTGAAAAGGCTAACACTTACTTTTCCCTTCATAATATGTGCAAAACTCAACTAAGCATATACAACACTATATTAGAAAGAGAAGATGAAAAAAGAAAATCTGGCTACACTTACGATACCATAATTTCAGGATACTATGGCTTTAAAAATATTGGAGATGACGCAATGTTAAAAGCTATAATAGATAATCTTCAATCATACAAAAAAGATGTGAGAATAATGGTGCTATCTAAAAATCCTTTAGAAACTAGGCAGATATATAATATAGACTCAATAAACAGATTTAATATTCCAAAAATAATAAGTATTATGAGAAAGTCTAAATTGTTTTTAAATGGAGGAGGAAATCTACTTCAGGATAACACCAGTACACGCTCTCTTTTATACTACCTTGGAATGATTTGGCTTGCAAAAAAGATTGGTATGAAAGTAATGATTTACGCTAATGGTATTGGACCTTTAAATAAAAAGAACAATCGTAAATTAACCAGAAAAGTTGTAAATCAAGTAGATGCAATAACCTTGAGAGAAGAACTATCCCACAGAGAAATACAAAACCTAGGTATAAAAAAACCGAAAATATCTTTAACTGCTGATCCTGCTGTAACTATAAAGGCTGAAAGTGATGAAGAAGTAAGCCAGATACTATTAAAAGAAAATATAAACCCAAGTGAAAACCTCATCGGTTTTTCAGTACGAAAGTGGTCAGACTACGAAAAATATCAAACAGTCATTGCAAAGGTTGCAGATTATATATATGATACCTATGGTGTAAAATCTCTTTTTATACCTATGCACTATCCAGGTGACCTTTTAATAATTGATAATATTACTGCAAAAATGAAAAACAAATGTTATGTAATAAGAAATAAATACAGTGTTCCTCAAATGCTTGGAATAATAGGTCGCACCCAGCTATTAATAGGCATGAGACTTCACGCCCTTATATTTGCTGCAAGCCTTAAAATTCCTTTGGTGGGACTGGTATATGAAACAAAAGTAGAAGGCTTTATGCAGTATATAGATCAGCCTTCTGCCGGCCATGTCAGCTCATTGGAATTTGAAAAAATAATTGAAACAGTGGACTGTGTTTGGAATAAAAGAGATTCAATAAAAAAAGACCTTGAAAAAACCACTGAAGTATTAAGGGATAAAGCTCTTAAAAATGCCAAAATTGCCCTTGAACTTATAGATGAAAACTAATAGGAGGAATTATTTATATATGCGTACAACAGTTGATATCCTTGGCGTACCTGTAGATAATGTTACAATGAATGAGGCTTTGGATATAGTGGAAAACCTTTTAAATGGTGATAGATCACATTCTGTATTTACTCCAAATGCAGAAATAATGATGGCAGCTCAGAGAGATTCACATTTTAAAAAAATATTGCGTAGTGCTGACCTTGTAGTCCCTGATGGTGCTGGTGTAGTACTGGCATCAAAAATATTGAAACCTGTACTAAAAGATAGGGTAGCTGGCTTTGACCTTACTTGCAATCTCTTTAAAAAATTTTCAAATAAAGATGCACGATTTTTTTTCTTAGGTGGGAAGCCTGGAGTTGCTAAAGAGGCACACCAAAAGTTATTGGATAAAAACATTAATATAAATGTAGTGGGCATAAGGGACGGATATTTTTCTGAAAGTGAGGAAGATAAAATAATAAATCAGATAAACTCCTCTAAAGCTGATATATTACTTGTAGCACTAGGAGCACCAAAACAGGAAAAATGGATATATAAACACCTAAAACAGATAGATGCTAGGGTTTGTATTGGAGTAGGTGGAACCTTTGATGGAATTGCGGGAAAAATGAAAAGAGCACCAAAGTTTTTTCAAAATCATGGTTTAGAATGGCTTTACAGACTTTTTAAAGACCCTAAGCGTTTTTTTAGGATGCTAGACATTCCAAAGTTTATTTTTTTAGTTGTTGCAAAAAAAATAAAACTATGTATACAAAGCATTTATAAGAATTGAAAAAGAGGACAAATTTTTGTCCTCTTCATTTAATCTTCTATATCTTCTTCTATATCTTCTGTTGTTTCATCTATCATGCCTTCTATTTCATATGGACCTTTAACAAGAACCCATGCTTTTGAACTTACGACTCTAATTCCTCTTCCATCATCTCTTGACACTAAAAGCAAGTGATTAAGTGGAACATCTTCATCAGTAGTAATATCTACACCAGAGCCTGCTGTAACATCTGACAGTCCGCCTGCTTCTCCAGCTATAGCTTTAGCTTTCCCGCCTCTTAAAATAATTTCTCCACTTTCTCCTGCAATTAAAGTTTGACCTTCTTCAAGTTCTAACGCTACAAACTTTCCATACTTTTCAACTTCCATAAGTTCTTTTTCCATCTCTTTTAGCTCATTTTCCATCTTTTCAATTAACTCTTCCCTCTCTAATATTTTTGATTCATTAGCATCTGCAAATTCGTTAAATTTCTCATCAACATAATCCTGAGTAACAAGTATTGTTTGACCTTCTTCAGGTTCAGCATAAGCTATTTGAATAATATGTACTGTCACAATACTCAAAATTAAAAATGCTAAAAAAGCCCATGATTTTTTTATATTCCTTAATCTTTTCATCTTTTGTAACCCCCTAATGTTTTTACATGTCTACCAATCCAAAGCTTATTACAATTGCCTCATTTACCTGTTTCATAAGCTCATCGTCAAGATGACCTATTTTTTCCCTTAATCTTTTTTTGTCAATGGTTCTTATTTGCTCCAAAAGAATTACCGAATCCCTCGGAATGCCATAATCTTTAGCATTAAGCTCTATATGAGTAGGTAATTTAGCTTTATTTATTTGTGAGGTTATAGCTGAAGCTATAACAGTAGGACTATATTTATTGCCAATATCATTTTGTACAATTAATACAGGTCTTACGCCCCCCTGCTCCGAACCGACAACCGGACTTAAATCTGCATAAAATATGTCTCCACGTCTTATTAGCACTATTTCTCCAACTCCCTGAGGCCTTCCTCATATTTTTGCTGTTGATCATTATCTGCTTCAAAACACATCTCTGCCAGTTTAGAATTAATTTCAGCCATCTGCTGATAACCTTTTTTCATTCTATCCCTCATTTCAATTCTTCTTTTTTCTCGTATATAAAGTTTCATCGCCTCCCTGACAAACTCACTTCTGTTGATTTTCTCCATAGCAACTATAGAGTCAACCTCTTTTAATAAATTATCCGGAAGACTAATCAAAATTTTTTTAATTTGTGCCAAAGTAAAACCCCCGCTTCTTTATTTTGGGTTAAAATTTAAAGAAAAATTCAAATGATGTACTTTTACTATCATAGTTATATATATCATTATATCCTTTAACATATGCATGGGTCAAATTAAAATTTAATTACTTACCTGATTTTTTCCTATGTAATTTTCTCCATCATTATATAAGAGAGTGTTCTTTGCACATAAATCTCAACATAAATTTTCATTATTTAGTTTTTTATATTTTGCCGCATTTTATACTAATATTATCATAAAATAATTTTTTAGTAGTTTATTTCCCATTAATTAATTTTTATAATACCCGGTTCACCTTTCTTTATTCAAAAAACAAATAAGTCCTCGAGCAAAACTATATGGGAAACTATTCATTTCTTCTAATCTTTCTTTATATTATTATACGTAAATATTAAAAAAGTGTTGACTAAATATTTTCATATTCATATAATGAATATGAACGTTAGTAACTGAAATATCTCGTTAAAATTTTCATATACTGTAATATAGGAAAAATAGTCTTTTAAACAAACTAAATTATACAATTAATATACAGTTTCTAAAAAAAATTTAACTTTAAAACTACTCAATAAACCATATAAATATACTTCAATTCTTATCCTAAGAAATGTCTTAGAAATAATGTCCTACTCTCAAGGACAAAAAACCTATGATTAATGGGTTTTTGATGATGGGATTCATAGGATTTTGGGGAGACAACAAAATTTATGAGTTATAACAATTTTTTAAATATATATAATTTTTAAGGAGGCCGTATAAATGAAAAAATTTCTAAAAAGAAATTACACCATCATTATTTTGTTTTTATTAACGATTTCTGTTTCTTTATTTAATTCTTTTACATTTACAATTGATGTACCTGCAACAGATTTAGGTGGTCTTTTTACAGCAGCTTTTATCCTATTGTGGATAGCAGCACTATTTATCTCCATGCACAAAACACATGTCATGGTTTTTTCGATAATTTTTTGGTCTGTCTTTGCAATTACTTCTATTTTAAGATTATCATTTGATACAGGCGACCTTCCTATAATAGTATCTAGGTTTTTTTCTTTCTCTTTAAGAATTTTTTACAGTTCATTATATGGAGTAACCCGCTGGCTAAACAATGCAAATATCCCAATTATCACCTTGTTAACATCTATTATATTTATAGCTATAAGCATTATATTTCTAAGAAAGGGACGTTGTAAATTATACAAACTTTAGATTAAAAATCATATCAAATAATTTAAAACATTGTGTACTTTATTGTTTTTAAAGTATACCCTTGGTATTCTCTTCCCAATTATACTTACTACTTCATAGTTTATTGTACCAATGCTTTGAGCCAATTCATCAACCTTTATCTCTTCTCCATCCTGTTTTCCAAACAGAACCACTTCATCACCTACATTTACATTTCCCTTAATATCAGTGATGTCTACCATGCACTGATCCATACAAATTCTCCCTACTATTGGAGCTCTTTGACCATTTATCAGTACTTCCCCCTCATTAGTTAATAGCCTTGTATATCCATCAGCATAACCTATAGGAATAGTTGCAATTCTGCTGTTTCTTTTGGTCTTAAATATTCTTCCATAACTAATGCAAGTGTTCTCTTCCACATCTTTTACAAGTATTATATTTGCTTTTAGAGTCATAGCAGGTTTTAAGTTTATTTTTCCCTTGTCCACCTCTAAAGATGGATACAAACCATACAAAGCAATTCCAGGCCTCACCATATTAAGATGCATATGAGGAAATTCAACTATCCCGGCACTGTTGCAAACATGTTTAACAGGAATATATACCCCCACTCTATTTAATTCATTTATTATGCTGGTAAACTTTTCAAATTGCATATTAGTATAACTTTTATCACTTTCATCTGCTGAAGCAAAATGTGTATATAATCCCTCAATAATTATACGCGGGAGTTTACTTATTGAAATAACATTTTTCACAGCACTATATCCGGGCATAAATCCAACTCTTGTCATCCCCGTATCAATTTTAATATGAATTTTCACATTTTTGTCAAGCCTTTGAGCGGCTTTAGATAAGCCTTCTGCTAAATCATGGCTGAACACTGTCTGGGTTACATTATATTTTATTATTTCTTCCGCTCTTTCTGGATCTGTATAACTTAATACAAGAATGGGAACTTCAATCCCATTCTCTCTGAGTTGGATTGCCTCATCGAGCATAGAAACAGCCAAGCGACTCACTCCATTTTCTAAAAGAACCCGTGCCGCTTCCATTACTCCATGACCATAAGCATCAGCCTTTACAACTCCTAAAATTTCTGCTTTTTTATCAGTTATTCTTTTTATTTCCTGTACATTGTGGGCAATATTATCAAGATTCACCTCTGCCCATGCTCTATTAAATTTATATTCCATTTTCCTCCCCTGTCTCTCACTTTATTTAACTTAACCTTTAAAACTTATATGTTTTACTTAAATCAATCCATTGATTTTGCAATGTACTTTAAAATATCTGCCCTGCTTATTATTCCAGTAAGTTTAGAATCTTTAACTACAGGTATCCTCTTTATATCTTTTTCTACCATTAATGTGGCTATATTGTCAATGTCATAATCTTCGTCTACTGTAAAAACTTCCTTGGTCATTATCTCCTCAGCCTTTGTAGCCACAAGCTTTTTAAGTTCATCATTATACTTTTTTACACCCTTTAAAAATATTAGTCCTCCTAAAATTTCTACAACAGGTGGAAAATGAGGCTTAACATTTTTATATAGCATATCCTTTTCAGTAACTATACCAATAACTCTATTTTCTTCATCTACAACAGGAACACCACTTATGTTTTTGTCGGTTAAAACATGAGCAATCTCTTCAACTGTAGCATCCTTTTTAACTGTAACAACATCCTTTGACATTATATCTTTAGCCTTCATTTTGTATCTCTCCTTTTATATGATTTTTTATAACATACGAAATTTCATCAATTAAATCTCCTGCAATAACACCATGTTCCCCTCTCTTTTTAGAAATATTATCTCCACACAGTCCATGCAAATATACACCTGCTATAGCACTCTTATAAGGTTCTACCCCTTGACATATAAAGCTTGCAATTATACCAGTCAAAACGTCACCAGTTCCACCTGTTGACATTCCTGAATTGCCTGTTGTGTTTATATATACCCTTCCATCGGGAGCTGCAACAATAGTTTTTGAACCTTTTAAAACTGTGATTACATCCTGGCTTTGCGAAAAATTTCTAGCAGCATCAATTCTATTTTTTTGAACTTCATCTATACTTACATTAAGAAGCCTTGCCATTTCTCCAGGATGTGGAGTCAAAACAACAGGTACACTACATTTTTTTAATATATCTGTATTTTTAGATATAGCATTTATTCCATCTGCATCAATTACTAGGGGTACTTTTGAATTTTCAATAATATTATATACAACCTCTCCAACATCTCCTTTAGTAGAAAGTCCAGGCCCTAGAGCAATAACATCAATATTACCCATGTGATTCTCAAGCTCTTTAATGCAGCTTTTTGTAAGATAACCTGAATTATTATCTTCTAGGGGAAGAGTGACGGATTCAATTAAATTAGAATCATAGACATTTGTAAGGGAGGCTGGAACTGCCAGGTACAAAAGTCCTGCTCCAGATCTGAGTGCTGCCTTTCCAGTAAGACAGCCTGCACCTGTCATTCCTTTTGAACCAGTTAACAAAAGTAATTTGCCAAAGTCCCCTTTGTTGCTGTCAGAATGCCTTTTGGGTATTAAATCTTCTACCGTCCTTTTGTCTATAATATAATTTTTTATATCAAATCTATCTATAACATTTTTAGGTATTCCTATATCAGCTACCACTATCTTACCTACATATTCAACTGCCGGATGTATAAAAAGCCCCACCTTTGCATATCCAAAAGTAACCGTCTTATATGACTTAATGCATGTTCCTGATATTTGCCCAGTTTCTCCATTTATACCTGATGGAATGTCTATAGATATTACAGGCACAACCTTTTCATTTATAAAATTAATGACTTCTGCAATTAAATATGGAATATCTCCCTTTATTCCAGTCCCAAAAACACCATCAACTATCAGGTTAGTATGACTAATGTATTTTTTAGCATCATCTAAGCCTCTTTTATCTAAAATTTCAATTGTTTTAACACCTATTTTATCAAGTATATCAAGATTAGTTTTTGCATCTCCCTTTATATCGCTCTTTTTTGCCAACACATATACTAAAACTTTTGCCCCTCTATTATAAAGATGCCTTGCAATTGCAAAAGCATCTCCTCCATTATTGCCCTTTCCAGCAAATAAACATACTCTTTTTCCTTTAATATTGTCAATATCTTTTTCTATTTCTCTTAGCACACAAAGAGCTGCATTTTCCATCAATACCATTGCGGGTATTCCTATTTCATTTATTGTAAATCTGTCTATTTCGCCCATCTGCCTCGGTGTCACTGCTATCATTAGTTTTTCCCTCCATTAAACACTTTAAAATTTATTTTTCAAAATATTCTTTATCTAGTTTTTCAAGTTCTTCTTTTCCGATTAAATCATGAAAATATGTATAAATATCTGTATCATCTTCTGATAATTCCCCTTTTTCATCAATATAACTCTCTAAACTTTTTCTGGCTTGGTCAATTAGATTTTCTAATTCTTTTAGCCTTTTTTGATTTTTTCGCATTTTAAAATATACAGTATTTACTGTGCTTTCTAAAAGCTCTAAGTTTTTATCTTTTATTTTATCAGGAATGATTTCAATTTCTTTTCCAATTTCCTCAAACCTTTGATTTATTTTTTTTATACTTTTTTCACAACTTTCCATTTCAATTCTTGAATTCTCATTGTTTTCTTCAAATACCTTTGGAGTAAGTTCTATTATTTTATTAAGACATTTCTTTTTTTGATTACTAATCTCTTTAAACTCAGAATTAAGCCTTGCTTCTTCTTTCAATAAATTGATAAGTTCTTTTTCAATTCTAATTATCTTATCTGTTTTTTTTATATTTTTAAAAAGAGAATTCCAGCGTTCATCCAATATAAGTATTGAAATATTATTTTTTTTCAACACCTTTCTGTCAAATTTATTTTTTAAGTTTTTACTTCTTTTTAAAATATTAAACATACAAAATAACCTCTCATTTTGCAAAACATTTCTTATATTAATATCGGCTAATTTGCATGTTTTTGTTAAAGGTATTGTAAAAATTCTTAACTTTCTGAAAGTTTACGATTTTTATTAAATACAATAGATATTCCAGAAAGAAGAATACCTATGATTAACCAAAAAATCACCATAACCCTTGGATAATACCATATATACTCTACAATACCAATGGTCAATACCCCTGCTAAAGATGACACACCAGCAATCAAAATATTTTTCATCTCTCTTGTTGAATCTGCCATACAGATAATAGAGTTTTTGATTGTTCTATAAGTAAACCACATAAAACTTAGTATTGCGACTATACCCATTTCAATCCATATTTGAAGATACAGTACATGAGTATGAACTGGTGTACCTTTAGTATATTGATAATAGTTATTTACCACTCTCATAAATGCATCTGTTCCAAGCCCTGAGCCTAAAACAGCATGATCTTTTAACATTGGATAAATAGTCTGTAAAATTTCCACTCTGTACTGGGTGGAAGTATCACCTTCAGTATTAAAAATAGTAAGTAGCCTATAATACATGTGAGCTGGCAAAAAAGGTATCATTATAATCCCACCTACTATTATAAAAGGAATAAGTCTTTTTTGTGCAAAAAACACAAACACCATAATTGCAACTGCCAGCCCTATCCATCCAGACCTAGAGCCAGTGTAAAACAAAGCCAATAAAGGTGGAAGTGCCATTATTAAATAAAGTGATTTTTTCAAAAAAGATTTGGAATTCATTATTATAGATGCAAAAAATGGAAGAAACATTATAAGTATCTGTGCATAGTTGTTTGGGTTTCCCATCGAAGAATATATTCTTCCTGGAAGCCCTTCACTTTGCTCTATATCCGTCAAGGAAGGGTCAAATGCTACAGCATCAGTTGCCACTTGCCATATCCCATATATGCCTGTTATAACTACTCCAATTAAAATTATTTCAATAAATGTTTTTAATGATTTTTCGGTTTTAAGAAAACTCACCATTGCCATTACAAGTATAAAACATGTAATATAAAAGGCTAAAAAATTTATACTTTCTGAAAAAGTGGCTATAACTGAAACGGCAACCGTAATCATAAAAATTATCAAAGTAAAATCCATAGCTTTTACATTAAACTTCCAATTTCTCTGTATAACAGTATTGATAAAAACCAACCCTGTAAGAGCAAAGGCTATGATTAAATTATACCTGTTATTCCACCTATCATTAGGAACAACCAAAAGCAATACCATTAATAGCCCTGCTATTATTTCCATCCTAGATAAAACATTTCTTATAAGACATATAATTTTGCTTTCTAAAAAAACTTCCTCAAATATTAAATATGCTTTTTTAAAAAGTCTAGATGGAAAATTCACAATTCCATTTAATGCGACAAAAAATAAACTTTCTTCGTACCACTTAGACAAACTTCCCTTTTTAAAGAAAAACCCCAATATGGCACTATTGTGAAAAAGCTCTGCAAGTCTTTTTATAGAACGTCCAGCAATACTATTTTCATAAAATACATTTAACTTTTTAAATATATTTATAATAAAATCAATAACTTTTTTAAAAAAACTGTTTTCATAAGAAGAGTCTATCCTGCTAGTTATGAAAAGTACAGCTTTTATAAACACACTATCATACATAAGGATCACTCCTTCTTATCTATACTGTAAATTCTGCCTGTAACAATAGCGTCCCCAAACCTTAAATGAAGAGTTCTTCCTACAGAATATTCATAACCACCTATAGTAACTGTACCGGTATCATTCATTATACCTGTTCCCTCAACTGTAAAATAGTAAGACAGATAATCCGGTGTAGAAGATCGTACCACCTGACCGTCGGCTGTCTCAACATATGTTACAGAATCATCTGTTTCTATATCTGTGATGGTCCCAAAAGTAGTTGCTCTGTCAAAATCCCTTGCTAAGTCACCTATTTTTACTGAATTAACTGCATAATCAGGTGCTTCTGCACCATAAAACTCAAACACTACCGTATCAGGTGTTCTTCCAATTCCAGTACCACCAGAAGACCTAAAAAACGTATGCCACACACCTGCCAAACCTGCTATTACAACAGCTAAAATCAAAATATCAATTATACTTATCTTTCCAAACAACTTTCCTTTACTATCAATAATCATATCTTCACGCCCCTGTCAATTTTTTAAGCTTTCCCTGTATAAATTATATGTTTCCTTTGCCACCTTATCAAGATTAAATTTTTCTTTTACAGCTTTTAATGCATTTCTTCCAAACTCATCTCTTAGTTTTTCATCTTCCATAAGCTTATTTATAGCCTTTGCCAATCCCTTATCATCATTATAGTCCACAAGCATACCACAGTTGGTTTTTTCATTTATTATATCACCATTTCCCGCCATATCAGTAGCAATGACAGGAAGCGCACATGCCAGCACTTCTATTATTGCAAAGCTTAAAGCCTCGTGTTCTGATGAATTTATGTATAAATCGCTGCCATAAATAAGATTTTTCATATCCTTTCTAAAACCTGTAAATATAATATCATTTCCAAGTCCTAAATCTTCCACCTGCTTTTTGCATTCTTCCAGTAAGGGACCATCATTTGAAAGAATACATTTAAACTTTTTTCGAGATATTTTTTTAAGCTGATGCACTGCATTTATCAAAAACTTATGACCCTTATCGTGTGCAAATCTTGAACCACACAAAAACACAAAGGTATTATCACCTATTCCAAACTCTTTTCTTATGGTTGATTCAACTGGTTTACTCCAGTTTTCCAAGTCTACTCCATTAAATATTACATGAATTTTCTTGCCACTAATGCCATTTGAAATCATAACATCTTTTCCCTTATTACAAACAGCTATAATATTTGACTCTAAGCTTGTAACCATCCTATTTGTAATTTTTAAAACAGGACCATTTTCCATAACAAAATGATTGGTATACATTACTTTCACCTTTTTATTTAAAATACGAGATAAAAGGGCTATATAATTTTCTCTTAAAAACTGAGTATGAACAAGGTCTATATCAAGTCTTTTACAAAGCTTTGAAAGCTCTCTTACCGCCTTTATATCAAAGGGATTTTTCATCTCTATTCTAAATGTCTCAACTCCTAGTGCTTTTAATCTTTCAACTAAAAGCCCATTTTCATTGTATGCAAAATATGCTTTTATCTTTTTATTATTAAGCTTCTCAATAAGCGTTTGGACATATCTTTCTGTTCCTGCCTTACCTGCATGGTTTAATAGATATAAAACTTTTATCACTTTTACACCTCCCTGACATTTTTTATCTTATTCTAAGACTCCACCTGAAGCCTCGATGTTTAGCTTTAGCTAAACGAGTTCACTATATATTTTGATATTTGCATTATGCAACATTATCTATGTTTAACCTAGCCTTTATCCTTATTTCTATATTTAATAATTCTAGCAGGATTCCCCCCTACCACTGCATACTCAGGAACATCTTTAGTAACTACCGCCCCTGCCCCTATAATAGCACCTTTTCCTATTGTCACTCCAGGTAGAATAATTGCCCTTGCAGCAATCCATACATCATCTCCAATTACAACAGGCCTTTTAGGATCTGTTTGAAGCATCATGGGTATGTCTAGTCTATCATTTTTGTGGTTTTGAGTAAATATCATAACATCTGGACCCATCATTACATAACTTCCTATTTTCAATGGTCCGGTAATTCTACAGTTAACACCTAAACCTGAATTGTCTCCAACTTCTATATCTCTTCCTGATGCAAAAAAAGCCCCATGTTCTATATTAATATTTCTACCTGCCCTTTTAAATATTCTTTTACATACAAAACGCCTGATTCTTTTAGATCCAAAACTATACGGCATGTCAGAGCCTGGAAGATGTCTTGCTATAAAATAATATGAAATTAGACATAAATAGTAGCTTATTTTTTTCATACACTCCTCCTAAAATTAAGCTTTGCTTTTAATTTATCCAAAACATCCTTGAACTTAGTCATTCTTTTTTAACTTTACAATTAATCTCAACACTTTATTATAATGATTTTCTTTTTCATGTCGCTATTATCCCACAAATTCATTTTAAATTCCATATATCTTTATGAATTTGTTTATTAACTGATTTGTTTTGCACTTATTATTGCTTTTTTAAAATATTTTCAAGCTATTATTAACGCTTTTTAAGTTAATTGCAAAACAGCGAAATTTTAACATAATTTACAACAGTAAATTTGTTAATAATTATATATTATGATAAACTAAAAAGCGTGTTTCTTTATATATACTATGAAAAAGGAGATCTAAATTATGGAGACCCAAATTATAGAAACAGCAAAATCAGTAAAATGCCCTATTTGTAATGGAACTACAAATAAGTTTATTGGATTACCAGCCATTCCTCAAAAATTCATTAATTATATAAGGAAAGAATATAAATCATTTTACTGTAAAAATTGTAATTACTACTTTGTTTCACCTAGTATCGATTTAACAGAAAATGAATGGAGCAATATGTATGCGGAAGGCTACTTTTGTGGATTTATGACAAAATGGTGGAAAAACAAAAGATTTAAAGAGAGAAATAGAGTTATAAAACTATTTAAAAGTTTCTCTCTAATTAATGGAACAAAGTTTCTTGAAATAGGTTGCGGAGAAGGCTATATGTTAATCGACTCAAATAAGACAGGGTGGAATGTCTATGGAATTGATGTTTCTGATAACAGAATAAATGAGGCAAGAAACAATAGAATTAATTTTGAAGTCGGCAATTTGTTAGAAAAAAATTATGAAAGTGAATCTTTTGACTTTGTTTACATGGATTCAGTTCTAGAACATGTTCCAGACCCTGTAAAATATATGGATGAAATCAAAAGAATTTTAAAAAAGGATGGCTTGTTATATTTAGCAGTACCTAATGAAAATGCTTTGATCTTAAAATTTAGAACATTAGTATTTAAGTTGATAGGTAAAAAGACCGACTCTGCTAGTTTTAAGCCCTTTAAACACCCCTATCATATTAATGGCTTTACTAAAAAATCCTTACTTGAAATATTAAAAAATAATAAATTCAGTGTACTTAAATATCGAAACTATGCAGGTTGGTACGAATTTTTAAAATATGAATTTTTGTCTAAGGGATTTATAAAAAACGCTCTGCTGTTACCTGTTCATATTTTAGCTATACCTTTGCGAATGCAGTTTTATCAAGATGTAATATGTATAAAAAAGTGATTTATCTAATTCAAATACCACTTATAAAATGGGCTGGTTATTTTCTTCTTATTTTATTTAATACCTCCACAGCTTCTTCAACTTTAAAAATATACGTTAAACCAAAGTAGATTAAAGCTCCTATCAGTGAAGGAATAAGTAGTTTTATCAGCCTGTCTGTCAGTAAAACTCCAAAAGTATAACTGCTCATAAAATATGTAATAATTACGACAAATATTGCCATAATTAAGCTGGAGAAAACTATTTTTAATACTGACTTCATAAGATTTGCAGCACCTAGAGCCCCTATTTTTTTTCTTAATAAAAGCAAAATAACAAATGCCCCTGAGAGGGTTGAAACTGCATTTCCTACAGGTATTCCATACTCATATATAAAGTTAATTAATATAAGCGTTAGAACTATATTTATAACCATAACTACTACACCTATTATAGCAGGTTTTTTTGTATCTTTTAATGAATAAAACGCTCTGTCAACAACTTCTTTGATTCCAACTCCTGTTATACCCATTGCATATAATGCTAATATACTGCTTGCCAGTGTTTCATCCTCCTTAGTTATCCTTCCCCAACCTACAAGAAGACTAATTAATTCTTCTCGTAATAAAATAAATCCTATTGTTGCAGGTATTAGAAAATAGACAATCGATGAAAGAACTTTAATCAAAGTATTTTTAAACTCAGTCATATCTCCCCTTGAAGCAATTTTAGAAAACTTGGGGAAGACAACTGCTGTTACAGAATATATAAAAGCAAGAACAGCATTTAAAACTAAATTCTGCACAAGACCAAAAATCATAACCGTATCTTCAAAATTAGCAGTTACAGTTAGGTCAAAAAACATATTAAACTGGTATGCTGACGTACCTATCATTATTGGTATCATAAGCTTTACAGCTTTTCTTACATCTTCATTTTTATAATCAAAAGAAGGTTTAAATCTATATTCTGTTTTAAATGTTGGTGGTATAAGTACCAGTGCCTGAGTAGAAAGTGCTAGAAATGTTGCAATCAAAAGCCCCGTTACACCAAATTTATCCCCCAACAAAAGCACATACCCTATCATTATTAAGCTGCTTGGAACGCTCACAAAAGCAGGCATATTGAATTTACCTGACGATTGCAAAATTCCCTGTAATATATAGTTCAATCCATAAAAAATCATAACCGGAAACAGTATTCTAAGTGATAAAACTGCAAAACCATATCCCTCAGTCCTAAATTCAGTCATAAGAGGGAAAACAGGGGCTAAAAGCATTCCTAAAATAGACAACACTAATGTAACCATTACTGTAAGACTAATAGCATTGTTGGCAAATTTATAAGCCCTGTCTTTGTTTCCTGTCTCTAGGTGCCCTGAAAATATAGGTATAACTACAGTTGCTAATGCAGTTCCAAATATAATAAATACAATATTCGGAAATTTTAATGCATATGTAAAGACATTCATTTCAAGGGTATTACCAAAATAAGTTGAGTATACTATTACACTTATCATTGATAAAAACCTTGAAAGAACCATTATTATCATCACTATGCCAACAGTTTTGGCTGTATTTTTCATAGGTAAAAAATCTCCCTTAAAGCTGTTTTTAAATATAAAGTATCAATACACTAGCAACCACCCATAAAAATATATTTACTATCAGGGGAACATCAGATAATACTGTCTCTTCTGGACTTCCCCCTTCTTTTTTTTGATATATTATATATTGGTATCTAAAAATCCCATATAAAACAAATGGTATTGTTGCCATCATATAATAGTTATCTGCGTTTGATGAAAAGGTATACAGTGAATACGCCATTACAGTAGATGCAGTTACTATAGATAGCATATTGTCTATAAACTCTAGGGAATACTCTTCAAGTATCTTCCTGTGGGTGCCCGCATCTTCCTGTAAAATCATAAGTTCATTTCTTCTTTTACTAAATCCTAAAAACAGAGATAATAAAAGCGTACACAAAAGTATCCAAGGTGAAATGTCAACCTTTATTACTAAAGCTCCTCCTATTACCCTTAGTAAAAAACCTAAAGCTATTGACATTACATCTAATATAACCATGTGCTTTGCAATTAATGAATACAATAAGTTATTTAAAAAATACGCAAGCACTACTATTCCTAAGAATAAATCCACCATAAAAGAAGCCACTAAAGAAAAAGGCAATAGTATAACAAGAAAAGCAATGGCTTCTTTTTGACTTATCAAACCTGAGGCAACAGGCCTTGTCTTCTTTTTAGGATGGAATCTGTCTTTATTTACATCTACAACATCATTTAAAATGTACACACATGCAGAAATCAGACAAAAAAACAAAAATGCCAAAGCTGCTTTTTGCAAGTAATCCCATTCAAAAACATGTCCTGAAAAAATTAGTGCTGCAAAGACAAACAGATTTTTTATCCACTGCTTTGGTCTTGCCAGCTTAACAAACCCTCTAAGCTTAGCAAAAACCCCTGAGTTTTCAAACTTACTCATTTCTCCACTCCTTTAACCTCTTTTCAATGATTAATTATATCACTTGGTTTTTACTATTTCCAGTCTAAAAAAAATGCATCTACCTAAACTGTATGCTATAATTGATATGGTGATAAAAATGCTTGAATTATTTAAATCAATTAAACTAAATAAAGTTTCTAACATCCCTTTATACATGCAGCTATTTAATACTATCAGCAGTATGATAGAAGAAGGCACTCTTTTATCTCAAACAAAACTTCCTTCAGTAAGACAGATGTCATCTCTTTTAAAAGTAAACGCTGTAACAGTTGTAAACTGCTATAAACAACTTGAATTAAAGGGTTATGTATATACAAAAAAGGCAAGTGGCACTTATGTATCTGCTGTCTTTCCCCCTGTTAATAAAAAAAATTACCTAGATAAGAATGTTATTCTAGATGAAATTTATCCTGGTGATGATATCTCAGTATTAAATAATGGAAAAATAAAGTTTGATGAAAATACAATTAACTTTGCCAGTGCCACACCGTCTTCAAATCTGTTTCCAGTAGAGCATTTCAAGCTGGTTTTAAATGAGGTATTAGACCGTGATATGGGAAATGCCTTTAATTATCAGGAGAGCCAAGGATATCACCCTCTTCGCTCTTCCATAAAGAATTTATCTAAAACGTATAATGTTAATTGTTCTGAAGATAACATAATAATTATTTCAGGTACTCAACAGGGAATTGATATTATTTCCAAAACTCTTTTAAAAGACGGCGACTATGTTATTACAGAAAGCCCTACATATAGGGGAGCAATTGCCGTATTTAAATCAAGAGGTGCTAAAATAGCTGATGTAGATTTAGAAGAAGATGGTCTAAACCTTAATTTACTTGAATATCATTTAAAAAAGTATCGTCCAAAACTTATTTATACTATACCAGCATTTCAAAATCCAACAGGTATATCTTACTCAAAAAACAAAAGAAAAGAGTTGGTGATGCTGGCCGAAAAATACGATACCTACATAATTGAAGACGGTTATGTAAGTGAGTTAGACTTTGAAAACAAAAATTTTAAGCCTATAATATTTTATGATAAATCTGAACGAGTTATTTATCTAAAAAGTTTTTCTAAAATATTTATGCCTGGTCTAAGATTTGGATTTATGATAGTACCTCCTCATTTAAAAAAACACATTTTAGGTGCAAAACATGCAACAGACATTTCAACTTCAGGACTTATACAAAGAACCTTTGACCTTTATATAAGAAAAGGATTGTGGAACAAACACTTTTATTCTATGTATGAAACATATAAAAATCGCTACATACGTCTGGTTAACTCTTTAGACAAAAACAATCCAGGAAACTTAAAATATAAAAATCCTGGCGGCGGCCTTAATATATGGATTAGCCTTCCCTATGGTTTTATGGTAAACAGCCTTTTAGAATACACAGCTTCAAAAAACATAGTCTTCTCTCCAGGGAGAATTTTTTACAGTAACACTCCTACCACACTAAATAACATTCGCTTAAGCTTTGCAGCTGTTTCAGAAGATAAAATAGAAGCTGGGGTAGAAAAGCTCTGTAAATTAATATCTGAATACTAATTAAGCTCTAACATTATAAAAGTTAAGTGAACTTTTCTAGCTAAAGCTAAACTCGGTAGACTTTTTTGATGCCTGAAAGCAATACACTTTCTTAGGCATTAAAAAAAGCTCCACCTTCTATAGGCAGAGTCTTTAAATAGGATAAATACTTTGAGAATGCCAAGTTACCTATTGGTGATTTTTTCCACGTTTTTAATCAAAATAGATACTGTTCCATCAGGATTATTAATAAATTCAATCTTATCGTCTCTATTAGCAAACTCTAGAGGAAAATTCACTTCAATACCTGAATCTGTCTTTATTTTTTGGACACTGAATTTTTTCTCAGCTAACTTTTCAGGCACCACTATTTCTTTTTCTTTCAAGCCTGATTTTGATATTTCCTCTACATATTCATTTTTAATCTCCACATCTTGATCATAAACTTTTTGTGCAATATCTTCAATATCTATCGATTCATTTTCTTCTAGGCTCTCAGATACTGCTTTTTTTATTTGTATACCCTTTTCAAAATCTTCATCAAAATATTTTTTATTTATATCCTTAGATACTTTGTCTAATATTTTAAGTTTTGAATTTGTAGACAATTCACTTGTACATTTAAGATAATACTGGCTAAGATAGAATTCTTTCTCACCATTTATCTCATATTTTTTCTCAAGCACTTTCAAAGAATAATCACAAAGGTCTATTAGGGCACATTCTTCAACCCTCTGGTTTTCCAGTGGCAATAGCGTCTTGTGGCTTATTATTGTGTTTACATTGCCATCTTCTGAATTATCTACCCAGTGTGTAAATGCTGATTTATAATTGAGCTTTAAAATTCCTAAATGCTCTTTTCCATCCACTTCAAAAATACAACAAATCATATCCGCCGATGGAATGTCAATATTTTTTTTCATGATTGCAAATAAATTATTTGCCATATTAGACGTCATTGAAAGAAAGTTATCCTCATTAAGGCTTTCCGCCATTATATACATTGGATTTTCATCTTCAATAAACTTTGCTTTCTTTGTATTTGGGTTGTCCATAACCTTGTATATATGCTTTGATATATAATCTGACAACTCCTCTGTTATCTCAAGTTCACCCTTTGATATAACAGGCATAGCTGCTCCAGAATCTAAAACATGCAAAACAGCTCTTTTTACAATAATTTCATCACTCATTATTTTCATCCTCACAAAAAATCAATTTATGCAAATCATAGCTTTTCTTAATTTATCCGAAAGCTCTTTTCCTTTTAAAATCTCTACCAGCTTTAACGAAAATTCTAAAGCAGTACCTGGCCCTTTAGATGTAATAAAATTACCATCAACAACAACTCTATCTTCTTTTATTTTTGCCCCATCAAGGTAGGATTCAAAGCTCGGGTAACACGTAGCTTCTTTTCCTGATAGCAATCCCAACTTACCTAAAACCATTGGTGCTGCACAAATAGCAGCAATGTATTTATCTCCTTTAGCATGGCTCTTTAACACATCTGCCAGCTTACTACTTTCTGCAAGATTCTTGGTTCCCGGCATACCACCTGGTAATATAAGTATTTGAGCATCCTCAAATGCGTTTTCATCAAATAAAATATCCGCCTTTAAAATAACATCTCTAGAACCCTTTACTTCCAAACTTTCTGACATGGATACCGTCTTAATATCAATTTCTGCTCTTCTTAGAGTATCAATCACCGTTACTGCTTCAATTTCTTCAAATCCTTCTGCTAAAAAAATATATGCATTCATACAAAAGCCTCCTTTGTCGGTAATGTTATATAACTACATACCATTATAGTTGCAAAAAAATATAAATTCAAATACGCCATGCATCCTAATATCCCTATTTTTATATATGCAAAATATTAAAAATGTCTAAAAACATCATCGCCAGCCTCTTTTCCACAATAAATACACACACTCTTATCAGCTTGAAGAGGGTTTCCACAATTTTTACATGCTTTAGCAGCCTTAGAATATATACTTCCTTCAAGGCTGTCATCAACTAAATCATTTTTTATCTTTTCTTTTAATTTTTCATCTGACAACTTCAACTCATCTCTCACAATTAACCATAAGCCTTCTGTTATCATTGAAAGTTTATCAATTCTCTTTTTAAGTTTATCTATTTCAGTTTTATTAGCAGTAGCAAAAGAATGGTCTCCAATGGTGCTTGTTTTCTTATTATATTTCATTTTAGTCATGCCCCCTATTTAAAAACTTGATTTTTAATTATTATTATAACCATATATTATCTGATTTTCAATACAAAAAGCCTATACATTCAAAATTAAATTTACCTCTAATTTACTACTGTATGTTTCAATGGTTGAGTCTATAGATTTTTAATTCTTCTTTATTTAAAAGTACATGGAAGAGCAAAATGCTCTCCCACGTACTTTATATAATATACTCTATTCTACTGGAAACTTATCAATCTTTTCTAAAACATATCTCTGCAACAGTGTATAATCTGTTGAATCAATATCCCCATCTCCATTTAAATCCGCTAAAACTTCACCATTTTCAACTGGAAATTCTGTAATAATTTTAAGTATATGCCTTTTTAGTAAAACTAAATCACTTGAATCTATGACTCCATCTCCATTTAAATCACCGTATAGAATATCTCCTATCTCTTCTTGAACTGTTATTGTTACTATATCTGATGATTCTATCCATCCATCACTTACAGTAAGTTTACATTCCCATGTTCCAATTGGTAAAATCACAGTTGGATTTACTCCTTCAATTTCACCAAATGGGCCATTCCATTTATAGCTTACAATATTTCTTCCATCTGGATTTATACTAGGTCTTTCAAAACCTTTAAGATTAGCATCTGGATCAAATGATAGCGATCCATCCAATTCTATTTCTGCCCCTTCTTGTAAGTTAGCTTCAACCACTTTATCACTTCCTGCATCAGCAACTGGAGCTCTGTTAGGTATTCCTACGGAGAAGAAACAAAAGTGTTCTATTACTCCTTTAATATAACATATATTTGATTCATCTACGTTAACAACATCATCTTTTGTTATGTCAGTAATATTTCCATCTTTAATTTGATATAATCTTAAATCTTCTTGGAATTCTTCAAACCCTTCTATATCAAAATATATTTTCACCTCTGCCTCACCTTCAAATTCCGCTGTAGTAACAATATCATAATGACCAGGAATAAGGTTCACATCAAAATATGTTTCTTCTGGTAAATTATCATAAACGCTTATTGATGTTTCTCCTGCTTCTATAACATTCTCAAATGTTACAGAAATATTATTTTCAAATAACACTTCAACATTTTCCCCCGGTAGAGTATTCACATCACCCTTTACAGTAATTGTGATTTCTTCACTTGCTACGTAAGTTCCGTCTGTCACTTCAAATTGTATGTTTTCATATATACCTGACTGTGTAGATTCAGGAACCCAGGCAAAGGTATTTGTAAGGTTGTTAAATTCTGAGCCTTCCGGTAAATTGTGCACGGAATATTCTAACTCAGTCTCTTCTTCTGTAGATGCAGTTACTGTAAACTCAAGTAATTGACCTGCTTCAACTGTCTTATCACCTATTGAATCAAGCATTAAAGCTGCACTGCTTTGTACACTCAATATGTTCCCTCCAGCATCATATGTATAAGTTACCCTTTGTCCCGAATCATACATCACTTCCACAAGCCTATTTAAATCATCATATTTATATTGTATAGCATATGCCGAAAGTGATACACAAATTACAATTAATAATACTATTGTAGTTTGTACAAATAATTTAACTGTTTTCATACAATAATCCCCTTTCAAATTTTATTCTAAAATACACTTTTTAGCTAAAACCTCTAAACTCTAACCCATAACTAAATATTTTTATTTGACTACTTGAGTTAATTGCCTAATAATCTTTCCAATTGCTTTTCACTGGTATAATTTTTTATAGAGTCACTTCCTATCATCTCTTTCACAAGATCTTTAAAGCAATCATCACTAAATTGGTTATAACTTATTTCTTTACCCTGAATTCCTTTTGCTAAAACTTTAGAAAAGTTTTTTAAGCTTGTTTTGGCAAAAGCCGCAGTAAAATTGTCATCTCCAATAAAATAGTCTCCAATCGCTGCACCAGTTGACTCAAAAGCGTAGTCAGCAAAACTCCCTCTGATTCTTAATGAATTTAGACTAATTTCCTCATCTTCATAAACATTATCTAAAACATCACCAATATACTTCTTTCCTGCTTTTTTCAATGTCTTGCCACCAAGATTTTTCACAACTCCTCCTCCATAATTCATAACCCTTGATGAAACGTTTCTAGAGAAATTTACTGCACTTCGACTACTTTGAGCTATTGCACTTGCACCTCTTGATACTCTGTTTCCAATTTTTGTTGCTGTAAAGGCTGATCTTTTTGCACTTACGGCATTAGACATTGCTCTTCCTGTTGCTCTTCCATAATTAACCAACCTGCTTCCTTGTGCCACAATATTGCTGCTAATCTTTGATGCCTTAAATGCTTTGCTTCCCCATTTAACTCCTTTGGCTATTCCCGAACCTACAAATGGAATTATACTTATACCTGATAGCATGGCCATCTTATAGTTTCCTTCTGCAAGATACCAAGCCGTATTTATAGCATCTGCCACTATTCCAATCCCAGGTACAAAACCTATTACACTAAGTATTGTGTGCCCAACCGCTGAAGGACTTAATTCAGGACATAATCCAAATGGATCTACTAAGGATATTGGGCTTCCGTTAGCATAAGCATATCTATTCAAACTTCTTCCATCCATTATATTACCCTGAAGTACGTCCTGATTTATAAAACGCTTAATTTCAGGATTATAATACCTAGCTCTCATGTAATACAGACCATTATCATCAGTCATAACACCGTCTCTTCCATTAAAAAGAAATGGTGTGTCTGTATCTCCTTCTCTTCTTATCAATTCTCCATATGGAGCATATTCATATGTATCTGTTACAACACCATCGCTATCTGTTATTGCCGTTGTACTACCCCTGCTGTCATAATGATATGCCCTATATGTTCCATTATCTTCTTCGTGTCCAATAAGTCCAAGACCATATATGAAGAAGGTTTCATTTCCTTCACTATCCTTGCTTATTAATAATTGACTTAAAACTGCGTGAGGATTATTAACATATTCAGTTCTTAATCCATTTTCTATTACTGCTGTTCTGTTGTTTTCAGCATCATATTCATACTCTGTATCTCCTGCTGTTATAAGTCTATTTCTCGAATCATAAGTAAAATCAACCATTTCTCCATTTAAAGGACCATATGTCATATTTCCATCTTCATCATATTTTATTTCATTACCATTATAGGTAATAAGCCTATTCCCTTTATCATAGGTCATTGTTGCATTATTTATAACAGGAGCTCCTGGCTCATTTGATGATTCTTCAACAGTTACATTACCAACTTCATCATAAGTATAGTCATATTGATTTATTATATTCCCATGTTTGTCAACATCTTTTTGCTGAACTATTTGACCAGCTTTATTATAGGTTATGGTAAACACTGTATCATTAGGTCTTATAGTTTTTACGAGTCTTCCATTATTGTCATATTCATAATTTGTAACTCTATCTTCCCAGTCAATTACTTTTAATAGTCTGCCTGTTTCATCATATTCGTACCTTACTATTCTGCCTCCAGGATATGTAAGTGCAACAAGATTTCCAACGCTGTCATAAGAATACTCAATGCTGTTACCATTGAAATCTTTATACTTCGTTACCCTATTAAGAGCATCGTATTCCCTTTGAATAGTTCCATTTTCATCAGTAACTTCTAAAATATTGTCATTTTTATCATATACATACTCAACTGTTCCATCTTCATCAGTAAAACTCACAAGTCTGTCAGCATCATCATACTTATATGTAGTTTCCTGTTCTCTCCCATTTTTCATGCTTGTAAGAAGATTTAATGAATTGTATCCATAATTCATTGTGCTTCCTATTGCTGTTGTCTCAGTTATAAGCCTTCCCAAAACATCATACTCGAAAGTTTGAACATTTTCATTTGGATCAGTTAGTGTAGTTAGATTATCCATATAATCAAATGTTTGCTTGCTTTCTCCTCCTAAAGGATCAATTACTGACACAATCCTATTCATTTCATCATAAGAATAATGAGTCTTACGGTTTAATTCATCAATTACTTCAACAAGTCGTCCTAAACTATCGTAATTATTAACCACTTTTTTACCCAATGCATCTTCAAAAGCAATAAGATTATTCATTTCATCATAGGTTGCATTTAGCACCTCAACACCATATGCGTCTTTTGTTTTAATCATATTACCCAGTTCGTCATATTCCATTTCAACTGAATAACCTCGAGCATCAGTTAATTTGGCCAAATCACCTGCAAGATTATATTCCATCTTTGTTGAATTGCCTTTTGCATCGATTACTTCAACAAGTCTATCCTCTTTATCATATACATATTCCGTGTTATTTCCCAATGCATCAGTTACTTTAATAAGGTTGCTGTTTTCATCATATTCATATTCTGTAACATTTCCATTGGCATCTTCTTCAGTTAACATATTTCCTAAAACATCATATGTATAATTTGTAGTACTACCTAATGGATCTGTTTCACTTAAAACATTCCCATATAAATCATAACTAAAGGTTGTGATTCTGCCCTTAGCATTTTCTATACCATTTACTCTCCATGCAGAATCATAATAGTAGGTAGTTGTGTTACCCATAGCATCAGTAATGGTTTTAAGCTTCCCATTTTTATAATATGTATATGTAGTTGTACCATAATCTTCAACTGTCTCAGATAAAAGTCTTCCTGCTCTATCATATGTAAATTCTGTTATGTTTCCCTGTGCATCTGTAACACTCAAAGCTCTACCTGCTTTGTCGTAAACTGTCTCACTTGTATATCCCATACTGTCTGTAGTTTTAATAAGTCTATCTTCTGCATCATATTCAAAGGTTGTTATATTTCCCTTTGTATCTATTTCTTCAATAAGTTTATCATTTTCATTGTATTTAAAATATGCTGTATTACCTTTTGGATCAGTAGATGAAATTACATTTCCACGACTATCATAAGTATACGATGTCTTATTACCCCCAGCATCATATTCTGATATTACATTGTCTAAAGCATCAAATTCAGTCAATAATGTACTACCTTCTCCATTTGTAGCACTTGTGAGGCGTCCTGACTCATCATAGCTATAAGTGGTAATGTTTCCTTTAAAATCCGTTTCAGTTTTCATTTTTCCATTTTCATATGTATAGAAAGCAGTTCCTACTCCCTCTACAGTATGTGAAGTGATTTGGGCATTTTCGTTATATGAATATTTATTAACCAATCCTGTACACGTCTCTGAAGAAACTAACAAATTGTTTTCATCATATTCAAATACCGTATTTTCAGAGTTTGCGTTTTCTACTGAAACCATATTGTTATTTTCATCGTATGTCATAACTGTCTGTGTATCCTCTGCATCTGAAACAGTCAAGACATTTCCTCTATCGTCATATGTATAAACAGTTGCATTTCCCTCTCCGTCAATAACACTTGCTCTGTTTCCATGTTCATCATAGGTATAATATGTTTCAAACCCCATTTCATCTTCAATTCTAATCAGCTGTCCAAATCTATTACTTACATACTCTCTTTTATTGCCATTTCTATCTGTTACAGTTGTTAGCGATCTCCAATACTCACTTTCATCATCATACTCAAAATATGTAAGGTTATCTCCTTCAACTCCATCATTTTGAACAAGCACCCTTCCTTCTTCATCATATTCATTCTCAAAATATAAAATTTCATCACCATTTGTACCTGTTAGAATACGACCTATTTCATCATATGTATAAGTTGAAACATAACCTTCTGCGTCTATAATTTTAGTTAAGCAATTGTTTTCATTGTATTTAAGCTGGGCTTTTCTACCAGATAAATCAGAAACACTCTCAACTAATCCTTTAGAATTATACTTTATAGTTAGGCTTTGACCAGATGTAAACTCTTCTACAGTAAAGCTGTCATCTGTTCTTGACAATGTAATATATCTTCCGTTATTATCTTCAAGCTTTGTTAGAACTCCATTTTCATCAAAATAGTATTTATTCATGGTTTTACACAAAAGCTCGTATGTTCCATCATCGTTCCTAGTTAAAACATAACCTTCCATCCCATGTACTAAAGGATAATAATCTTGAGCTTTAAATTCGTATTCATCGGAAACTTGGATTACACCATTGCCCAAATATGCACCTGTTACTTCTCTATTTATAAACTGCTCAGGATAAAACTTAACTGAACTCGAAGGTGACCAATGAACCCAAATAGAACCATCACTTTCTTCTTCAATACTTATCTCATAATTATGAGCCCATCCTTTTCCAAAATCCCCCTCTTCTAAGTGAAGTGAATTATAGTCAATATCAAGGGAAATATCAGTTGATCCCAGTACACTTAATATTTCTTTGTCAGTAACAAAGGCTCCCGATGTTGTATCTACAGGATCTCCCCATAGAGAAGATTGATCAATAATATTTTGTTTGTATTTTGTTATGTGGCTGGGTATTCTGTGTATATTTACCGAAACTTCTGTATTACTCCCTTGGCTTGTTGTTGAAAATGCCTCTATCAACCTATAATATACTTCATTTGGATCCCCTGCAGCACTAAATATTGTAACATATGTTCCTATGATACTTTCACCTGGATAAAGGACATCAGTATTAATAGAATCTCCTTTTTGCATATACGGAAGATTTTTTTGTGCCTCCTCTGAGTTAACATCAAAAGTCATTCCATACTCTGAAGAACCGCCACTATATGAATAGGCATTAATTTCTTCCAATTCATCAACATTATTTACATCTGAATCATCAGTTTCTTCTTCCTCTTCAGACTCCATTAATTCTCCATCTTCATTATAAACTTCTCCATTTTCAATTATATATTTTTCACCATCAATGATAATTACATGTACAGGATCTGGTTCAATATATGAACCAAAAGTTGTACTCAAATTATAAATAGGAAAATTTGATGTATTTGTTACTTCAAAATGTGCAAAATACTCTTTTCCTATATGTGCAGCATTTTGAGCATATACATCTATTCTAAGTGCATCGCCTCCCCAAACTCTAAAGGGTTCCTCTGTTTCAAACTGTGCACTAACTGGTGATTCAAAAGGCATTAATGTTCCATTAAAACTAGCTTTAAGATCGTAATAACCTTTTTCATCTCCTCTTATTATCCATTTTATTTCTTCTGTTTCCTGTCCGCGTAATTCTTCTATTTTTATAGTAGGTTTTTGTGCTTCTTTTGTAGGTGCTAATGATACTCCCTCTGGTAAATCAAGTGTTGCTTCAGCATCCACTATTACAAACTGTGGGTCAGCTTGATTATAAAGCGTAAGCCCCACTTCAAAAAACTCTTTAAGCCAACTTACTCTCTGAGGTATTGTTAAAAATGCCAGTGTTGGAGGTACTTCGGGATGTTCATTAGGTATTGCTTTAACATCCACTGTCCCACCGGTATCACCAGAGCTCCCGCTAGGTCTAGAGCCTCCACCTCCACCACCTATACTTATGCGTCTAGGGCCTCCTACAATATTACCATGTCCATTTACATAAAGATTGTCTACTGGCAATGGAGTCTGTTCAAATACCAGTTCAACATTAAATCTATACACAAATTGATTTTCTGGAGCTGTTACATCAATACCTGCTGCAACAATCTCTTCTAAATTCATTCTTCTTACTGTAAGTTCTCCAACTACAAGTTCTCCTTTAGGAAGTCTTATTGTTTCTTCTGTTGTCTGAAACTGCATTACAGGAACGTTTACTTCCTTAGGTAAGTAGTCAGTCTTATACGCCGATATATTATAATTACCTGCCATGGCAACTATATTAACTTTTCCATTTTCATCAGCTACGTAAAACTTAGGAGTATCATCTGGAAAATCAACATATACCTCTGCATTTGGTACAGGAGTACCTGTACCTTCGTCTAAAACAGTAAGTTCAACTGTTCCAACTTGATTATATGGATATACCACTACTCTTATTGTATCTGTGGCTTCATTACCAGCAGGGTCTTTTACAGTTAAGGTTACTTCGTAATCACCTGGCTCTGAATATGTGTGTACAGGCTTGGCCATTGAAGCTACTGTTCCATCTCCGAAATCCCACTCATAGCTCTCTATCATATGATTATCTGTTGAACTTGTTCCATCAAACACCACTCCATATCCTGCTATAGCTGTTCTATCATTGCCCGCCTTAGCTATAGGAGGAATTGTATCTGTATCTAAAGGCATTTCATGTACTATATCGCTCATATTTTTATTTCCATATATATCTACCACTTCGACTTTGTAATAATATGCATTATTAGGATTTAAAGGCTCATCAATGTATTTTGTATCTTGGGTGCTTTTTATAAGACTATAACCATCTTCAAGGTCATCGCTTCTGTACAGTCTATACCCCGCTATATCTTCAGCTTCGTCTAAACTCCATTCAATCTCAATTTTCCATCCTTTTGCTACAGCTTCTAATTGAGGCTTTGGTGGAGTATCAAGCTTAAGCTCATATGATACAAAATAAGGTTCACTTACATTAAACGATGTGTCTATAGCTGTAACTCTTATATCATATATTCCGCTGGATAACTCATCTGTATTCCAATTCAGCTTAAATACTTCACTATATGAGCTACAGATTTTACCCCCTATCCTTATCCATTCGCCATCTTCATTCTGATACTCTGCATATATTTCACGCAATTTATAGTTATCACTTGCCAAAATGCTTATTGAAGGATTTGCTGCTAACTCTAAACCATCTTCAGGATAAACACTTACTATCTCGGGTTTTTCAGTATCAGGAGTCAATTCTGTCTCTACAGCTTCTGACTTTTCACTTTCATTACCTGCACTATCTACTGCAGTCACTTTGTAAAAATATTTTCCACCAAATGATACATTTCTATCAACAAACCCCAAGCTTGTTAAGTTATTTTCTTTTAACAAATATTGTCCATCTTTTATTGTACTTCTATATACATTGTAGTATTTTAAGTTAGTTTCACTGCCTTTACTCCACTCTAACCTTATATTTCCTTCAGTATTTGTAACTTCAATATCTTCAGGCACTGCTGGTGCAGTACGATCAACAATATGTTCTGCATACGGATAATTTGACTCTGTATCACTTATATTACCAGCAGAATCAACTGCTACAGCTCTTATATAATAAAGACCTTCATCAAACTCGGAAACATCAAAGTCTATATTTGCACTTGCATTATCTCTAGGATTAGATATATTAACTGTTGAAATATCATTCCAAATGTCTAAATCTGTAGACCACTGAAAAGTTATCGATTCAACAGCTACATTGTCCATAGCAGAAGCACCAAGAGGAATATTATATGCAAAATATCCTGGTTCTGGTTTTAATGAAGTAATATAAGGATTTATTGTATCAGGATCTGTCTTTACTTCTACTTCATCTGAAGCTTCTCCTTTGTTACCATATATGTCATACGCAGTCACTCTAAACCAATAATTAGAATTAGGTTTTACATTATTCACCTGCATACCCAGTTTATCATTTATAACACCAATATTAGAATACTGACCATCTAATGCATCTTTTTTCTCTACAACAAAATATGAAAAGTCTTCTTCTGGTACATCATCCCATCTCAATACAATATCCGTTATATATGGCTCAGCTCTCAAATTCTCAACCTTTGATGGTCCGGTAGTATTAATTATATACGCTCTGAATTCAGGATCGCTTATATTTCCCGATGTATCCGCAACTATTGCCTTCACTGTAACTTCACCTTCTAGATTTGAAGTATCCCAGTTAAATGTTGCACTGCTTCTTGTATTGATTTTATCAATCTCAATCCAATCCTCTTCATCATTTTCTCTATATTTCAGCGTTATATTAGATACTGCAACATTGTCCTGAGCCCTTACAGTAACTGTTGCATTCTCTCCAAATGTCATTTCATTTAAAGGCTCCATTCCAATAATTTCAGGTGGTGTTGTATCTTCAAAAGCTGTTGTCTCCTTGAATTTGCTTTTTTCACCTTCCTGATTATAACTATCCACTGCTGATACTTTATAATAATAAGTTTTGCCTGGTTCCACATTTGTATCAACATATGATACATTAGATCTTTCAGATACTTGAGCTATTCTTTCAAATGTTTCTTCACTATTTTCAGCTCTGTATATTCTATAATGTGTAACATCTCCTTCAAGTGACTGAGACCATACAAGTGTAATTCTTGCCTCTCCTGGTATAATCTCAATTATTTCAGGTGCTTTTGGTGCTGTTCTATTCACATTATATGTAGTTTCAAAAGAATCTTTTTCATTGGATGAATCATAAACTGTAAATCTAACATGATATATTCCACTTTCAATATCAGTTAAATCCCAATTAAACCTATATCCATATTCATTTGAATTAGAGCTGCTTCCACTCGTATTTGATATTTCGCTCCAAACTTCCCCATCTTGTGAATATTCAAATACAGCCCTTGAGCCCTCAAAATTATTGTTGTTTGAAAAATACACCCACATGGTACTGTTTCCTTCACCACCAATGGTAGATTGTGCCAAAGGTGTGATTCTAGTTATATTAGGTCTAACTGTTCTATCACTTGTAGTATTACTTTTTTGCGACACATTTCCAGCTTCATCAAAAGCTTTAACATGATAGTTATATGTCTGGTCTATTTCAAGATTTTCATCGATATATATAGTATCAGTTGATATTCCAACCTTTTCTCCATCTCTATAAATTTCATATCCAGCTACTCCAACATTATCAGTTGATTCTGACCACGCTAAAGTTATAGACGTTCCTGATTTTGATGAAATTCTAAGATTTGTTGGAACTGTTGGAGACTCTTCATCAATAAGAGTAGTTATATCAATAACTTCACTTTCTAAAGAAAAGTTGCCTGCTTCATCGTATGCTGCTACTGTATAAGTATATGTTGTATCAGGAATTAATTCATTATCAGTAAATGTTGTTTCACTTGTTTCTCCTGCTTTATTCCCATCACGATATATTTTATAACCTGCTACTTCTATATTGTCTGTTGAAGGCTCCCAGCTAAATGTTATTGTTGCTGCAGTTTTTGAAACCTCTGTTAGTCCTGTAGGTACTGTTGGAGGCTCTACGTCTAAAAGTGTACTTATAACCAAAGCCCTGCTGTAACTGGAAAAATTGCCTGCAGCATCTTTTGCCCTGACAGTATACCTATATGAAATACCTGGGCTTACTCCCTCATCACTATAAAAGGTGTCCACAGTAGAATCTAAATATTCCCCGTCTCTATAAATTTCATATCCTGTTACTCCTACATTGTCACTTGATGCATTCCACTCAATACTTATTGATACATCTGTTCTTGATGTAACATTAAGTCCTGTTGGTTCTGTTGGAGGTTCTGTATCCCATTCAGTAGTGACAACTACTGAATCACTTTCATCAGAAACATTGCTATATACATCATACGCCTTCACTGTATATGTATAAGTTGTTTCAGGTAATAACCTTGAATCTGTGAATGATGTAGATGATGTATCTCCAACCACTTCACCATCTCTTAATATGTAGTAACCAGACACTCTGGTATTGTCTGTGGATTCAGTCCAATCTAGTGTGACAGTTGAGTATGTTTTTGAAGTCACTTCTAAATCAGTTGGTATTGTAGGAGGCTCATTGTCCTCTTCCACTTCGGTCAATTCACTCCATACTGTTGTCTCATTTGTGAAGTTGTATTCTTCTAGAGGTTTTGTAATACCAAGTATGTTGAATTTAGAAGTGTTTGGTGTGGCAAAATCTATTGTCTGTTTCTCTTT
>NZ_JAVDDS010000070.1 GCF_030848475.1 Herbivorax alkaliphila
TGAGGAAACCATTAGTCAAACAGGATTTGTACGTAAATGGTATGAGGTTATTAAAAGTGCGACTGGTAGTGGATTAGTTAGTAGAATGTTTGCTACAGGGGTAAGCCCACTTACATTAGATGGCTTAACTAGTGGTTTTAACATTAGTAAAAACAAATCTATGGATGTGCGGTTTAATGAATGCCTTGGTTTTACGGAGGAAGAAGTAAAATCAGTATTAGAGCAATCCTTGGGGAAAAGTATTGATATAGAAAAGGAGATGCCAGTTTTAAAAAAATACTATAATGGTTATTTGTTTAGTGAAAATGGAAAAAGAAGAATCTTTAATAGTGATATGATTTTATACTATGCTTCTGAATATAGTGGCAGTGGTTTACCTCCAAAGCAATTGATTGATAACAATATTGCCAGTGATTATATGAAGTTAGCAATGTTGTTTTACTTAAAAAATAAAGAGCAAAATTTAGCGGTATTAAAAGAAATAACTGAGGGAAAAACTCAAAATACAGTAATAACCTCAGAGTTTAGTTTATCAAAAAGATTTCATCGGGATGATTTTACTTCACTTTTGTTTTACCTTGGGTTTTTAACTATTGAAAAATCACGACCTACTTCATTAGATTTAAATGTTCCAAATTACGTTATAAAAGAATTATATTTTGATTTTTTTGGAGAACTTCTAAAAAAAGAAGCAGATTATGATATTGATGTATCAAAAATAAGACAAGCCATAGAAAAAAATGCAATTGAAGGTGAATTAAAAGATTTTTAAATATAATTTCTACAACCCTTAAAAATCTGTCTAATCGAGATTTTCAAAATTTTGATGAAAAATATATTAAAGTAATTATCATCACCTATTTAATGATGAGCCGAGTATATTATGTAAAAAGTGAAGTGGAAAAAAATAAAGGCTACACCGATATTATGATTTTACAAAAGCCAGGGATTTTCTAGGGTGCTATTCTCCAAAAATAGATTTTTAGCTTGAAGATATGAGAAATATGACAATTGAAGAAGGTTTATTGAAAAAGTAAATTTAAAAAAATGTGAAAGGATATAATTATATGGGTAAATAATATATATAGTTTTTTAAAAACTAAGAATTGGAGGTTTTTTATATGAATAAATGTGCAGTTATAATTATTGTTATTGTGCTTTCTGGAATTAATGCTTCTAACATAATAGAAAAGGATGATCAATATATGACAAGTGATAATAATATTAGTGTTGTAGAAGAAACGGTTTTAACATACAAAAATATATCAGCTAGAGAAGCTAAGGAGAGAATTGACAGTGAAAAAGGAATAATTCTACTTGATGTAAGAACACCAGCAGAGTATGAAGAGGCACATATACCTGAGACTTTGCTCATTCCTTTAGATATTCTTGATAGAGATGCACCTAAAATGATTTCTGATAAAGATGCAACTATATTTATTTATTGTAGAAGTGGTAGAAGAAGTATTACTGCAGCGAAAATACTAATAAGCTTAGGGTACACTAATGTATATAATTTAGGCGGAATAATTGATTGGCCATTTGAAACAATAAAATAAAACAGGATATACAAACATAAAAATCTAGGTTTCTAATATTTGTCCGTCAGTTGATATTACTACAACTTGCCATTGAATCAACTTTCCACAATTGTGTAGTGCAGTTTTTACTGCATTTTCAATTCCACCACAGCAAGGTACTCGCATTCTGACTACCGTTACAGATTTAATATTATTCATTTTTAAAATTGCTGTTAATTTGTCACTATAATCGCCTTCATCTAATTTAGAACAACCAATTAGAGTTATTTTATATATAAAGGCACCTTTTGTATAATTAATATTCTATTTTAATCAACACCAAAAGTCAATATTTAATTATAAATAAAAGAATATAACTAAAAATAAGTATAATTAAATGAATATAATGCACTTATGAGAATTGAATGAAATTAATAGTTGAGAGTCTTTCGTTTTATATAAGATGATTTTTAAAATTGCAACTTATACTGGTATAGGGAACTTATACTGGTATAGGGTTATAATAAACATATGAATAATAATAAAGGGTGATTTTATGAAAAGGCAACCTGTAGGTGTAGATGATTTTAAAAAAATAATTAAAGAAGATTTATATTTTGTTGATAAAACATTATTTATAAAAGAAATAATAGATGACGGTTCAGAAATTATTTTAATTTCACGTCCAAGAAGGTTTGGAAAGACACTTAACATGTCTTTATTAAAATATTATTTTGAAAAGAGTGAAAAAGACAACAGCTATATGTTTAAAAGTTATAAGATATGGGCTCAAGGTGAAGAGTACACAAAAGAGCAGGGGAAATATCCTGTTATAACGTTGACGTTTAAAAATGTAAAAACAAGTAGTTGGGATATAAATTTAGGTTTGATTAAAAAAGCAATACAAGGAGAGTTTAATAGGCATTTATATTTAGAAAAATCAAAAGAAATAACTGAAAGCGAAAAAAAAGAATTTAAGAAAATATGTTTTGCTGAGGGTAGTGTAGAAGACTATATTAATAGTTTAGAATTGTTGTCAAAGATGCTTTATAAGCATCATAAGCAAAAGCCTTATGTGCTTTTAGATGAGTATGACACAATTTTAAATGAAGCGTATATACATGGACACTGGCAAGAATCAATAGAATTTATGAAAGCCTTTATGAGTGCAGGTTTTAAAAACAATCCAAATTTATATAAAGGGGTATTGACTGGCATTTTCAGAGTTGCAAGGGGAAGTATATTCAGTGACATGAACAATTTAAATGTGTGCACTATATTCAGTGACAATTATAGTGAATATTTTGGATTTACTCAAGGTGAAGTAGAGGAAATTTTAAATTATTATGGAATAGAAGAAGGGGATAAAGTAAGAGAGTGGTATAATGGTTATTTGTTTGGGAAAAAGAAACAGACGGTTATTTACAATCCTTGGTCAATTGTTATGTATATACATAAGGGAATATTAGAGCCTTACTGGATAAACACCAGTGGAAATGCAATTATAAAAGAGCTTGTAACAACAGGAGATAGGAATATACAGTTTAACATTCAAAATATAATTGAAGGTGGAACTGTTGATGATGTAAAAATAGATGAAAATATAGTATATAGCGAAATAAAAAAGTCGGATAAAAGTATATGGTCTTTTATGCTTATGAGTGGTTATTTAAAACCTGTTAAGCTGTATTTGAGAGAAGAAGGGGTTTACTGTGATCTTAAAGCACCAAACAAAGAGGTATACTACTTTTTTAGAAATATTTTAGAAAATTGGTTTGATGAGACGATAAAAGGCGGAAGTGTAAATGAAATGTTAAAGGCATTACTTTCAGGAGATATTTATACATTTCATGAGATTTTTGCACGAACGGTTAGAAATGTTTTAAGCTATAATGATGTGGGAGAAGATAGAGCAGAAAGTTTTTATCATGCATTTGTACTTGGAATGCTTGTATATATAGATAAGGAATATAATATAAAGTCAAACAGAGAATCAGGTTATGGAAGATATGATGTAATGATTATACCAAAGGATAAAAGTAAAAAAGGTATAATAATTGAGTTTAAAAAGGCAAGTGATTTAAGAGGTGAGACAATAGATAAAGCGTTAGAAGCTGCTTTAAAGCAGATAGAGGATAAAAAATATGACGAGGAATTAAAGGGCATTGGAATTAATGATATTGTCAAAATAGGTATTGCGTTTAAAGGCAAAGAAGTAAAGGTTGAGTCAGTTTAAATTTTTTACAGTGCAGAGAATAGAACAGAAAATATATGATATTTATTACATTTTCAGAACCACCTTCTATAAGGTGGAGTTCCTCTTATAAGGCTTCAGGTGGAGTTGAGTCTCCACCTGAAGCCTCGATGTTTAGCTTTAGCTAAACCAATTCACTTTCTTTTTTGGAGAACTACTGCAACAGCAACAAAGCTAACCATCATCCATCCACTTACAATGATTAGGGCTGTCGGCAGTGATTCAATTTCATAGCTGGTTAATGAGCTTCGTATTAAATCAGCCATGTGGGTAACTGGCAACACTGTATGTACGCTTTGCATCCAGTTTGGTAAGTTTTCCAGTGGATAGTTAATTGGAGAAAACAAAAATAATATAAATACTATCAAGTTTGTAATCATGGAGACAATTTGGGGTTTTGATATAAAGTGAGCAATAGCATACCCCAAACAACTTGCAGTAGCACTTACCAGTAGCATGGATGGCAGTATCATCCAACTAATAGAAAGATGGAAGTTATAATACCAGCTTCCTACCATAAGTGCAAGAACAACTCCGGGCAGTGTTGAGAAAATCCACATTGTCAGGTCAGAAAGCAAATAGGTAATTCTTGATATAGGTAAAGACCATATATAGGTTAAGTTACCAGAGGCCTTATCTTCTGTAATCATTTGAGGAACCATTACTAGTCCAACCATTACCAATACTAGGGTTGGACCACCTGTTACAAAAAATAGTGCTGTTTCAGTATCTATGTCAGGAACCATAAATCCAAGTCCTAGAATAAAACCGACTCCTGTCATTATTTGAATTACAGCAAATAGGGGAATAACTAATCTTAGTCTGAGTAATTGCCATTTTAATAATAAAAAATACTGTTTAATATGTATATCCATTATTGTTCCTCCTTTAAATTATTTGATTGATTTTCTAAGCCGTTATCATATCCAACAGCACCTACAATTTGCAGATATGATTCCTCAAGGCTAGGTGGATTAATAGAAAACTCTTCTATAAGACGATTATTTCTTAATTCATTAGCCCATTTTACCCATTGAGACACTTTAGACATTTTTATAGGCTGAAAGACACGTCTTCCTGTCTGTACTGCATTTGATTCAATACCCTGTATGCTATCTGTGGATTTACCTACCTCAAGTGTAAGTTCTAAAATCATATGGTCTTCTCCATTGTTTCTAAAAGAGGAGGGAGTTCCTTGACGAATTAACTCTGATTTGTGGATAATTGCAAGTCTATCAGTAGAGCGCTCTGCTTCAAGTACATTGTGAGTTACCAAAATAATTGTAAGACCTTTATCGGAGAGGTTTTGTATTTCCTTCCATAAAAGACGACGGCGCTCTGGGTCAACATCATTAGTAGGCTCATCAAATATTACAACTTTAGATGGTGCAACACAAGTCATACAAAAAGCCGTTAGCCGTCTGACACCTCCGGAAAGATTTTCGCCCCGGGTTTTTGCCCATTGCTTAAGTTGCAACCGCTCAATTAATTCCATTGCACGACGACGAGCAAATTTTTTGTCAATACCTCTTATACGCCCAGTAAGTTCAATAGCTTCTATTGGACTAAGGCCGTCTATTGGGATTTGACTCTGGGGTTGAAAAGAGCATAGTCGTCTAGCAGTCGCGGGGTTTGCTACTATGTCGGTTCCGTCTATAGTAATTTCACCTGATGTTGGCTTTGTAAGACCTATTAATTGATTCACAAGAGTTGTTTTACCAGCACCATTTGGTCCGAGAAGCCCAAAAACCTCTCCTGGCTCCACACTCAATGTAATATTTGAGTTGGCAACATAGCCGTTTTTATATTGTTTGGTAACATTAGAAATTTTAATCATAGTGCTTTCCTTTCTTGTTTTTTTTTAGTATACTATATAGTATTGATATACTGATTAGTATCACATACTATATAGTATATCAATACTAGTGGGTATGTCAAGTTCGAATTTTCAAAAATATACTTTGAGATATTAGAACTGATTAATTCAGTGAGTAGGCGCAAAAAGATAAACAAGGAGAGATTTTTATGAAAGATATTCCTAAAAAAAGACGTTTAAGCCGAGCGGAGGCTAAAGAAAAAACAAGGGAAGCACTTTTAGAAGCAGCCAAAACTGTATTTGCCCAACATGGCTATTATGGTGCAAGTCTTGACAAAGTAGCTGAGGTGGCAGGCTACACAAAAGGAGCGGTTTATGCGAATTTTTCTAATAAAGAAGAACTTTATTTAGCACTATTAGACAAGCATCTTGAAGTTGATACGGGTGACTTTGAAAAATTTATTATATCAGGTGCTTCTAGTGAATCTTTAAATGATGAGTTTTTGTCTGAAAGTTTTGTTGAAGAAATTAATAATGAACGTGATTGGGCTTTGCTTACATTAGAGTTTATTATTCATGCAATGCGGAACGATGAAATACGAGAGAAATTAGCTAATCGAATTCGACTTGTAATAGATAACTATAAGGTATGTGTTGAAAAACGTATTGCTTCAAATGGAAAGGAATTACCAATGTCCCCTGAACAGACAGCTATAGCCCTAATGACATTAACAAATGGATTTGGTCTGCTAGGCATGATAGAAACAACTTCAGAAATGCCAAAGGCCTATGAAAGGATACTGAAGTTAATTCTAGGGTAAAGATTAGAAATCATCTATATGCCGTACCCACCAGTTACAGGGTCTTTTAAGTAGTGGTATTTCAGGAGAATTAAAAGTGAAAAAAATAAATGCTAAAGAGCTTGCTATTTCTAATATTGCTCTTGAATTTATGTTCATAAATTATAATTAATTTTAGAATAATGTGATATAATTAAAAAAACTAGAGGGAGAATTTTATAATGCAAAATAATCTTTTGAAAATAAAAACAACTATACCACCTATTAGTTCAAATGTACTAATGCGAAAACATTTGTTAGATCAAATAAGTGAAGATTTATTGCAAAACAACTGCTTTACTAAGCCAATAACTCTGTTTTCTTCTCCTGCAGGTTCTGGCAAAACAACTGCTATAAGAAGTTTTCTTAGCAACCAACAGATTAATGCTGCTTGGTATTCAATAGACTCAGAAGATAACTATCCACAAAAATTTTGGATGTATCTTATTACATCATTAAAAGAACTTTCCAATGAAATAGGTTCTATATCGTTGGAGCTTTTAAAATCCAATGATTTTTCGGAAGGTGGCAAAGTGGATTTTAAGAATATATTATATCCTTTTTTAAATGAGCTATTTTCTATAAATAAGCTCACATATTTAGTACTTGATGATTATCATTTAATTACAAACCCTGAAATAAATAAAGACATGATTTTCTTTATTGAAAACTTGCCTTCTTCTGTACATATTTTAGTATCAACTCGTTCAGACCCCCCTTGGCCTTTAACTAGATGGAGAGCAAAAGGTAAACTTAGTGAAATACGTATTAACAATCTTAAATTTTCTTTAGAAGAATTTAAAGTATTTTTTAAAGAACAAAAAAAAGGTGTAGAACTAAAAAAAGAGCATATTGAAAAGCTTTATAATAAAACAGAAGGGTGGATCTCAGGTCTTATTCTTGCAGCACTTTCAATATATAATTTAAAAGATTCTATTGAATACGAGAAGTTTATTGATAATTTTTCAGGGAGCAATCGCCACATAATACACTTCTTGGGCGAAGAAGTGTACAAGAGTCAACCAGAACACATTAAGCAATTTTTATTAAAAACATCTATACTAAAGCATTTTTGTGCTCCTCTATGTGACTTAATAACTAATAGACAAGATAGCTGTGAAATTATTGAATCCTTAGAACGTGAAAACATGTTTATAATCCCATTAGATGCAAATGGAGAGTGGTATAGATATCATAATCTATTTTCAGATTTGCTTGTTTTCCATCTCAAAAAAAATTATCCTGCAGAATACAAAAATCTTCATGGAAAAGCTTCTGAATGGTTCTTAAAACAGGATGAACCATCCGAAGCTATATATCATGCTTATTATAGTGATAATCTAGAGAAAACAGCTTATATTTTTCATGAAAAGTTAGATAAATTACTTACTTTAGAGGGACCAGGTTTTCTAATTAAATGTATGGAATTATATTCCTTGGATTTGTTAAAAAAATATCCTCGATTATTAGCCATTTACATTTTTTTTATTTTAGTTGTTAAGTCCAACAAAAGTGTCGGAAATTTGCTTGAAGAAGCTGATAAAATAGGTTACGATAACCCAATTGAGCACCAAGAATATTTGGGTATGTTGTCTTCAATAAAAACTTACTATTACATATTTAATAATGAGTTTAGCAAAGCTACTCAAAGTGCTGAGGATGCTCTTTCTAAACTTTCGGATAAAAATAACTTCTGGCGAATGGGTATTTCTATCTTTTTGGGTGACGTTAAGCTATTTTCAGGATATCCTAAACAAGCATACAGCTATTACTTTGAAGCTCATCTTAATAATAAGAGTACAGGAAGCAACTATTTTTGTGTTTCTTCTGGAATAAAGGTTTCAATTGCATTAAACTATTTAGGCAAACTCAATGATTCGAAAAAATTTGCAAAAGATACACTTGTGCTTGCTCAATATTTAGGTTATTCAAACCTCACAAAGATAGGAACTCTCTGGGGGTTGTTAGGTGATATATTAAGAGAACAGGGCAATTTAGAAGAAGCTAAACAATTTGTAGAAAAGGGGATAATAGTTAGTCAAAAAGACTTAATCTTTATAGCATGGAATTATATCTATAAAATTTCTATTTCCTTTTCAAATAAAGACTATAATGACTGTATGGCTTGTATTTTATTTATTGAAAATATAAGTAAGACTGAAAAATTTCCTGTTTTTATTAATATTATATTGGCTCTATGGAAATCAAAGATATATATACAGCAGGGAGAGTTATTAAAAGCAGAGAATTTACTTTTGAGTATTGGTGTTTCACAAGAAATGGAGATTAGTGAGGGGAAAGAAAAAGGTTTTTTACTTTTGGCAAGACTATTGCTTGTTAAAGATAATGTGAAATATCAGTGCATTTTTAATATTTTAGATCAGATAGAAGAAAAAGTATCAAAAAATGAGTATGTTCCATTACATATAGAAACACTTATTTTAAAATCTTATCTAGAATATAATACTTGCAATTTGCAAAATTGTTATAGTTTAATTTCTAAGGCATTGGATTTAGGGAATAAAAATGGTTTTTTTCAGATATTTGTTGACGAGGGAGAAAGGCTTGCTAAAATTTTGATGTCATTTGCTGATAACGTTAATAATAACAATGATATAGCATCTTTTTCAAATTCAATTGTCGAGGCTGTAGTTCCTACACCCAAAAATTGCAATGATTCTTTTGAGGAATACAATAATTCTAATTATAATGCATCTAATTTGTCCTCAGAGTACGTAGAGCTTACTGAAGACCTTACTAAAAGGGAATTAGAAATATTGGAACTAATTAGTGAAGGCATGTCTAACCAAGACATTTGCCAAAAACTATATCTTTCAGTAGGTACTGTTAAATGGCACACAAGTAATATCTACAGTAAGCTTGGAGTAAGAGGTCGAACAGAAGCCATAGCCTTAGCAAGAAAACTTAAGATTTTATAATTTTTATAAAATCTTTTCTATTTTAAGATAATTAAAAGCAATACCAAAATCCCTGAGAATAACTATAATACCATATACTGAAGATATGTCTTTTAAGCTGCCTTTTATTTGTGTATTTCCATTGCAAATATGCTTTACTGACAATGCTTCAAAATACTCAAAAAGCCAATATTCTAAATGGTTTTGGCATATTATATCTACACTCCAAGTTTTATCACAAACTAAGTTGTTAATTTTTGCATTATTATTCATATCAACCACTATCCTTTATATTTTTTTAATTGAGATGGTAAAACCTAAGTCCTACCATCTCAATTTCTTTTCTACAAACTAAGGTTTCTGTTATTAAAAGACTTGATTCCGATTATTGCAAATACAAATCCAACAGTTAAGAGTATAGTTACGTTCATATATGAAATATCTGATGGTATTACTGCTATGTGGGAGAAGGGCGATATTTTTTGAACGCTTTCTGATAAATTTAGCATTGGTCCGAAAAAAGGTCCTAGCATCAAGGCAGTAAATACAACCAGCCATGAAATTGTTTTCGAAACTTTAGGAAATAGTCCGTATATTGCTATTATCAAACCTGCTATAGGAATTATAGCAGTTGCTTGGAGCAATCCAGCTTTTATATATTCTAATCCTTGACTGAAATTCCCTTCCGAAGCTAAGGCAATACCAAATGAAAATGAACCTATTATAGCTATTGTTCCTAGCATGCTAAACACTATATAGCTTAAAAATATCTTAGTTCTACTTACGGCTGTTGAAAGGACAGACTCTAATGGTCCTCCATTTTCTTCTGAATATATTCTTAGTATCGAAAGCATTGTAAATATAGAAACTACTGCAGCTATCAGTCCGATTAAACTGAACATAAACATTTCAGCGGTTCTTTGAAGATGTGGGAAAGCATCCATATCTTCAACAATTTCACCAAACTCTGTACTTGCTGCTCCGAAAATTAAACCTAAAAATAATAGTGCAATTATCCATGATGCTAAACTAATTCTCTGTAGTCTAAAAGTCAGCCCAAGAGGATTTTTAAGCCAGTTTGCAGCAGTAGGTGTGCCTTTTCTTGCAGAGAGAATTCCTCTTCCTACATCTCTATGATTTACCAGTACAAAAGCAATTCTTGTAAGGAGTATAAATGAAACTATGAAAAAGCATAATATCCACCAGTTGTTTTGGTCAAAAGGATGCATTTGCTGAGCCCATCCTAATGGTGAAATCCAGACAGCCCAAGCACTTTCAAAACCCATCCCATCTACATTTACAGTTCCCATAACGTTCCCTATAGAATTTAAAACAAATAACACGCCTATTATTATTGCTGACAATCCATTTGAACCTCTTGAACTCTCAGAAAGCTGAGCAGTAATTCCTGCAATTGCTGAAAACAGTATACCTAATGCTCCAAATGATGCACCAGCAACTAAAGAGCCTTCTAATGAAAGTCCATTTAATACTAAGCCTAAAGCTATAAGAATTGAAACTATAATGTTTGAAACTATAGCTAGTATTAAAGCACTTGTTAGAGAAGAATACCTTCCAACTACTGTTGAGCTAAGTAATTCTGAGCATCCTGTTTCTTCATTATTTCTAGTGTGTCTTATTATAAGCTGTATGCTCATCATTGCAACTAATACCGCTATTATTGCTGACATTCTCATAAGAAAGAACTGTCCCAACTCACCCACACTCTCAGGTGAAAGAGGAGCTATAAGAAGTCTCATGCCTGGACTTGTTGAAGCCATTACAGTTATTTCTTTCATATCTTGAACAGAAAAATCTCCATAAACCCTTGTAATTAGAGTAACTACGCTAAAAATACTCAAAAGCCATATAGGAATTTTAATGCGATCTCGTCTTATAGCAAGTTTTAGTAATGTTTTGTTATTTGCATAATCTTGTTTTTTCATTAAGGCTCCCTCCTCGCATTATTATTAGATTTAACATCTTCTCCATAGTGTTTCATAAATAGTTCTTCTAATGTGGGTGGAGTGCTAACTACTGATTTTATATTAAATCTTACCAAGTATTCGATTGCTTCTCCTACCATGTTCTTATCTATTTGGAATGTTGTAGTATTTCCACTTGTGCTTATATTGCTTACACTTTCAATTTTATCTATTTCTTTTACAGGATTATTTGTTTCAACTGAAATTGTCATTTTAGTCATGTGTCTTAGCTGGTCTAAGGTACCGGATTCAACTATCTCTCCTTGCCTTATAATAGTTACCTTGTCACATAGTTTCTCTACATCGGCTAGTATGTGACTAGACATTAGTACAGTTTTTCCTTGTTTTTTAAGATTTTTAACACAATCCTGAAAAACTGCTGTCATCAGTGGGTCAAGTCCAGAGGTTGGTTCATCAAGAATATAGAAATCTACATCTGAGGAAAATGCTGATATAAGACCTACCTTTTGTCTGTTTCCTTTTGAATAAGTACTACATTTTTTAGTTGGGTCTAAATCAAAAAGTTCTAATAAATCTTTTCTTTTTCCTTGGTTTAAACCTCCACGAAGCTTTCCAAATAAATCAATTACTTCTCCACCTGTAAGATTGGGCCACAGATGAACATCTCCAGGTACATATGCTAATTTTTTGTGAATATCAACTGAATCACTCCATACATCTTTTCCAAACAGCTTTGCTTCTCCAGAGCTTTTTCTTAATAGTCCAAGAAGTATCCTTATTGTTGTTGTTTTACCAGCTCCATTAGGTCCAAGGAATCCTATGCATTCGCCTCTTTTAATGTTAAGATCTACCTCGTTTAATGCTCTAAATTTTCCATAATATTTAGTAAGATTATTAATTTCAACAATTTTCATAGAAAGCACCTCCAAAATATTTTTAAGTTTTTTCTTGTTAATTTAATAATAACTTATTTTATGAAATATGAAACCTGACAAAGGTTAGGTTTTTATTATTTTAATTACCCAACTTAATTCTAAAAAGAGATTTGTTCATATTTTGGATAAAGGCATTTATGTAGAAACTAAATGGGTTAAAAACTCTAATAATTGCCA
>NZ_JAVDDS010000071.1 GCF_030848475.1 Herbivorax alkaliphila
AGAGGAAACTTTCATGCACGGTTCTTAGGGGGGAAGGAGACCGTAAGGTCTCTGACCTACCCGACTTATCGGAAAGATGGGGTAAAGGCCGCTATGTCCTGTAGCGTAATGCATGGGGAAATAGTGGAAGGAGGTTTACATGTCGAGTCAAATAATATGGAGATACATGTCCTTAGCAAAATATATTGAGTTATTAAGAAGCCAATCTCTTTATTTCCCTAAAGCATCTCTCTTTGATGATGCAACAGAGGGAAAATGGGCAATCCATTCATTTTTAAATGCAGATAAGATAAGACTTTTACAATTAAAAAGAAATAGAGAAATATTAGATGGGATTCTTAAGAGGTCAGGAAATAACGATACTAAGCTATATCAGGAAGTTACAAAAGTATTAACCGAAGAAAAAATAAATACTCTTCTTAAAGGCGTATTGGATAGTTTTAATTTTTATTATATTCATAACAGGTCTAAATTTAAAGGAAATCAATATTTAAAAAGCCTAGTGGATGGATGGAAAAAAAGAATTGAAGAGTATCCAGAAACTAAGAAAAAAAGCATATCACAAGTTTTAATCCATCGAGAATCTACATACATAAATTGTTGGTATAGGGCAGACGAAATGTCCTTGGCTATGTGGCAACTCTTTGGAGGTGGAGAAGAATCAATTGCAATTCGCACTACAATAGGTAAGCTAAAACAAGTTCTTAAACAGAATGATAATTATTTGGAAAATAAGGGATATGAAAGTGATATTTCTGAAGTTGATTATATCTCTAACTTAAAGGAACCAAACGAAGAAAAGAGAGATAAGATAATGAGTATCCTTTGTAAAGGTAAAGATGCTACTGTAGGACAATTCAGTATAAAGCCAAAAGAATATGAGTATGAAAAGGAAGTGCGTGGGATTATCTATCCAATAAGATCTCCTTATGATAAAGTGATTGATCCAGATCCAGACATTAATGGTTTTAGTATTCCTATCGTAATTAACATAAATCAATCATCTGTAAATCAACTTAGTCAATTTATTGATGAAGTTCATATTCATCCTTTGCAAGGTGAAAATTCCATAATATTTAAAGTAATAAAGGAATTACATAAGCTATTTGATATTGAAGAAATACCTATAAAGTCTAATATGATTGAGGCTTTTGGGAAAGAGGTCGACTTTTAAGACAGAAACTTGATTTATCAAATTACTAGACGTAACAACTAAGAAAGAAGAATATTAAAAGTCTAAGGGTGTGCTCTGTTGTACTCTGGAAGCTGGAGGCCTCATCCCTGACGTACGGACACCTAATTAGAATATTTTTAAAAGTTACATATAATTTGGCTAATATAATTATATAATTTATTTTCATCTAGTACAAATATTTAAAAATAGTGCACTTGGTATAATGTGTAAGTAATAAAGGGTATATTCCTCCCTAAGTACATAGTTGTTGCTTATAATTACCAACTATTTAGTGTTATTTCTCATGTAAAATGAAATTAAAACACAGATAGTACTTTTGTAGTTGTGAGTTTAGATATCTCTTAAACCATTTTATACCACATTTAAATAAACTGTAAATTCTTACTGTTTTATTTTTAATCTTTTTTGTAACTCCAAGTAATGAGTTTTTCTTATTTTTGCGGCAATATACGCCTAAAATAATCATCCATGTATAAGCTATGCATAAACAAAAATAAAGATTTCTTATATAGACTAAGCTTTTACTCCAGGTATCTTCTAAGTTAAAGCCATTATTACAATTAGCATTATATTTTGAAGAGACATGATTTTCTTTAAAATAGATAGTAGTTCTAAAGAAAAATAAAATTTTCTTAGGATAATATTTCTAAACAAATGGAAAAATGATATAATAATGATATTATATTTAAAGGAAGTGTTTTAGATGGACGATAAAGTATTTGAATTCATGACAAAAATGTATTCGGATATAAGCTTGAAATTAGAAACAATGGATAAGAAATTAGAGACAATGGACAAGAAATTAGATTTAAAATCAGATAAAGCTGATATTGTTAAGCTAGAGAATAGTTTAGATATCAATTCAAAGGCTCTTTTTGATGGATATAATCAATTATGTGAAAAAGTTATACTCATAGAAAAAGAAGTAAAAGAATTATTATGTAAATTAGAAAAGCAAGATGTAGAAATAAAAGTTATTAAAGGCGGAAATCCTTAAATAAAAATCCTTATAATTTAAACATAAAAGATTTTATATTAGTAGCATAAAAATAAGATGGATACTATATGATGCTTACTTTTTTTGCTGATAAGAGTGTTTTTTAGTACTAAAAAAATGAATTATGAGATGTGTAAATAATTGAGAAAATAGAAAAATTAATCAGTGTTTAATTAAAGATAGGAAATAAAGTTTTATACATAAAAAAGAAATTTAGAGTATGTTTATAAAAATTTTGTTATAGGGGTACTTCGCTCAACACTTAGCCAACGTTCCGAAGTTTTCGGCACAAAAATGATCTAGCCAAGACTAGAATGGATAGATCTGAATTTATGTACATCTCGCCGAAAATTTCTTAAATTGCATGTTGTGTCAAGAGGACGGGGTTGTTGACACATTTTACAGTGAACTGGTTTAGCTAAAGCTAAACATCGAGGCTTCAAGTGGAGACTCAACTCCTCCTGAAGATTTATAATAGGAACTCAACATTATAGAAGGTGGATCTTAGAATAAGATAAAAGCTGGCACATAACAAATAGGAGGAATTTATAATGAAAAAGTTAACCCATGTTCTATTACTAATTATAATAACATCTGTTTTATTATATGGATGTCAAAATGAAAATAAAGAAGATTCAGACTTATATATAACAGAGACTTCAAATGAGACATTAGATATAAACGCTAGTATTCCTGAATTTATTACTGTTACAGAAGCAATAAAAATTCTGAAACCTAGACCGGTTGGTGTAAATCCCTGGCAAATAAAATACGCAAGTAAAGATTATATTTATGCTACCTATGACTTCGGTATTGAGTTTATCTTTAGATATAATATTAAGGAAAATATAATAGATAGAGCCCTTGATCTACGTAGCATACATAAAGAAAATATTACTACCCACACAACCTTTAAATTTTTATCGAATGGATTGCATGCTTATTTAACAACAGGAAATTTTGGAACAATTTTCCCAAATGTATACAAAGCAGACTTTGATAACCAGAGAGTAATGTTATTAGCTGAAACAGCAGATGATTTTTGGAGTCAATCATTTGGAGAAGAATACTACCCAATGAAAGATTATGGCGAATCGGCTCGTGAATATATTTCGAGGCTTGATGAAAATCCAAAATTGCCTAAGCTATATGATTGGAGTACAGTGGCACAAATAGATAAAGATAAATTTTTTGTGATAAGGCCTAATGAACCTCCTTTCCCGGGTAGTGGATATTATTATTTCAAATTTTTTATTATTGATGTGTATCAAAATGAAGTTATACAAGAATATAGAATAGATTCAATAGATTAAAATTTTCTCATTTTCCCTTTTGTAAAAAAATTCTGAAATCGAGGTGTTAACATGAATGAATTATTATCGAAAGAAGCTAAAAAACATGGTGACATACTTACAATAGTATCTTCACATCGTTTAAATGATTTAAAAAATGAGATTGATTTATTTGCTAAAAGCGAAAAGTTAAACAACTTTCAAAAGTGGATTGTCAATGAAATGTATAACTATGATATTCCCAATTCAAATTTATTGATTAATTCTATTATTCTTATAGCAATTTCACACCCTTTTTATGCCGATGTCATTTTTATCAAAGAAGGAAAAGAATACTTTGGAAAATGTTTTGTAGCCCTTAACTTTGATGAAACAGATAAATATTTAAGGATGTTTTTAGAAGAGCATGGATTTCAAGCTATACGTGCTAATAATCTACCATTGAAGAGGTTAGGTGTTCAAAGTGGTATTTCAGAATACGGAAGAAACAATATTACATATATTGATGGTATGGGTAGTAATTTTTCGTTGGTAGCATATTTCTCTGATATGCCGTGTGAGAATGATATATGGAGAAGTTCGGTAACAGCGAAGAGATGTAATAATTGCAATATTTGCTTAGATAATTGTCCTACAGGAGCAATAAGAAATGATTCATTTCTTATTGATAATCAGAAGTGCTTATCAGCAATGAATGAAGTTCCTGGAGATTTTCCAGATTGGCTACCGACATCCGTACACCATACCTGTTATGATTGTTTGAGATGTCAGGAAAAATGTCCTATGAATATAGGTCATACTGATAAAATAGCAGAGTGTATTATATTTTCAGAACAAGAGACAGAAATGCTCTTAAAGGGAAGACCAATTGAAGAATTATCAGAAGATATGAAACAAAAAATACTTTTTTTAGGCTTAGACCAATGGTATGATGCTATACCTAGAAATATTAAGGTGCTTATGAATAGGGAGTGAACTGGTTTAGCTAAAGCTAAACCAGTTCACTTTCAAATTTTACATGAACAAAGCAATATGCGTATAATAAAGGTGGTGGAAAATGATATGAAATGTATCTTTAAAAAATATGTTTAAAGCATATGCACTGTTACATATTCAAATGATTGAAATGACTTTAGTTCATATTATTCTATAAATGGTAAAGGAGCACTAATTTTAAATAATATTTAATGATCGATAGTGAATGGTTACGAAATTTTGATTAGGAGGAGAATAATGGATAAAATTAGTAGGATTAAAGATCACTTTGAAGATGAGGCAAAAGAATTTGATGAAATTATATTAAAGTTAATACCTTACTATGCACAGATGATTGAGGCATTAGTTTTGAGTATACCGTTTGGTGAAAAAGAAAAATTTAGAGTAATAGATTTAGGATGTGGCACAGGAACTATATCATGTTCAATTAAAAAGAAATATCCAAATGCAGAAATTACATGTTTAGATATTGCTGAAAATATGATATCCATTTCACAAGCTAAACTTAAAGAATTTGAAAATATTAATTATATTATTAATGATTTTTATAACTTTAATTTTGACAAACATTATGACATAGTTATTTCTTCTCTTGCATTACATCACCTTATGAGTGATGAGGACAAGAAATTATTTTACAAAAAAATATATAATTCTTTAACAGATAGAGGAGTTTTCTATAATGCAGATGTAGTCTTAGCTTCAAGTGAATATATTCAGAAAATATATATGAACAAATGGAAAGAGTATATGTTGAAAAATGTTTCAAATGAAGAAGTAGAAAACAAGTGGTTGCCAAGATATTATGAAGAAGATACCCCGACAAAACTTATAAATCATATAAAATGGATGGAAGAGATAGGATATAAAAATATAGATGTTATTTGGAAATATTATAATTTTACTGTCTATGGTGGATATAAGTGAACTTCGCTAGAAGGTGAAGTTTTAAAACAAGAAAATTTTAAATTGATTTAGGAGGGTTATATGTCAAATAACTCCACACCGCACGTGTCTAAGGCCTATGACAGTCAAGTGAGAAAGACAATACCATATTACGATTTATTTTTAAAAGAAACCATTGATATAGTTGACACAATAAATCCTAATCCAGACTTATGGCTAGATACAGGATGTGGTACTGGTAATATGGTTGAACTTGCATTAGATTATTTTAAAAAAACAAAATTTATGTTAGCAGATCCTTCTCACGAAATGATTAGAGTATCTAAAAATAAATTAAGGGAAAGGGATAGAATTAATTTTATTGGCACTTTTCCAACACAAGATTTGTGTTCTATAGATATAAAAACTCCTAATGTCATAACTGCAGTACAATGTCACCATTATTTAGATAAATCTACTAGAGAGAAGGCTACTCAAGTTTGTTTTAATTTACTTAGTGATAATGGCATATACGTTACCTTTGAAAATATTTGCCCATCAACAGAAGTAGGAGTAAACTATGTTAAGGAAAGATGGGCTAAATATCAGATTTCTCAGTTAAAGGATAAGACAGATACTCAAAATCATATAAAGAGATTTGGAGTTAATTATTTTCCTATTACTATAGAGGAGCATATTGAATTACTTAAGAAAACAGGCTTTAAGACTGTTGAATTGCTGTGGTTATCATATATGCAAGCAGGATTTTATGGTGTTAAGTAAAGAGTTGACTTAAGTTGTAAACCCATGATATTAGGTTAATTCTTTACAGTTGTTATAACATTGTGGAGGTTTAGGAGGTTTAGAATGTTTATTATTGACTATGTAACAGAAAGAGATAAAGACTTCTGGTTTTCCCTTGATGAACATATGTCTGAAAGTGAGTTTTTACTTAAAGTAAGAGATAAAAGAGGATATGTTATAAAAGACGACGAAAAACAAATTGGTATTTTAAGATACAATTTATTTTGGGATAACATACCATTTTTGAGTTTAATATATTTTAAGGAACAATATAGGAGAAAAAAATTTGGAGAAAAAGCAATGTTACATTGGGAAGAAGAAATGAGGCTACTAGGATATAAATGATTTTAGTTTGTATTATTCTATAAGTGGTCAAGGTAAGTCAATAATTTTTATCGATGGAAATTTTAACGACTCTCGTATATGGGATTATCAGGTACAAAGATTTTCTAACCATACAAAAATATCTAGTCAAAAAAGTATCTTCTATAAATATTGACATTATTTTTAATTAAACATATAATACTATTAAATCGTTTAAGAATAATTTACAATTTGTACAGTCTCAAAAGCTGTTTGATTTATAACTTAATTTATTAATATATCATAAATAGTGTATTTTTATGTTCTAATTTAGAGTATATTGTCATATTATTTCAGAAATGTATTTTGCTAACACTATAAAAAATGTTATGATTTTTGCGATTTATATCTTTGTTTTTAATAATAGTTATTTAGGAGATACATATGAGTATAATTGAAATAGCTAATCTTAAAAATATTTGGGTTAATGAAGATATAGTGTTGAATGTGCTAACAATTTAGCATTAAGACGGCTAAGTATTAATATTAGAAGGAATAAAATGAATCAAAAGGTGAAGTTTTAGAATTTAAAAAGGGGAAATTTCTATGTTAAATTTAGTTTATGTACTGTTTGGGTTAATAGTTTTATTACTAATTACACGTTTTACAATACAAAAGAAAAGATACAAAAGAGCTGTTACTTCAAATGAAATTAGTGAAATTAAAACATTTAAACTTGGAGGAAAGGAGCAAAAAGTATTAATAGAGGGAAAGAAAAAGAACCTTCCTGTACTTATTACTTTACATGGAGGTGTTGGTGGAGCCTTTGGTTTTAATATAGGATGCAGAGGACTATTTGAAGAGTTGACATCTGAATATATTGTTGTTTATTGGGATCAATACGGAATCGGTAAAAACACAGGGGAGATTAATTCAGATTTAACAGTTGAAACATATGTAAAAATGACTGTAGATTTGATAAAATCTATTAAAAATGAATATCCAGATAATAAATTATTTCTATTTGGAGTTTCCTGGGGGTCTATGTTGACATGTAAATCTACTAATCAAATGTCTCAATACATTGATGGTGTAGTTGTTTTTGGACATTTGTTAAACAGATACTATTGTACACCAGATGTTTTCGAAACATTATTAAGTAAAGATATAAAGAAAGAAGATATTGAATTTTTAAACTCTATAGAGGGTAAAAAATATTTAGAAGAAGATGAACTAAGAAAAGTTTGTATGCTTGTACATAAAAAGACAAATGGTAATGAGTATAGAGAAAAAAATGTTAGTTGCTCTAAAATATATAAACTTTTCCTAAACCCATTTTTAAGTCCAGATTATTCTTTAATTGAAGCCTTAAGGGTCTATTCAAAATGTAGAAAGTTTTTAAAGAAGACAAATCTTTTTGAAGAAATACGTAAAGCTGACTTAGAGGATGATCTTTCAAAAATAACAGTACCATATTATATTCTACAGGGAAAAGAGGATTTAAATACTTCAACTCAAAATATATGTGGATTTGTTAATGAATCAAGTAATGATAATCTGCATGTAAAGATTATTAATAAAAGTGGACACATTCCCAGTAATTCAGGTTTTGTGACATTGATTGAAGAAGTAGCTAAATTTAAAAGGAAGGTTGAGAATTTCAAGATTTCAGCTAAATTTTAGATATCAACTGCCAAAACTCAAGTGAACTTAAGAACTATTATTTATTTTGAAATTATAACAAGCAACGGGCAGGTTCTTTGCTATAATGAGATGACTAAAATTTTATCTAGTACTGAATACTCAATTAATTATAATGATAGTATTTGGCTCAAATAATATCATTTAGTTGTTTATACCTAAAGATTGTATTTTCTGATACTTCACCATTGCTACTATTGGTTTTTGTTACAAAAACTCTATGGTGGAGATATTATAAAAGGGAGCGTTCCTCTAAATAATTATACATGCACTATGAGTGATTTTATAAAATAAGGAGTAAGAGGTAATAACATATGAAGAAGGCTATTGTAATTGGAGCTACATCTGGAATAGGAAGAGAATTGACAAAAATATTGGCTAAGAATAATTATATAGTAGGATTTACTGGCAGAAGAGGTGAACTCCTTCGTGAGCTTAGTAAAGAGATTACTAGCAAGTCATATTGGAAGGAATTTGATATTTCCGCTAATGAATCTATGAGCAATTTAGAATGCCTAATAGAAGAAATGGGAAAAGTGGATTTAATAATAATATGCTCTGGATGTGGTTTTATTAATCCTGAACTTGATTTTAATAAAGAAAAGTTAACAATTGATGTAAATGTATCTGGATTTACTGCAATGGTTAATATTGCAATGAAACACTTTATTCATCAGAAGGCAGGTCATGTAGTTGGTATATCATCAATAGCTGCTCTAAGAGGTAGTGGAAGTGGTCCTGCATACAGTGCATCAAAAGCTTTTGTTTCAAATTATTTAGAAGGATTAAGACAAAATGTCAATAAATTGGCTCTGCCTATTACTATTACAAATATACAACCTGGTTTTGTTGATACTTTTATGGCACAAGGTGAAGGGCTTTTTTGGGTAGCTTCACCTAAAAAGGCTGCATTACAAATTTATAAAAAAATATTAGATAAGAAAAGTCATGCTTATATCACTAAGCGTTGGAGAGTTGTAGCCTGTTTACTAAAAATTATACCGGGTGGGCTTTATAAAAAACTATACTTTTAGTAATTTAAAACAAGTATCATTTTTGTAGAAGTGAACTCGTTTAGCTAAAGCTAAACATCTAGGCATAAGGTGGAGACTCAACTCCACCTGAAGATTTATAAGAGGAACTCTACCTTGTAGAAGTTGGAGTCTTAGAATAAGATAAAGGGGGTCTAAAAGTATGAGATATGCAGTTAAAACAATAGGGAACATAATATAAAGTATAAAGATTCTAAATGGAAACTAATTAATAACCAATCTTTGTATATTTATATTATAACTTACTTAATAATTCAAATACTGGGTTATGGTCTTAGTATTGATGCTTTGAAAATAGTGGTAATAACAGAAGATTCCACTAAAAGTACTTTTCCTGGAGTACCACTTTTATTGTCTTTAATGTTAGGAAGCATTGTTTACTATAATACTGTTCGTCAGAATAATTTTAATTGATAAAGACAAAAGTTTTAAAAGAATTTATTATCTTAATTCTTTGCATTGACTGTGATGAAGTGATATATCTTAATGAGGTACCAATCATAAGTACAATTAGGCATAGGGAATCCAACATCAGTTAATAATGTGTTACCGGCTCCGCTGTGAAGCTTTTTGTTAGGAGCGGTTCGCCGCGTTACAGCATAAGTTCGGCGTAGCAACCCGAACAAAAAGCAAACCAGTCTAAAGCTTGCTAATCATGGACAATGATTAGTTATAAGTGATAGCGTATAATTATAAATCATATGGGGGGTTACGATGAAAATAAATATGATACGGTCGGACAAGATTTATAGAAAGATGGCTCATGCGATAGAGCATAAAAGAAATGATATTTATCGCTATGAGTTAATGAATCCATTTAAATTTAAGTGGGAATGTATCAATGTTCCTATAAAAGCATCGCATGAAGGTGGATATGATGTAGTTATGGCCTCAAGTATGCTAGGATTTTTACCACCAATAGAAGTTGATGAATCGCATATAAATGAAATTGAATTAATATCTGATGAGAATTTATGGAAAGAATGTGAAAGGACAATTTCATCAGCATTAAAGAGATTTGAGGATATTGATTTTGATTTTGATGTGAATGAATATAATTTTACTATATTACTTGCTAATCCTGAAAGTTCGTATGTTGTATTAAGTAATGGATATTCTGGAGATGGAGGCATACCAGGATATATTTTATTAAGTTTAGTGCCAAACGATTATACAATGAGTCATTTACAGGCGGCACTAGCTCATGAATGTAATCATAATGTGCGTTGGCAATATCAAAAATGGAATATAAATGTTACATTAGCAGATATGATAATAAGTGAGGGATTAGCTGAAAATTTTGCAACAAGCATGTTTGGTGAAGAGCATTTAGGACCTTGGGTAAGCAAAACGGATTTAAAAACTTTGAACAATAAAATTAAACCAATAATAAAAGAAGGATTAGATGCTACTGGGTTTGATAATATTACAGCTTATTTGTATGGCGATGAAATAGCAGAATTACAAGGATTTTTTCCAGTGGGTTTATCGTATTGTGCAGGCTATGCATGTGGTTATTATTTGATTAAATATTATTTAAGAAAAACTGGTAAATTGATAGAAGAGGCAACAATAACTTCTACTAAAGAGATTATGAAGGAAGTTGCAGATTTTTGGTAGAATTTTAAGTATTGAAAAGTTTCCACCAAAAACTTCACATGTCAATATATGACAGCAAGGGCTACGCCACATGACAGAGGCTAAGATAAGAGCTATCTAATCATACGTGCAGTTCTACGGCATGGGAGGAAACAGCATATCCTTGCGCCGATTTTGAAAACAGAACTTTAAAAATTTAGTTGGTTCATATTTGTTCTATAAAGTGAATCAATCACTATTTGTATAATAGGAGATGAAAAAATATGAGATTAGACGGATTTGGTATATTTGTTAAGGATATGCCGACTATGGTTAAATTTTATCGAGATGTTTTAGAGTTTGATATTAAAGAAGATGTGAATACAAGCAATGTCTATCTTGAAAAGGATGGGACTTTATTTTTACTTTACCGTAGAAGTGATTTTGAAAAAATGACCAACAAGTCATTTTCTTATGCTGATAAAATAAATGGTCATTATGAAATTGCTTTAAGTGTTGAAAACTATGAAGCTGTAGATTTAGTTTTTGAAAAAGTAGTTTCTAAAGGAGCAATTCCTGTATTAAATCCAACGACAGAGCCTTGGGGACAACGTACTTGCTATGTTTCAGATCCTGAAGGAATTAAGCTGAAAGACCTAAACCGCAAGTCATGGCATAATATATGCTGCGGCTGGTCGTTTAGCTTCGCTAAACTGCTCTCCATACAACCTGGGTATGCTAGAGTCATGGCTAATTAAAACTGAACATGTATCGTAAAGCTTCATTAGTCACGACCTATGAAAGTCGGAAACAAAATTATAAGAATAATATTGAAAAAATTAATCAAATTAGTAGACATTACAGGAAG
>NZ_JAVDDS010000072.1 GCF_030848475.1 Herbivorax alkaliphila
GATACAGACTTTAATGGTACAACTATTTATATAGCTGTAAATGGAGTTTATGCAGGGACTTTGGTGATATCTGATGAGTTGAGAGAAGACGCTAAAGAGGCCATAGAAGAATTAAGAAAAATGGGAGTTAAGAAACTTTCTATGCTCACAGGGGACAGTGAAAATGTTGCCAAAAGAGTTGGAAATATTCTCGGACTAGATAGAATATATGCTCAATTGCTTCCCCATCAAAAAGTTGAGAAATTGGAGTTGATAAATAGAGAAAAGTCTTTTAAGGGAAAACTTTTATTTGTCGGTGATGGGATTAACGATGCACCTGTCCTTGCAAGAGCAGATATAGGTGTAGCGATGGGAGGACTTGGGTCTGATGCTGCAATTGAAGCTGCGGATATTGTGTTGATGACTGATGAACCATCAAAGCTTATAACGGCAATGAAAATTGCTAAAAGAACTCGTCGAATAGTTTGGCAGAATATAATTTTTGCTCTAAGTGTAAAGTTTGCCATATTATCACTTGGAGCTGGTGGAATGGCTTCAATGTGGGAAGCAGTTTTTGCAGATGTGGGAGTTGCATTGTTGGCAGTTTTAAATGCAATGCGTGTTATAAAGGTTTATAAATAGTAATTAGTTCACTTTTTACTGAAAACAAATTTTTTGTCTAAGTTATATTTTACTATATATCCTATTGAAAGGCCTATAACAGCACCAACATACTTAGCCATATTATGATCAAATATTTTATCAAATGAAATTTCAAATACCCAGAATATTGCAGTTGTGAACACTCCCATAAAAGAGTATAAAACAAATTTTTCTGCATTTTCTGTTTGACTTTTTGTATGGTAATTGAATATGTATTTTTTATCAAGAATATATTTTATTATTAGTCCAACTAATGTTCCAAAAAACATAGACACATAGAGAACATACTTATCGTCAATAATATCTTTAATAACAAGATTAACAAGATGTTGGGTGGTTAAGTTGCCTATAGTGGAAAGAATTGCAAAAACAGTATATTTTACAGATATAGAAATCATAGTGCTTCTCCTTTTTAAATTGCTTTAATAAAATAACTCAACCGCTATTTTAAAAATTAGCTGACTGAGTATGCCTAAAATACTGATTAAACAAATATATTTTAGGCATCAAATATATTTGTTTAAATATAATAATCTTACTTACCAAGTTGGCAAAAATCTATAGGAAATAAGATTTAATATAACGGAAAAAACTATTAGGGGTTTCCAGTATTTTTCAGGGACTTTTTTTGTAGCCAGTGCCACCAGTATTATAAGCATAGGTAAAAAGTCCAGAGAGAAACGTTGATTATTATGTTGAACCCATCCATTATTATAATACATTAATTGGTGAGTTATTGTAATTATAAGTGACAACCAAGCTGCAACAAGTAAACCCTTTTTCATCTTTGCCCAAACTGAAATTAAAACAAAGGGACTAGCTATTGTAAGTGCAGTTCCAAAACCATCTAATTCTCTAAACGTCAAAAGCATTGAGCCGTCGAAATGTATATTAAATCCTTTTATGAACATATGATAAAAATTAAATGGTATGTAGCGAATGCTAAATTCACCATACATATCTACACGTTCTTTCATGAATCCTGCAAGATTTAAAAAGGAATAGCCAGTTTGAAAAATGTCTCCAAATCGCATCCAGTTATAGGTAAGATATATAATGCCGCATAGCCCAAATGCAAATAAAAACTTAAAAATATTTAAATACTTTTCCTTGTTTTTTCTATAATTTGACAAAAGCGTGACCAGTCTTTTTTTGCTTCTAGAAAATGGAATTGTCTTTTGCTGTTCTATATTATAATTGATATTGTTCCATAGAGCAATAATGAAAAATATTACAAAATAAACACTTAACTGTCTCGAAAGAAAAGCCATGCCTAAAAAAGCACCTACAAGCCATCCACGACCTTTGCCTAGACATTCATTTAATGCAAGAAGCATGGTTATAACGGCACAAACATGTGCAAAATAACAGACACCTTCACTTCTAAACAATGCATACCAATAACCGGTACCCCAAAAGAATGCAATAACAAGCCAAGGTATAAAACGTTTTTCAATGTTTAATTTAATAAAGATTTTTATAAGTGCCACAGCACCAACGATAGTCATAACTGAAGAAATAAAAATTAACGAAACATTTATGCCAAAAAGAGCAACAAAAGGCAAAAGCAAAAGTGTTGGAAATGGAGGAAATATTACATAATATCTGTCGTTGAAAACAGCTAAATCATGCATATAACGTGGAAGGTCAACATTTCCATTTAAAAAAGCTTGTGCTTGGTATACAAAATGATTAGAGGGGGCACGTCCTAATTCCTCTGTCATATAGTGAAACAAGGTACTGAAAAAAGAAATACTAATTAGTAAAAAAATAGATAACTTTAAATAAGGTGAACATAAAAATTTTGCTATTTTGCTGCTGTTTTCAGATGGTGGTAAAAATATTTGATTAATAAGTTTATTAAAACCATGCAACAAACCTAAATCATTATTTTTCTTTTTTTTGCCCATGTTATTCTATTCCTCCTGATTTTAAAATACTACTATTATTTTAATCTCTAGCACTTGTAATTGTCAATTAGTCATGGATAAAAAGGTGTATATAATATTAAACTATAAATTAAGGCATAAAAAAAGAGAGCATGCAGCCCTCTCTTTTTTATGTGAGTTTATTCTTCTTCGTCTGGATAAACTATTGTTTCAGTTTCATCATCATTTCTAACATAGTGATGATCAATAGAGCTTTCTAAAATATGACCATGTGCCCAGTGACTTTCTTCCACATCATCAAAAGGAATTTCTGCACCTAGCAGTGGCCCTCTGAAAAGCATGTTGTTTATTATTGTAACTGATTCTGCCCTTGTAATTTCGTTGTCAGGTTTAAACAGCCTTACATCGTTTTCTATGTAACCTTCAATGAGTTTGGCTCTGTATATTTCTTCTATAAAGTTTTGAGCCCAGTGACCATCGATATCTTCAAAGTTAGATTGAAGAGATTCTATATCTTTGTATCCCATATGGTTTGCTAAAACAGTTGCAAATTCAGCTCTTGTTATGTTGGCGTCAGGTCTAAAACTTCCATCTTCATATCCAGTGAAAATATTTTCATTTGTTACAGCCTGTATTTGCATATAAGCCCAATGATCATCAGTTAAGTCTGGATAATCCTTAATTTGTAATATGTTTTCTTCTAAGTCAAGAATATTAAACATAATAGAAGCAACTTCAGCTCTTGTTATATTGTTACCAGGCCTAAAAGTATTGTCTCTATACCCATATATGTATTTTTCGTGAAAGTTATCTTTAAACCTGTCGGAATAAAGAAGGAAAGAGACTGTTGAAGACTCATCATCAAAGTTTAAAGAGTCATTAGAGAATGAAACAGTTGCTGTGTTTGTAGTTTCTATTTCAGCTTCATCTAAAGTATCTACTTTAACAGTGTATTCAATTATGCCAGAACTTCTACCTGAAAGACTACCAATTTCCCATGTTATTGTATCTTCATCAACTTCCCCATCAGCACCATCTTCAAGGGTTGTGTTTTCTGGTATTTCTGCTTCTACATTAACTCCATATGCTACATTTGATGATCTGTTTGTATAGTCGATTGTAAATGTTATTACTTCGCCTTCCTTATAAATTGATTTGTCAGTTTGTAAAAACACTGCCAAGTCAACAGGTGAACCACTATCACTACCAGGAATGGTATCGCTTGGTCTTGTAACGGTATCAGGAGTAGGAGTAGGAGTAGGAGTAGGAGTAATGCGACTTGGAGGTCTAGGTGTTGGTGTTGGAGACGGCTTTTCATCAATTTCAACATCTTTAGATGCCTCTTCTGATATATTGCCTGCATTATCAATTGTTCTAGCTATTATCCTTGTCATACCAATTCTGCTTATCTCAAACTCACCTTTATATTCAGTCCAATTAGGTTCATCATTCTCGTCATCAGAGTCATCGGAATCTTCCTGTTCATCATTCTCATCATCAGAATCATCGGAATCGTCCTGTTCATCATTCTCGTCATCAGAGTCATCGGAATCTTCCTGTTCATCATTCTCATCATCAGAATCATCGGAATCGTCCTGTTCGTCATTCTCGTCATCAGAGTCATCAGAATCTTCCTGTTCATCATTCTCATCATCAGAATCATCGGAATCGTCCTGTTCGTCATTCTCGTCATCAGAGTCATCGGAATCATCTTGTTCGTCATTCTCATCATCAGAGTCATCGGAATCTTCCTGTTCATCATTCTCATCATCAGAGTCATCGGAATCGTCCTGTTCATCATTCTCATCATCAGAGTCATCAGAATCGTCCTGTTCATCATTCTCATCATCAGAATCATCAGAATCGTCCTGTTCATCATTCTCGTCATCAGAGTCATCAGAATCGTCCTGTTCGTCATTCTCGTCATCAGAGTCATCGGAATCTTCCTGTTCGTCATTCTCGTCATCAGAGTCATCAGGATTGTATAATAAATGATACTCAACTCTATCAACTCCTGATTCATCATCTTCTCCAGGTTCTATTGTGACAGTTATAGGCTCTTCTACTGTTGAGTCTTCACTTGTTGTAATAATTGGAGGGCCTGGAGGTGTGGTGTCAATATTAGGGACTTCGTGCTCTGCGATTTCACTTTCGTTTCCAGCTTCATCTATTGCTTTAGCATAGATAGTTTCATTTTCGTCTACTTCAAAAGAACCTTCATAATCTTTCCAGTCACCATCTTCCCCAACTTTGTATTTCTTTTGTGATGCATCATCAGGATATTCTATTTCTATAGTTACACCTTCATTTGTTGGTGTATCAATATCAGGATCTTGAGTAATTATTGGCTTTTCAGGCGGTGTTCTGTCAACAGTAAATGGAATCACAACATTTTCGGAAGATGCCTGATTTTTATCTTTTGTCCAAATAATAACATTGTATTCTCCGTCAGTAAGGTCGTATATATTAATTGAACTTTCGAAAGGGTGATCTAAAACTGTATTTGTGTCATTGCAGTTATCAATAATTATAGGCTCAGCATTTAATTGTATATTCTCATCTAATGAATGATCGTTCCCATCATCAGAGTCGTCCTGAGCGTCACTTACTTTTTCAATAGTATAAAAAACATCTACTTTATCACCATCATTTTTATCTTTTACATTACCCTCTACAAAAAGTTCATCTTCATTAGTAAATGAATTTTCTACAGGAGCAGATATAGTTACTTCAGAAGGTACATTTTCAGTATACTGAACAGTTACTTCATAATAATAGTATTTAAAATCATCAGTCACACTGTACCATTGAATATATCTGCCATTATCGAAATAACTATCACCATCTTTGTATAAAACACCTGCAAAAGATGGATTTCTAGGATTTTCTATAGTACCAGGCTGTACTATATCAGAAGGGAACAAATCGTTATCTCTTTCTAGATACTCATTTATTGTGCCCTGTTTTACTTCTGGGTCTCCATCACTAACAAGCACTCTTAACCTATCGCTTGAAGTAACAACTGAAGAAGTTCCAGTGTCTGATTCGGGTTCTCCATAAACAGCAAAAAAGTTTACCAACTCATCAATTGGAACGGAAAAGTTATTATCTGGATGCAAAAAGCCTACTTCATTTGATAGAACAAAACTTCTCAGAGGAGCTCCAAATTCATCAGTTCCTACAACTTCAATGTCTTCTGGGGTTTCAACAACTTCAGTTTCTGCAAATACTGCATTTCCTAAAACAGACGTCATTAATAAAGAAATGCAAACTAGCAAAAAACCAATTTTCTTACAATTAACCTTCATTTTACATTCACTCCCTTTTTAAAATTTTAATTACATTTAGAGGTTTGTTTTTCCTGGTTATTCTGTATATTATAATATACATTTAGAGGTTTGTTTTTCCTGGTTATTCTGTATATTATAATATACATTTAGAGGTTTGTTTTTCCTAGTTATTCTATATATTACAATATACATTTAGAGGTTTGTTTTTCCTGCTTATTCTGTATATTATAATATACATTTAGTTAACTATTTGCAAGTAAAAAATAGAATTTAAACTAAATTTTTTTGATACTACACTAAATGTAAGAAAATCAAGACATATGAATAATTTTGTAGGGGTGAAATTGTTGCTAAATTAGCATATTTTAAATCTTGAATAGTTAATATGCCAGGTGTTTATGTAGACAGGCTTGTAGTATAATTTTATTGAAAAAATTATGTAAATCATCTGATTTTTAATGTATAGTATAAAAATTAAGAATTCAAAAATTTTAAAATTTTTGTTTAAATATTCTTGATGTTTTTTTATTGAGATGTTACAATCGATGAAGCACATTTTAAATGAAGATTTTAGAAAAGGCTAATGATGTGTGTGTTGTAAATTTCATAATTAATGCTATTAAATTTTTTTATTTGAGTTTTCTAAAAAAAGAGTGAATTAAAAGTTTGGGGAGTTAACTTTTCTTAATCTTTTAAAATAATAAAAAGTGAGGGGTAATTTGTAATGAGTAGTTTCAAGAAAGTTTTAAGTATTATTATTGTGTTGTGTATGGTTTTTACACCAATTCTAGCTTTAGACGATATTTCAAAAGTTTATGGTTCTAATGACGGCATATTGTATGGAGATATCAATGATGATGGAGTAATTGATAGTACTGATTAAGTTTTACTAAGTAGGTATACACTTGATTTTATTAGTGGAGATAATATTAACCTTAAGGCTGCAGATTTAAACGGTGATGGCATTGTTGATAGCACAGATTATGTTCTTTTAGGGCGTTATCTTTTAGAAATTATAGATGAATTTCCTGTAGAAAGAATGGATTCCGACCCTGATCCTGATCCAATCCCAGAAACTCCTACATTAGATACTCCTGAAAACTTAACAGTGGTATCTCAAACATCAACATCTGCAACTTTTTCATGGGCACATTCAACAGATAGAGATGATATATCCTATATAATTTATTCAGGAGAGCATTTTATAGAAAATATTAAATCAACAACTTATACAGTTGAGGACTTGCTTCCAGGTAAAACTTATGAATTTGTTGTTATTGCTATATCAGACGAGGGAGAGTTTTCAGAGTGGAGTAATGTTTGTACGGTAAGTGCAGTAGTAAATGATATGGAAGAACTTAAGGAAGTTTTTGACCATAATTTTCAACATTTAAAAACTGAGTATAGTGTAATATATGAAGGAGATACATCCAATTTAGAGGATGAAATTAATACAGCACTTGAAGAGGCATTAAAAGATAGCAATGGTACTTTTAGAATTACTGCATTTGACTATAATCAAAATTCTGACAATGAGTCTGTTTTAGAATTTGAATTTGATTATGACGATAGATATACTGATATAGCAAGGTCTAAAAGTGAACTTGAGTCAATAATTTTAAGAGAATTTCATAATAAGTCTGAAAGCATAAATATTATATATAAAGATAATATGACAAATAATGAACTTTGGGAAGTAATACGTTCAGTGCGTGATAAGGACTTGTATGTTAGGTATGCTAGAAAGACATCCAGATGCGAATCACGTTCGAATCTAGGTATTTCAGGAATTGAAATTGAGGATATAGAATATTATGCTTCAAAAGAAGAAATAAATGATTTAAATAAAACAGTAGATTTTATAATTTCAAAGCTTGTTAGAGATGATATGAGTGATCATGAAAAGCAAAAACTAATACATGATTTTATTTTAAATTTTGTAGAATACTCTCATGATAATAGCGATTATAATAATCCATATAGTGCGTTATACTATGGGAAAACTCGATGTAGTGGTTTTGCAATGTTAGCATATAAAATGCTAAATAAAGCGGGTATAGAAAATATTATAGTCAGAAATGAAGGTCATGCTTGGAATGTTGTAAAGATAGAAGGTAATTGGTACCATATGGATGTTACATGGAATAATGCAGATAAAAAGGGCTATGGTCATTATAAATATTATAATTTAACTGATGATCAAATAATTGAAGGTAGAGATTACACTCCTGTAGACGGGATAGAGTGTAATACTAACTATATGGATGAGTTAGAAAAGGCTAATGATTCAAATGATGGAAAATATGAAGGGATACTAAAAGATATTCAGAATGAGTGGGATTTTCAAATTAGAGATTTTAAAACACATTCTTCAATGAGCCTAATGTATAATGAAGTTTTGTTAAAAGAAGGGGATAAACTACCTTTAGTAGATTCAATGATACCGTTAGAAAGATATAAAGATTCATTTCACTGGTCAACAAGTAATTCTGATATAGTAACAATAAATGATGGAGTGGTAACGGCTCAAGATGAAGGATTAGCAGTTATTTCAGCACAGCCAATGTATGATCCATTATTTAGATCTAGTTTGCTTTGTGTAGTTCGTGTAGTATCAGAGAAAGAAGAAAGAGAACCACAAACTTTATCGAATCAAAATTTTGCAGAATTTGAAAATGAAGATGTTTCACCACATATTTCTATTAGTGCTGAAGAAGATGTAAGCAATACAACAACAGTGACAAATGTATCTGATAGGTATGAAGACAAAATAAAGTTTTATGGAGAAGCAATAGGAATAGAAACAGATTCTGATTTTGACTGGGCAGAAATCAGTTTTGAGTTGAGTGAAGAACAATTAAATAAAGTGGATTTAGATGAACTTGTAATTTATTGGTATAACGAGGATACCAATACATTTGTTCCACAGGCAACAAATGTTGACAAGGATAATGGCTTTGTTTATACAACTGTGACACATTTTAGTGACTATATTTTAAGTGATATTTCAATACAAGGGCCAACAATCGATATTTCTTTTGTAATTGATGCTGTTTATTCAGATCAAAAAGCTCTTAACAATATCAAAGAAAATATTCACAACACTTTATTAGGTTTGCACACTAAATCTAATATTAATGTTGCATTTGTAGAGAATGAAAATGATACAGAGCTTTGCAATATTTTTCTTTCAAAACCAAATGTGCGAGACCATCGTACAAGTAATGAAAGAACAATTAGAAATACTATAAATTATGTTTTTGAGAATATGGAGCCTGGAAATCAAGAACCAACTGAAGGAGTGGGCATGGCGAATATCCCAACAAATGTTAGATATCAAGTTCAAGGTTCGACTAATCAAGAATACAACCTGTTTTATACTAAGTGGGGCGCTAGGTGGGAGGAAACAGATTCTCAACTATTTAAATATGGAGATATAATCGATTTAATAGTAGGCGGCGTAGAAATTGATTATGATGATGGGAAAATATCCTACAATGAAAAAGATGTTAGTGCATTAGTTGATTTTTTGTATCGAGGAGATTATGGTTTATTAAGTGCCGAGTATACAGGTGAAGGTCCATGGATGTTAAAGCAAGGTGCAAATAATGAACCAAATGACGTTGTTGTATTACAAAAATTATTGGTTACACATGGCTACCTAGAAATGCCTGAGGATACAGACTTTGGTACATTTGGAGACTTAACCAGAAGTGCTGTTGAAGAGTATCAGAAAGATAGAGATTTTTTAGAAGTTGATGGAATAGTAGGTAAAAATACATGGGAGGAACTTAATGGTCGATCAACAAATGATGCAATTTGGGACTATGAAAGAGGACAACCAAATAGACAATCATGGACATATAGATACGCTTTGCAAAATATTTTCTATCATTGGCAAGATTCAAGGATTGAGTTGACTTCACCTGTTGATGGGACTAGAATAGATTTAGGAGAAAAATTAAACATAAGTGGAAAAGGACATGATTGTCACCACATTGCATTGTTTGTTAATGGAGAGTGGGTTAAAACTGCATATGATAATGCATCGTATACTGCTATATATATGGAGTATGATTTTGAATCACTAGAGCCTGGAAAGCATACGATACAGCTAAAAGGAAGAAGTGTTCCAAATGGAAGTGATGATAGAACACTTGTGGAAACAGAAATGGTTGAGATTGTAGTAATTAAAACTAAGGGATATATTGGAGCACATCCCGTAACGGAAGACACAGTAGCAAAGATTCCATTTGTAGGTGAAAATGATCATGCAAGTATAATTTTGTTTGTAGACGAAAATAGTTACTATTATAATGCTGAAAGAATAGCTGCCGATGAAGATGGCAAAGAATCCGCTGATGAAGATGAAAATGTATTTTTAGATGAAGATGGATTCTACTATTGTGAAGATAGAGAAATGAGATACTTTACAATTGGAGCAGGACAAGCTACATTTCTTGTAGGAAAATATTTAGTAAGTGATTTAAATAGAGAAAAAGACGTTCAGTTAGACATTAAAAATGAGTTAATACTAATAGAAGTAGATGAAAAGAAAATAGGTGAATTATTACGATTGAGAAATAATTACGAATCAAACGGACAGTTGGAGTATAAGTTTAAACCTACAGAGGACAAGGACAAATACAATTCTAACTCATTTATTTCGGGATTACTAAATGCGGCAGACATTGAGTTTTCTACTCCTGAATCTAATCTTACGGGATGGGAAAAGCCTGTACCAGAAGAACAATTTCAGTGAACTCGGTTAGCTAAAGCTAAACATCGAGGCTTCAGGTGGAGACTCAACTCCACCTGAAGATTTATAAGAGGAACACCACCTTATAGAAGGTAAAGTCTTAAAATAAGATAAATGTAGGTGAAAAAATATGCTTAAGAAAATTATATTAATTATAAAAAAAATTGTGTTAATTATATTAACAGGTATAATGTTGTTGAATTTGATAGCTTTTTTTATGTTTCTTTTCACTCCTGATTTTCTAATTAGACTTTTGGATTGGTTGTTTTGAGGAAGATAGCAAATGAAAGTAGGTGATTAAAATAAAAAAATATCAAATCATTAGTTTAATAATATTAGTGATTCTATATATTTTAAAAATTATTTCTTTACACTTTCCTAAATTTATTTTTTAT
>NZ_JAVDDS010000073.1 GCF_030848475.1 Herbivorax alkaliphila
GAAGGTACTGTTACGCTTGTTCTGTTTCCTGCTTGGTCATAAGTGTAGGATATAGAGGTTTTATTAGGATTTGTCTTTTTAATCAGTCTGTCTCTTGAATCATATTTATATTCTGTTACTCCTCTTGAATCGGTTACAGTCTCATAAAGCCCGTTCGGAGTATAAGTGAACTTTACAATTTCTCCATCTGGAAGTTCTTTTTTTATAAGCTGATTGTTTTCATTGTACTTATAACTTATTGTGTTCCCTTTAAAGTCAGTCTGTGTAAGAATATTTCCATTAGCATCATACTCTGTAACAGCTGTCATACCTAATGGCAGGGTTCTTTTTATTCTTCTTCCTAATTTATCATATTCAAAAGTAGTTGTCTGACCTTTTGCATCTGTCTGTGATATTAGATTGTCAAATTCATCATATCCATATGTTGTTTCATTACCTAATGCATCGATAACTTTTATAAGATTTCCAATTTCGTCATATTCAAAATATGTTGTGTAACCTGCCTGATCTGTTTTTGATATTTTTCTTCCTGCTTCATCGTATTCTATAGCAGTGTACGTTCCATCATTAAATGTTGTTCTAACCTTTTCATCTCTTGAGTTATACTCATATTTCACAAAATTCCCTTTAGCATCTGTCCTTTTTACAAGATTTCCGTTATTATCGTACTCAAATGATGTAATATTACCTAATGAATCCGTTACAGATGTTGTTCTTCCTGCTGCATCATACGTATAACTTGTTTTATTTTCACGCTCATCTATACTTTTTACAACCCGTCCTGCTGCATCATACTCAACCTTTGTAGTGGCTCCATCTGGATAAGTTGTCTTTATCACTCTTCCAAGGCTGTCATATTTATAACTTGTTGTTCTGCCCATACAATCTGTATAAGAAAGAGTATTTCCTTCAGCATCATAAGTATAGCTTTCCGTGGTATTATCAGGATACATTACCGAAATAAGATTCCCAAAGTCATCATATTCATATTCAGTTCTATTACCTAATTTGTCAATGCTAGCAGATTTGAGCCCTATGGAATTATATTCAGTTCTTTTTACATTTCCATAAGAATCAATAGTTTCAACCAACTTATTCATAGAGTTATATTCATATGTGGTTGTTGCAGTCTCAATATCACCCGAAGCTGTTGTCCTCATCTTCGTCATACTGGTAACATTTCCATTTGCATCATATGTGTATTCTAAAATATCTCCATTTTCAAACTCCTGTTTTGTAATGTTGGCTCTAGAGTCGTATTCATATTTTGTCTCATTATCTAATGCATCTACTGTGCTTGTTACATTTCCTCTGTCATAATTACTGGTTAATTTGTTTCCCATAGGATCAATAATAGCTGTTATATTACCTTTATCATCATATATATTTTCAGTAACATTTCCATTAGCATCTTTAGTTGTAAGTTTTTGACCTCTACTGTCATATGTAAATTCTGTTACATTTCCAAGGGCATCTGTTTCACTTGTTTTATTATTTTGATCGTCATATGTAAATTTTCTGGTATTTCCCATTGCATCTGTTTCGCTTGTTTTATTATTTCTATCATCATATGTATATGATGTAGAATTTTTCATTGCATCTGTTGTTTTTAGTACATTTCCATTATCATCATATGTAAACACTGTTACATTATCAAGTCTGTCACTTACTACTTCCTGTCTTCCTTCAATGTCCCTAGAATACTCTATTCTATTTCCATCTGCATCAATATGTGCAATAATTCTACCTTCCTCATCATATTCATTACGAGCTGCCGTAACTCCCCTTGGATCAATTATATCAATAAGACCATGGCTTGAATTGTATGTAAATCTAGTAACATTTCCTTCCTGATCTATAACTTTTACAAGATCTCCATAATAATCATACGTGTAACTTATACTGTTTCCCATAGGATCTGTTATTTTTGTTATTCTTCCCTGACTATCTCTTTTAAACGCTACACTCTTCCCAGCAGAATGTATTATTCCATCATCTCTAAAAGTAATAGTGTTACCATTTTCATCCTGTATTCTTTCAACACCTTTAGACTGACTTAACTCTATAACCACACCTTCTCTTGTTGTAAGCCTGAAACGATCAGGATCAAACAATGTATAATCAGTATTTGCCAGTTCAATTTCACCTGTGCCACCTAAAATCATACAATAGTCGTCATCTAAAACTTCAAGACTTGAAAAAGTTCCTGCCTTAGGCACAAATGAGACTGTTACAAATTGTATAGGGATTAGTGGTTGTGTGCTTGGATCTACAACCATTGAAAATTCGTCCGTTTTTCCATCAGGGTAAGTAACAGTAATAACATGAGGCTTTGTCTCACTTATAACATAATTTGAGCTAATGCCTCCCCCTGAAACAGTCTGCTGCCAACCTCTGCCCATATCTCCACTTTTGGTAAGTTTAATATCACTTAGTTCTAAATCCCAACCTACTCCAAAATCACCCTTTAATTTGTTACGACTGTCATAATTACGATTAATTGTTATTGGCATCCCTGCAACAGGAACTGTCAAATCATTAAAGCCTATTGAAAAGTTACCTACTTTCATTTCACCATCTAGCTGATATGTTCTCTCATCAGTAGATTTATTTCCACTTGCATCTTCCACCATTAACCTTACATCATAAAAACCGTTTCTCATTGTAGTAGCATCTAGAGTTCCTAACACATCATTTTCTACTGATGAAGTTCCTTCAGCAAAAGTTATATAATTATTTTCTCCACTAACAGAATACTCTAACTTGTATCCAATAAGCTTTGTATCATCCATTGCAGTTCCTATTATTTCAATTGCATCTGTTAGCTTTGAGTGATTTTCAGGTTTACTAATTAATGCTGTCGGAAGTGTTTCATCACCAGTAGTCAGTATTCTCAACTCTTTTACAGCATATCCTTCATTTTCTGCAGCATCATAAGCAGTAGCTTCAAGTTTATATATACCTGGATTTGATGAACTGAAAGTAGTTATTCCTTCTTCATCCAGCAAAACTTCTTCTCCATTAATTTCAAGCTTTTTAGACTCAACTCCTACGTTGTCTGTAGCATTAACTGTAATATCCACTGTCTCATCAACATCTACCCTTGATGAAGATATTAAGATATCAACTTCAGGACGTATATAATCAATATCTGGCGTCGGTTCTGGTGTCGGTTCTGGCGTTGGTTCTGGCGTTGGTTCTGGCGTCGGTTCTCGTGTTGGGTCTGGTGTTGGGTCTGGCGTCGGTTCTGGCGTTGGTTCTGGTGTTGGAGTTGATCGTCTTGAGGATGCACCACCTCTATAAGGAGTCGGAGTTGGTTGTGGCGTTAAAGTTGGCTCTGGAGTCACTTTTGGACTTGGAGTTTCAGGTGGACCTAATGGAGGCATTGTCCATTCTGGCACCTCTATATAACTATTCACCACATCAAGCATTTGTACTGCTTCAGCTCTCGTTATTAAATTAAAAGGTCTGAATGTTTTATCAGGATATCCCTCAACTATACCCTGAGAAGCAAGATTTTTAATGCTTTCATAAGCGTACTCTGAAAAAGTATCTTCATCTTCAAATATAAACTCTATACCATTTTCAAAAAAATTCACATCAAAAAGCTTTTCAACCAATACAGCTGCATCCTGTCTATACATATTTTCCAAAGGTCTAAAAGTTGAATCCTCATAACCAGCTATTAAACCTTCACTTGATGCATAAGTTATTGCATTGTAAAACCAATCATCTTCACTTACATCTTTAAACTCTGATTTATCTCCAATATCAGTTATTTCGAATATATTTACTACCATAGCAGTAAATTCCGATCTTGTTACAAAACTTTCTGGTCTAAACGTACCGTCATCATACCCGGCAATCCAATTTTTTCTTGCAAATTTTTCAATAACATCACTTGCCCAATGACCTTCAATATCTGAAAAAGTTAGTTTTGCATTTCTATCTTTAGCAGCAGATGAGTTTTGAATATTATTACCATCAGAAAATTCCTGTGAAATGGTATTACTATCCCCTAATGAATTTAATCCCTCAGCCGCATAAGATATAGATGTCATTATCATAGAAACAATTAATAAATAAGAAATGACCTTTGCTTTCGCACTCATGTTTTTATCCTCCCCTAAAGTTAATTTTAAATGCCTTTTTATCCGCATTGCTTTTAAAAAAAAAAATAAACTTATTAACAATTAATAATTGAATTTTTCTTTAAACAAATAAATCTATTGTAAAGTATTTTTACAATAGATTTATTTGTTTAAAGTTTTAATTACATTATATATTAAAATACATTATTTGAAAACTATTTAAAATAATATTTTTAAATAGTTTTAACAAATTTTAAAAGTTAAAAACTTTAATGCCGTATTAAAAGACTTTAATCATTATCTATTCTAAGACACTACCTTCTATAAGGTGGAGTTGCTCGTATAAATCTTCAGGTGGAGACTCAACTCCACCTGAAGCCTCGATGTTTAGGTTTAGCTAAACACGTTCACTCTTTTGCTCTAAAACCACTAAAAATGGTTGAAAATTGAATCTCTTATAAAGATTCATAACCTCTTCATTACCAACTGCTACGTTAAGCCTCTTTTTTTCTACACCTTTTTCATCCATCCAGTTTAATGACAGTTCCATTAAGTTTTCCGCTATTTTATTTCTTCTATATTCTTCTTCAACAAAAATTGATTCAACTTCTCCTAACTTTTTATTATCAATAGTGGATATACAATATCCAACGTACTTGTCTTTTTTTACATCTTTTGCTATAACAACTCTTATTTCTAGCTTCTCAAACATCTCATCTTTCCTACCGTCAAAAGTCATATTTCTAAATTTATCTGAGAAATATGTTGATACATCTTCATGATACTTCCTTTTTTTTACCCAAAGTGCTCTTACTTCCTCAAGTAATCTTGAATCTCCTTCCAAGTAACTAATATTTAACATTTGCTTATCCTCCTTACTTCTCGCTTTTATTCACTAAGTACAACAGTTTTAAATAATAATTTTTTTAATAAGGCTATATTTATCATAAGGTTTGGAGGATGTTCCATCCACTAACCATAAAATAAATAGAAAAGCCTACAATAAATATACCCAAAAATAAAATAATCCAACAATATACATTATCACTTATTAATTTCTTGCCTTTTGAAAACGCTACAGAAATTGCCGAATACCATGTCAAATCTGCTAGAATATGGCCTACAAAAAAGACCAGAATGCCAATTAAACCCAAAGCCAAGGATTGACGTACTGACTCTATACCTGCTGATGACCACCAAATAATAAAATACGGATTAGTAGCACTTACAATTGCTCCTGCCAAAACAAGATTTTTCATACCTGAACTATTGTCCGCTCCTTGTTTCTCAATAGATACTGACTTTTTTATTCCAGCCTTTATCATTCCGTATCCCATCCATGCAAGAAAGGCAGCGCCAAATAAACCAATAATTCCTGCAACTGTTGGATTAGAAAAGAAATCTTTAAGTCCAAATATCATTACAATAATTAATATAAATTCTAAAATTCCATGACCTAACACTGTCAAAGGACCTGCTACCCAACCTTTTCTAAGACTACCATCAATGGTAACACCTAGCATAGGCCCTGGCATCATTGCCCCTGAAAAACCTATTATAAAAGCACTAATAAAAATCCCCCAAAAAGTCATATTAATATACCCCTTCTTATAATATTCTATAAAAAAACAGATTCTATAAAATGAATCAATATCATACTCTAATCTTATATGCTTTAGAGCTCAAAAAAACTGTATAAACAAGAATATCTTCCTTATACTCGCAAACTAATAGCTTGCATTAAACTAGAGCCTGTAGCCAAACATCAACTCCCATATTTTGTTAACATTTTTTTAATTTATATTTTTATATTAACATATTTTTTATAATCTATGTTAGTTAAAACCTATATTTTTCTTTAAAGAATTCTTGTAATAGTGATTTTTTTGAATTTTATGCTCTAAATATTTATCCAAAAATATAACTACATCTTATTAAATAGCTATAAGATCTTTTATGCGAAAGTATATACTGAAATAGGTGATTTCTTCTTTTACATATCATTTTTTAAGTATTGATAGGTTTATATGTTTGTGTTAAAATATAGTTAATATGCTTTTCAAGGAGGTGTACAGGTGAATAATCAAGTTTTAGTTGATGTTATTTTGGAAAGACTACCAGCTCAGATTTCAGGCATTACATTTATTTTTTCAAGCCCTAGTGGTAGTGTGTCCAAAAATAAATATTATGTCAACTAAAGCAAGAGAATTGTCTTTACAAAGCCTTTAAAATTAAAATTTAGGTCCAGGTAAAGTTTCTTGCCTGGAATTTTTAATATGCAGTTATAATTATTTCTTATTTAAAAGATCAAAGGTCCAGGCATTGATTCGATTGCTGGATCTTTTTGTATTTTTAATTAATAAATAATTACTAGGAGGAGCGGAAAAATGATTGAATTGGCATTAAACAAAATAGAAAAATATTATGGAGCAAATAAAGTCTTAGAAGATGTAACATTAGAGGTTAAAACTAGAGACAGATTAGCTATAATAGGGAGTAATGGAACAGGGAAAACTACTATATTCAAGATAATATCTGGTATTGAAGAATATAATGGCGGTGTTATGTCTATAAGAAAAGGTGCAACTATAGGATATCTTGACCAAATACCTGAGTATCCAGAGCATTACAAGGTTATAGATATTTTAAACCTAGCATTTCAAGAACAGTTTAAAATTAAAAATGAGATGCTAAATTTAGAAACTAAAATGAGTACTGCTAATCAAGAAGATCTAGATAGAATCATGAAAAAATACGGTAAGCTTCAAACCTTATTTGAACATTTAGAGGGATACGATATAGAAGAAAAAGTAAGTAAAATATGCACTGGGTTAAAAATAACAGATGAATTTAAAAATATGTATTTTTCAAATCTAAGTGGTGGAGAAAAAACAACAGTATTAGTTGGTAAAATATTACTCCAAAACCCTGATATCCTACTCTTAGATGAACCTTCTAATCATCTAGATATTGAATCTGTTGAGTGGTTAGAGGGATACTTGAACGATTATAAAGGTACAATTTTAATCATTTCACATGATAGATATTTCTTAGATAGAGTAGTAAATAGAACAGCTGAAATAGAAGCAGGAACAACAGACATGTATGAGGGAAACTACTCATACTATTTTGAAGAAAAAAGGAGGAGAATAGAAGCTCAATTACAAGAATATGAAAATCAGCAAAAGAAAATAAAATCTATGGAGGATGCGATAAAACGATTTAGACACTGGGGAACTATAGCAGACAATGGAAAAATGTTTGTAAAAGCTAGAAATATGCAAAGAAGAATAGATAAAATGGAGAAGTTGGATAAACCCACTACAGAAAAAAAAGCTATACAGTTAGATTTTGATGTAAATGATAGATCAGGTAAAGATGTATTAATGCTTAGCAAAATATACAAGTCATTTGACGACAAGGTTTTACTTGAGAATATAGACCTGCATGTTAGATATGGCGAAAAAGTTGTGATTCTAGGTAAAAATGGATGTGGAAAATCAACACTAATAAAAATCCTTTTGAGTCAATATGAACCTGATAAAGGAGAAGTAACGCTTGGATCTAGTCTTAAAATTGGCTATCTAGACCAAGAAGTAAAATTTGAAATTCCAGAAGAAACAGTACTAGATACATTTAAAAAAAGCTTCATCATGTCTGAAAACAGAGCAAGGGGTATACTTGCTAAATTTCTCTTTTATGGAGAAGATGTATTTAAGAAAGTAAGTAGTTTATCTGGAGGTGAGAGAAGCAGGCTAAGGTTATGTCAACTTATGCACCAAGATGTGAACTTACTTATTTTTGATGAACCTACAAATCATTTAGACATTGGGTCAAGAGAAATGTTAGAGGCATCTTTATTAAACTTTGAAGGTACCATTGTTTTTGTATCCCATGATAGATACTTTGTAAACAAAATAGCGGAAAGAGTAGCGGAAATAAGAGATAAAAAGATTAAAAACTATGAGGGTAATTATGACTATTATCGTGAAAAGAGATTAGGTGAAGCACTTAAAGAAGATAAACAAGCAAAAGTTATTGTAAAATCAAAAAAAGAAATAAAGAAAAAACCATCTGTAAATAAAGGATTGATAGAAAAAAAAATCATTGATTTAGAAAACGAAATAGCAGGAGTTGAAGAAATTCTTAAGCAAACTGAGTTAAAAATGGACAAATATAAATCAAAACCTGAAAAACTAAATGAATTATTTCAACAATCATCTCAGCTTAAACAAAAACATGATGCTTTACTTGATAGCTGGATGGAACTATCTAGTAAACTGTAGCTCAGCAAACCCATAAGTTATGATTTTAAAAAAGCTGTGATGTAATTATTACCAATTGCCTCACAGCTTTTTTAAAGGATTTAATAAAAACTTTAAAGTTTCTTTTTCTTCTAACTCTTGAATTTGACACTCATTATTTTTCTCACCCTATTTTTTATAATTACTACTAATAATACCTACCGAAATGAATGAAGTTTACTTGCTAAATCTTTAATATTTTTTTCAAGTATATCTATTAAATCATTCTTATATTTAGGATTGCTTTCCCAAAAATCCTTACTTACCTTTAAAACCTGGTTTAAAAGGTCTCCACTATACAAATCACCTTGTGAAAAAAGATTATCTTCAAGTATTTCCAATGCTAAAGGTATCAGATAATTTAAACCTATATTTTGTCCTATCATAATTCTTAAATCTTCTACAGTAAAACTTGATATTGGCTTTTTTCTTAACTCCTGACAAGTGGTAACTAAATAGGAATTAAAATTGGACTCCCCCAAGTCTTGACCTTCAATTTCCTCTAATGTTTTAAACCTATCGAAATGAAAATATTTTTCCATATATACTTCTCCCCAACAATTAATAATTAACAGGCTAAACCTGTAAAAAATCTTTATAGACAGTATCTACTCATTCTATCTTGACACAATCATCTTTAATTTTAATTTACCTAAGCACTTACTGGCTTCATAAATCTCATGTTTAACTTTAGGATATGAACTCATAGCAGTAGGAATGGTTTGCATATCAATAATAAATGTTATTTCTTCACTAGAAATCTCAATTCTATCAATAATATCGTCATGAAAAGAAGGAAACTATCCAAAATCACTTTCTATTTTTTCATTCCCAATAATAAAGAACCTATCCATTACTTCATCTCCTTTTAAATTCTTGTGTATAGTATCACCCGTTTTGAAGAATACTTTGGTCTTCTTAAGATTGCACCGGCTCAAAGTTAAAAAATTTATTATATGTAACTGTAAAACTTGTAGGAATTTAAATTAGCATAATTATCATATACAACATCTCCATATTATTTATCAAAATTTAATTTTGATAGTTCTGTTAGTGCTTCTTTTGCAACCACCTGCACATGAGGATTTTCGTGAAACTCATATTTGATAAATATAGGCACATATTTTTGATTGTATGTTAGTTCCAAAGCATATATGGCATCCTCAAGTAATTCAGGTTCCACCATTTCTATATTATCCGCCAAATAATCCAACGAATTCCTGGAATAGTCGGTTAGTAATTGCAAAATGTCATCCTTAACATCTTTATCAGCCTCAACGAATAACCGTTTTTGGAGAAGAAACATTATATCATCGAAGTAAGGCAAATTATACCCGTAATAAGGGTCAAGATATTTATCCAAGCAAAATAATAAACTTCTTTTCTCTTCAACGTCTCTCCCATTTAAGATTTTACTAATATCATCTATTCCACTTTTCACAATATTCTGGTGCTCCTTGGTATATGTTACCAAGTCAAACTCATTCTCACTCACAAAATCCTCCTTTCCATTTTCGCCTTATTAAAATATATGTGTCTTTAAAAATGAAGGGTATCAACTTAATTGTTCTTAACTTATACCTAATATATAAATAATGCAAACTTTCATTTTTTATATGGTCAACTTACATCCTCTGTCTTGGCTTACTAGAAATTATTTGAGTTAGTCCGCCTTTCATTCTCATACCATGCTTTACCGCTATATTCATTCCATTGAACAATTGATTTTGAAAATGAAGTCGTAAGATAGAAATTGCCAGCACCACCGTCAATATCGAAACAAACAGAATACGTCTTTTCTTTAATGTCAGATAACTGTTCCATACTATATATATATAAGGACAATCATCTAA
>NZ_JAVDDS010000074.1 GCF_030848475.1 Herbivorax alkaliphila
AAAACAATTATTAGATTCAGAAGATGTAGAAAATTTTATTTCTATTTTAAATGATGCAATAACGTATAATGAATATCTTGTAAGGAATGAAGATATGGAAAGTAAAGAATATATTATAATGTTAAGCTACGAAGAAGGTTCAAAGGTAGATATAAATTATTATATGGGTAGCAATAAGTTTACTTTGAATACTTTTAATGATTGGTATTACATGGCAAGTGATGGACTGGAAGAATATATTATTGGTAAGTAAAAAATTGTGACAAAATAGTATGAAAGAGATAAGAAAACTAGTTTGGCAAAACCTATTTTTTAATGTAGTGCAAGTGTTATTGTATTTGACAGAGAGGGAAAAGTATTGTCTATTTAAATTTTGAAATAGATTAATGGGAAATGATGATTATTAATGATTAATAATTTAAACCTTCTGCTTAAATTGTATTTAGAAAATATTTGGTTATAAAAAAATCATTCTATGGACTTTAAATATGATATAATTATATTTAAAGTCTAAGCCTCCACCTTTATAAGGTGGAGGCTTAGAATAAGATTAATAAAAGTAATATGAAAGGAATTAATATGTTTAAAACAAAAAAATTACTTTTAATAGCATTATTTATCCTGATATTTTTAGCAACTATATTGGCTGTTATAGCTAGACCTTATTTAAAAACAATATATTATCATTCACAAGGTCAAAGAACAATTACTGATATAATAAATCTTACACATGATAATGTTCATAAAAATTTGAAACCGTATTTTGATAAGTCCAATATAAGTTTTCCTCCTGAAAAAATAACTTTTGTTTCTTTTAAGCAGGAAGAAAAAATGGAATTATGGGTAAGTGAAAATGATGAATGGATATATGTTAAGGCATATCCAATACTGGGATTAAGCGGAGAGAGTGGTCCTAAACTAAAAGAAGGTGATAGACAGGTTCCGGAAGGTGTTTATAATATTATTGGATTAAACCCTAATAGTTATTTTCATTTAGCCATGTTAATAGACTATCCAAATAAATATGACAAAAAAAATGCAAAAAATGATAATCGAACTAACCTTGGAGGAGATATATGTATACATGGAAGTAATGTATCGGCTGGTTGTTTAGCTATGGGAGATGATGCTATTGAAGAATTATTTTACATTGTTGTAAAGGCTGGAATTGATAATACTAAAGTAATTATAGCTCCGTATGATTTTAGAAAAGATAATAATCAAATTGAATTAGAAAATATAAATATAGAATGGTTACCTGAACTATATAGTATTATAGATGAAGAGTTGAATGATTATGTACACTAATAAAGACAAAACCTCTAAGTTCCATCCTTTGTCTCATTTTTCAAATGCTTTGTTATTTGTCATAATAGCCACTCTCCTTTTAAATTATTTGATTTTATTTTAAAGGAAAATATAGTATAATTGTATATAATTTACTTAAAATCAAAACAAACAACAGCCACCGCGTAAGCGGTTTAGTTCAACCGTGCATTCATGTGTAGCAAAAATATTTATTCATTCCTGTAATATTCCCTTGAGAAAAACATGTGAGCGTATAGGTGCAAAAATGGTAAAATAGTGACGTGTAAAGCTTCAAAGGTATTAAAAAATCCTGAGATATGAAATTTTTGATAATATAAGAGAATGTCAAAAGGCTTAGCAGTAGTAGCTTTTTTACTACTATTATAACAAACGGAGAATATTGATATGAGAGAAATTAATGATAGAAAAAAATTAGTGAAGATAAAAACCTTAATAGATAATACTTTTAAAACAACTAATCCTTTTGGAAAAGAGAGAGGTATTTTTTGTGATTCACTTACAGATAAAATTATATTATGCCCTGTGGAGAATTATCGTCTGAAACAAAGCCAATTTTATGGATTGATAAAGACATGTAAAGAATTAGGTATAAATAAAATTTACTTTTCAGAAATAGAAGGATATGATTTGATTGAACTAGATGAGTCTGAACTAGCAGGAAAATATACTAATCATTATTATAAAATGGATTTATTAAATGGAAGTATAAATGATAAATTTGAAGAATATCACAAAATGAAGTTGATTTTGGAGAATGCAGTTTATTCAGAAAATATGGATTTTGGTATTCTAATATCTCATGAAGACTATGCTGTAATTGGTGCCAAAAAAGAATTTATGGATAAATATAAAACATTTTATCCGGAATGGACACTATCACGACAATGCTTTGAAAAGATGTGGGATGATAACTCTAAAGAATTTAAAATGAATTATCCATGGCTCAAAGATTTAATTAGATATATTTATGAGGAATAATTAAGAGTGTGCTGCCGATTTTTCCCCTGACTTTCAAAAGTGCACGATTATATATAGAGAGTTCCAGTAACTTCACCCGTAAAAGGCATTAGCCCTAAGCAGCTGAAACAGCGGTATGTGAAATAACACTAGATTGTCTGTTATTATAGATAATTACTTGTAATAATGATAATGTTGCCTCAAAAAACATGTGAGTATAATAGGTACAAAACTTGTTGAAATGGATAAATTGTTTTGGAAGGCTGGATGGAAATTAATTACAATAAAAGAGTTAGAAGAAAAGCTAACTCAAATAATTCATTTGGAATCATGGATTATTGATGGAAACTATATAAATACAATGGATGTAAGGTTAGAAGCAAGTGACACAGTAATTTTTCTTGATTTTTCTTTATGGATTTGTCTTTGGGGAATAATAAAAAGGCGATTTATCTACAGGAAATCCGAAAGACCAGATATAACATCAGGCTGTTATGAAAATCTTAATTGGGAATTTATATCATATGTAATCAAATTTCCATTTGAACAAAAAAGGTTCTAAATATTTAGTTAGCTGCAAACTTGGTTTAGTCAGATGGTACTAGGAGGAATTTAATGGAAAGGAAGCCAATTAAAATTTTCGGAAATTGGAAAGACGGATATGCAATTGACTTACATAGTATATCAAGTGAATATGTAGGTGACAATGAATATGGGTATTCTACTTTTGATACAACAAGAAGTATACTAGGTGAGTTGTTATACAAATTAAATATACACACAATAAAGAGATAATTTATGATATAATGAAACTTATAGTTTTATTTGTAAGATTATGGACAAAAAACTAAATGTTGATGTTATAGTACCTATGTCGCCATCAAAAAAAGATAGAGGGTATCAGCCAGTAGATGTTATAGCAGAAGAATTAGCAAATAAATTAGGTGTATACCATTGTTTTGATTATTTAAGTAAAATTTAAAGAAATCAATCTAAAAATTCAGATAATAAGGGTAAAGTATCACATTCTATGATAAGGAATAGAGATTTTACCAGAAAGCTAAATGTACTTATAGTAGATGACTTGTACGATTCAGGAGCATCTATGAATGAAGCAGTAAGAGTTTTGATTGAAGATATAAATGTTGACAATATTTATGTACTGGCTTTAACAAAAACAAGGAGGAGTTAAGTGTGAACATATTTATTGCTGGACCAAGAGCTATTAGTAGGCTTGATAAATTAGTCATTCACAAAATTAATGATATCATGGACAATAATTATAATATATTAGTCGGTGATGCTAATGGAGTAGATAAAGCTGTTCAAAAATTTTGCAGTGAAAAGAGTTATAAGAATGTCAGAGTTTGTGCAACGATGGGGAAAGCAAGAAACAATCTAGGAAGTTGACAAACAGATATTCAATAAAATGTGGCAATGGTGATATAGAAGATACCTAAAGAAAGGAAGAAAATAGATTGGTTTTACAAACTAAATGAGCAATTTAATTAACCGTATAGCCTAAACTTGCTACTAGGTGTACATTTACTACTTCACATACAATCCTATAAGTTGGCTGAAATCACTGCATAATGGCCGTTAGATAAGGGAGTATGTAAGTTACATAAAAAGGAGACTAGCATTGAAAAAATATATTCCCAATATACTTTCTATACTAAGAATCATATGTTCTGTTTTATTAATTTTGTTTATAAATTATCAGGTTGGTTTTATTTTACTTTATTTTGTAATAGGTTTAACTGATATACTTGATGGCTTTATAGCAAGGAAGTTTAAGATAGAAAGTAAGCTGGGTGCAAGATTAGATTCACTTGCGGATCTTTTTTTCTACACAATATTGGTTTTTATAATTATAAAGCTACATTCTACAATTATTATTAACTATAAGATAGCAGTAATAGCTATAACTTTTATTCGTTTATTAAATATATTATTGACTAAATTAAAATACAAAGAAATTGTTTTTGTTCATACCATAGCAAATAAAATAGCAGGTGTTTTATTGTATTTTTTACCTTTAATTATTTTATTTACAAAAAATGATATTATTATATTGGTTATACTCATAGTAGTTTTTATTGCTGGTATAGAAGAATTATTGATTACAATAAAATATTCAGAAGTTAAACTAAACCGTGCAAGCATATTTTCTAAATAGAAGGAAATTAATAGAAGAGTTACAAATATACACACTAATCTAAGTTTCCCAAATAGTTTGAAGGCATGTTTTCAAAAATTAAAAAGTAAGTGATTTTGAAAGAAATCAAAAAAGCTCAAAATACAAAAATGTCTAATTTTAATTGCAGGAATAGATGAAGTTTGATAAAAAATTCAAAGGAGAGAAATGATATGGATTATATTATGAGCAATAAAGAAGCTTGGGAAGAAGCTTTTGATAATCGTTCTAAAGACTGGGGGAAAGATATAAAATATCGATTGGAAAATGAAGAATTGCCATTTATTGAGAAAGTCCTTGCGGACGAATTAATCAAATATGATTTTAAAAACAAAACAATAGCTCAATTTTGTTGCAATAATGGACGTGAACTATTTTCTTTTATGAAATTAGGTGCTTCTTATGGAGTTGGATTCGACATTGCTGAAAACATGGTTTCTTTTGCAAATAGCACTGCTAAAGAATTGGGAATTAATTGTTCTTTCGTATCTACTAATATTTGTAAAATTGACGAAAAGTATCATGATACATTTGATTATATTTTTATCACCATAGGAGCACTAACATGGTTTGAAGATCTTTCAGAGTTTTTCAAAAAAGTATCTCTGTGTTTAAAAAAAGATGGTAGATTAATAATTAATGAAATGCATCCAGTTACAAATATGTTAGCATTTAATGGAGAAGAAGAATATGATGAAAAAAATCCAAGCAAAATTGAATATTCATATTTTCGAAAAGAACCGTGGGTGGAAGACAATGGTATGGGGTACATGACTAATAAAGCTTATGATTCAAAGACATTTTATAGCTATTCGCATACAGTTTCACTTATACTAAACTCAATAATCAAAAACAATATGCATGTAGAAAAAATGATTGAATTCGATTATGATATTTCTGGTATGTTTAGTGATTTGGATAATAAAGGGATACCACTATCGTATATTTTAATTAGTCAGAAATATTAATAGTTAAGGATAGATAAAGGTGCTGGATTAGAAATACGAGCAGAAGGCTTTACGTATCACATTCCTGCAGACGTATTAGAAGACATTGATGATATGGATGATTTTGTAATTCGAGTATCCGTACCAAGTGCTGAAGATATAGAACAGATACAAGACGTTGCTAATGAAATGGGTGTTGATCTTGTGATTGAACCCGTTAGAGTTAAAACGGAAATTATAAAGGATGGGGAGTCAACCGTTTACAATGATTTTGGTTCATTTGTAACTATAAAGGTTGCATTACCAGAAGGTGTTGATCCAGAAGATATAACAACAGGGGTTGTGCTAGATCCAGATGGCACGTTCAGAGCTGTACCGACTCGAGTTGTTTTTGAGAATGATCAATATTATGCAGTTGTCAGTTCGCTATACAATTCAATTTATGCGGTTATCCATCATAATGTTGTTGTAACATCTGTAGAAGGACGATGGTCAGAGGACATGATTAATAATATGGCATCTAGAATGGTTATATCCAATGTGGATGATTTTGATCTTACAGCCGACATGACAAGAGCAGATTTTGCTGTTTACCTAGTGAATGCATTAGGATTAGAAGGTCAAATGCCAGATGGTAGTTTGGAAGATGTGTCTGAGGATACATCGGTCAATCGAGCCATTGCCGCATTGGTGGAAAAAGGTATTATTATGGGCTACCCAGATGGCACTTTTAAAGGCGATCGTACCATCACAAGAGAAGAAATGGGTGTGATGATTGCAAACGCTAGGGTATTCATAGTACTAGAAACCATCGTAAATGATGTGTCAGCTTTTGAAGATCTAGATTCAATATCTACATGGGCTCAGGATATGAGGGATATTGTAGCCTTAGGTGTATACAATGGTTATCGTGATGGAACATTACGACCAAAACAAAACATCACCCATGAAGAAGGCTTACAGGTCATTTATAATGCTTTATATTTAGCAGGTTTAATTGACTAGTCAAACATGTGACGGATTTAGGTAAAGCAAAGGGGGCTGTTGCACAATTAATTGAGTAAATTAGTTGTGTAGCAGTTCTTTTTATTGTATTAAAATAGGAAATGCGAGTACCAACGAACCCGCAAATATAAGGCCTACTCTTCCACTAGAAGAAAACCTATTGTAAAGCCGAGAGTCATTTTAAAAATATTAACCTATGCTTACATGATTTTGGCAATGTCAATGAGCTTTGTCTTATTTCCCTAAATGCATCCAACCCGATACATATGCATAATGGTGTGTGCAATTCACAGTATATCTATTTGTTTTATGAGAGAACAAATAGATGTAACGGAAAATATTTAGAAGACTTGATTTTAAATGCAAGATATTATTAAAAAGTTTGAAATAATACCTAAATTCATTGTATAATGAGATAAATTGAGATTTTTCTTAGAAAGTGGGGATTGATATATCATGTGGGAATTAAACTTTTAAAAAATAACTTTGTATTTATGTTTAATTTGTATATTTAGTTTGTCTTCAGGTTGTTATAATACAGAAGAACCAATTAAATTATCAGAAGTTCCAACACCAGTGAATAAAGAGAATATTCATACTCCAAAGCCTGTTGTTGCTGCAGTTACTAATGACGGATTTGTATATAAAGCTTATCCTGGTTATGAAGATGGTACTAAAGCACTAATGGGTTGGAGAAATATTGTGTCAGTTGCAGATGCAAGAGGTTATGTGGCTGGATTAAAAGAAGATTGTACTGTTGACTGTAATGTTTATGCTTATTCAGGAACAATAGATACATCAGAATGGGAAGATATTGTTGCCATATCAGCAGCTACCTCTATTGTTGGTCTAAAAAAAGATGGCACTGTAGTATCAACTGGTTCAAACAGATTTGGAATATAGGGAATTCAAACTAGGACAAGAAAATGAAGTTTCAAACCTTGTATGGGAGGTTTTTAGCGAATTTGAAGCACCTGACTATTCTGATGAGGGAATTAGAACCTTTAAGGATTTTATAGAACCTAAAGAATTAGCAAATACAGTAAGTAATAGTAGTGCTAAAATATGCTGTTGCTATGAAGATAATACTATTGTTGGAGTCCTAGCTTTCATGAATATTACACATATTTCACTGTTATTTGTAAAAAAACTCATCACAAAAGAGGAATTGCAAAAAAACTATTAAAAATAGCATCAACAGAAATATTACAAGCTAATTCTAGTGCCAAAGAACTTACTGTAAATTCTTCACCATATGCGATAAATATATATGAAAGAATGGGTTTTGTACCTAGTGATAAAATGCAAGAAAAATATGGACTAAAGTTTATGCCTATGAAAAAAATCTTAGATATTTAAGCTAATACAATCCTCTAATTTTGATGAATTGATAAAACTGCAAAAATTATATAGCACAAGGAGCACAAGCAGCTGGAGTTGATATTGAAAAAATATTCATTACCTGTAATCCTGACAATATTCCCTTGAGGAAAAACATGTGAGCTTATAGGTGCAAAACTCGTTAATGTTTAGAGGAAAAGTATATTTAAAGTGTTTGCTGTATTAAGAGGACTTAAAAGTTGGACATTTTTCATTTATACTAAAAAAATTTTTGGATTAAATATAATAACATATTTAAAAGTTAAGACACTACCTAATTACTAAAGAAGATTTTAGAGGAAAAGGATATGGAACAGCAATACTAAATTTTGCAAAAACAATTGCTAAATCTGAAAATTGCTATAAAATTATGTTGTTGACAGGAACAAAAAAGGAATCAACTTTAAATTTTTACAAAAGAGCAGGTTACAATAACAAAGACAAAACAGGATTTATACAATGGCTTAATGAAAAATAATTATAAATAAAAGAAACTTTTATCTATAGGCTAAGCAAGAATTCATATAATCTTAGTTACTTATTTTCATGTAAAACCTTGGCAGGCTTATTATTTGAGTCAAAGGAGGATATTTTTTAGATGACTAATCCGTTTTTAGAGATTCCATTAGACATATATGAGAAGCACATGAGTTTGGATTCAGTATACCAGTTACAAACTTTAAATAAAATAATGTGTGAACAGTTAAAATGCTACGATATTTTAACCCCTATGATTCTTGGAGTCGCAGGGGGAAATGGTCTAGAGCATATTGATACTAATAAAATAGATATAGTCTATGGAGTTGATATTAATTCTAAATTTTTAAAAACATGTAGACAGCGATATTCATATCTTGGCAGGCATTTTAAAGAAATATGCTTGGATTTAACAGAATTATCTGTGTGTTTGCCAAAAGTGGATTTGATAATAGCTAATTTGTTTATTGAATACATAGGATGTAAAGCATTTGTTTATCATATGCAAAAAATATGCCCTAAATATATTTCGGTTGTCATACAGCTAAATTTGGGTGATGAATTTGTATCTGATTCCCCGTATATTAATGCTTTTGAAAAAGTGGAAAAAGTTCATCATCAAATTGATAAAACTGAGTTAATAGAATCATTGGACAAAATAAACTATTCTTGCATATTAGATAAGAAGTATCCTTTACCAAATAGAAAAATATTTCAAAGATTTGATTTTAGAGCTAAATAGTTAGGGCGTTAGACAAAAGAAGATGCAATTTACATAAAGATGAAAAGAGAAAAAGAAATATACTTTGTCTCAGGACATATATAAACTTACGTTCCGCCTAACCATTGCATATGCTGCTTTTGTTGCTAGTACCCAAAATAGAGTAGAGCCTTCAAGTTTTCATGAGGGATTAAAAAAACTTCTTATAGGTTATGAAAGCATGGAGTTTCTTAAGCTAATTGAAGATGTTGTAAATAGTATTTACAATAAAGAAAATTCTAAGGAATATGTATTACGGATAGGATTAGAAAAAGGAATTAGCGGATATATATCATACTGTTCCTGTAGTTATTCATGCATGGCTCAGTTATAAGGAGGATTTTAGAAGAAGTATTATAGAAATGATTGAATGTGGTGGTGATACTGATACTAAAGCAGCTATTTTAGGCAGTATTTTGGGTGGAAGTGTAACAATGGCAGGAATTCCAGAAGACTTGCAAAAGAACATCTGTTTATTTCCATATTCTGTGAAGTGATAAAAAAACCAATAGACTTATATCTTAAATGGATATATACTGGTAATAGTGATTTTTGAGTTAGGGTAGTTATATGCTCATGTTATGTAATGCCTGCTTATGTCACTCAGTCAAAGATCGAATAAAGAGTACTAATATATAAGTTGAGATATATTAATGTATACAAAGAGAGGAGAGGAAATGAATATGAAAAGAATTGTAACTGGCATCATTTCTATTGTTATGATAGGATCTGTAATGGCGTGTAGCAATACAGCTAATAAACCGGATATGCATATAGAAAAGGCACAAATATCAGAACAAGAAGAAAATATCGCAAAGTTACTTGGATTAAACATCAAACAACCAATTTATGATTTTAAGTTAGATAAAAATGTGAAAAGTATTCAAATCAATACCTATGAGCTAACTGATGGAGCGTGTAATTTGGTCGCAGTAGGAGGAAGAAAAGCTTTTTCTGATGATAATGGAAGCAGTTTATCTAAAATATTATAAAAAATAGCGTCTGAAAACCCATCTTTACTTGCCGGCTTTAGCCGTGGGATGAAAGACGCTCTTGCCAATAGGTAAGCATTTTTCACAATATATGTTGTAGTAAAGAATAAATACTGATACAATATCAATATGAGACAAGAATATA
>NZ_JAVDDS010000075.1 GCF_030848475.1 Herbivorax alkaliphila
AATACGCTCCACTAGAAACTCTTCATTTGTCAAACGAGGGGGATTTGAAAAAGATGATTTTAGAGGTAGGGTCATGATAAATTATGCAGATTATAAAACAATTTTGTCTTCTAAAAACAATATGAATATATATCGTGGCTGCACTCATGGTTGCATATATTGCGATTCTAGAAGTGAGTGCTATGGGATGACATATACTTTTGAAAATATAGAAGTTAAGAGAAATGCTGTGAAATTGTTTGATAAGGAACTATCTAAAAAGCGAAAAAAGTGTATGATTACAACGGGGGCTATGACAGATCCATATATACCTCTTGAAAAAGAACTAGAGAACACAAGAAAATGCCTTGAGGTTATAGAAAATCATGGATTTGGAGTATGTTTACTTACAAAATCTGATTTGATTTTACGAGATATAGATATTTTAAAAAGAATAAATCAAAAATCTAAATGTGTGGTACAAGTGACCCTTACAACATATGATGAAGACCTTTGCAGAATAATAGAACCCAACGTTTGCACAACTAAAAGGCGTTTTGAAGTACTAAAAAAAATGCATGAAGCAGGTATACCAACTGTAGTTTGGTTAACGCCTATACTGCCTTTTATAAATGATAATTGTGAAAATATTTTAGGGATTTTAGACTACTGCGAACAAGCAAAAATAACAGGTTTGCTAAATTTTGGTGTAGGAATGACTTTGCGTTATGGAAATAGAGAATACTATTACAAAAAATTAGATGAGCATTTTCCAGATTTAAAGAAGAAATATATGAGAAGATATGGCTCATCTTACGGAATTAAAAGTCCAAATAATCAAAGACTCACAGGGATAATTAAAAAGTTTTGCAAAGATAACAATATTATTTTCGGGAAAGAAGTTTTTAGTTTTTGTGCTCATTTTCCTGAGAAAAATCAGCAAATCACTTTATTTGATTGAAGTGGTATTTATAAGAAACGCTTCAATATGAGCACGTTTAGTTTGATTAAAGGTAATATCGATTTCTCAATTAGTAGCTGGAGAAAAAACCCTCCATTATAACACCAGAGTTTTATTTTATATTAAAATAAATTTAATTGGAGGTGAATTTTAGTATGGAAAATACATATAAAACATCTGAAGTAGCTAAAATAATTGGTATACACCCTAATACTGTACGTCTTTATGAAGAAATTGATTTTATACCTAAACCTGCAAGGCTTCCAAACGGTTATCGGGTGTTTACTGATGTTCATATAGAACAATTCAAACTTGCAAGAACTGCACTGAAGGTAGAAATTATACAAAATGGTTTGAGAAAAAGAGCCATTGAAATTATTAAGACCTCTGCCACTGGTGATTTTGATAAAGCAATTTATCTTACCAAAATGTATATAAATCAAATAAAAAAAGAACAAAGACATGCTAAAGAAGCAATAGTTATTGCAGAGCAGTTATTATCAGGTAGTGAGCAAGGAGAAAATAACACTTCCTTATCAAGAAAAGAAACAGCAGAGTATTTGCAAGTTTCAATTGATACTTTGAGAAATTGGGAAATGAATGGTTTGCTGATTGTCAAGCGAAAGAAAAATGGCTATAGAGTATATACAGAAGAAGACATACGAATTCTTAAAATAATTCGTACTTTAAGGTGTGCAAATTACTCCCTTTCGGCAATTTTAAGAATGCTAAATGCTCTGTCTAAAAGTTCTGAAGTGAATATTTGTAAGGTGATTGATGTACCAAAGGAAGATGATGATATTATTTATGTATGTGACACTTTGCTTTCATCTTTAAAAAATGCAGAAGAAAATGCAGAAAGTATGTTAAATAGACTTAAAAAGATGAAAAAATTTTAAACCCTCCACTTTAACACCAGACTTTGAATAGATGTTATCATTTATTTAAAGCGAAAGAAGGAGGGTGTTTATAACGTGGAAACAAGTATAAAGGTAGAAAAATTAAGCAAATCTTACGGATTTAATAAAGCAGTTGACAATGTAGATATTTATATTGGCTCAGGTGAAATATTTGGTTTGCTAGGTGCAAACGGTGCAGGGAAAAGTACTACCATTGAGTGTATTTTAGGAACAAAAAAACATGACACTGGAACAGTATCTATTTTGGGAATGAATCCTCATAAGCAACGGAAAAAATTATTTGAAAAAGTGGGAGTTCAATTTCAAGAAGCAAATTATCAGGAGAAAATAACTGTATCGGAATTGTGTGAAGTTACAAAATCTCTTTACAGGACTTCTTCAGACTATTTTAATTTATTAAAGAAATTTGGACTGTCTGACAAATTAAAAAGCCAAGTAAATGAGCTTTCTGGAGGACAAAAGCAGAGGCTGTTTATTGTTCTTGCATTGATTCCAAATCCAGAGGTTGTATTTTTAGATGAATTAACCACTGGGCTTGATACAAGAGCAAGAAGGGATATGTGGCAATGTTTCTCCGAGTTAAAATCAAAAGGCTTGACAGTTTTTTTAACATCTCATTTTATGGATGAGGTAGAAAAACTCTGTGATAAAATTATGATACTTAAAGAAGGAAAAAGCGTGTTTTATGGAACTGTTCAAGAAGCCATTAAATCCAGTCCTTATGAAAAATTTGAGGATGCATATCTTTGGTATACAGATGAGGAGGATATAGAAAATGAGAGCATTTAGGAAAATGTTTAAAACAGAAATTAAATTATCCTTAAGAGGGATGGATATGTTTATTTTTGCAATTTGTATGCCTGTTATAGTGATGGTTATTCTTGGGTTTATTTACGGTGACAAACCTGCCTTTGAAGGAGCTCAGTACTCATTTTTAGCTCAATCTTTTGGAGCAGTGGCGACTATAGCTGTTTGTGCTGGCGGAGTAATGGGACTTCCGTTAGTTATTTCTGATTATCGAAACAAGAAAATTTTAAAGAGATTTAAGGTGACACCAATTAGTCCAGCACTTATTTTAGCGGTACAAATTGTAGTATACAGCCTTTATTCCATTGTGTCACTTACCCTTGTTTATTTAGTAGCAGCCATTTTCTTTGGGTATCAACTTAGTGGTTCTTGGGTTCAATTTTTAGGGGCATATTTATTGGTGATGTTATCTATGTTTAGTATTGGTTTATTAGTGGGAGGAGTGGCCTCTAATATTAAAACTGCAAGTGTTTTAGCCAGTCTATTGTATTTCCCAATGTTGATTTTTTCGGGTGCAACCCTGCCTTATGAGGTTATGCCTGGAATGCTTCAAAGAGTAGCAGATATAATGCCACTTACCCAAGGGATTAAGCTTTTAAAAGCTACATCTTTAGGATATCCCGTTGAAAGTGTCTGGGTTCCTATTCTAATTATGGCTTTAGTGGCAGTGGTTTGTACTAGCATTTCAATTGTTTTTTTCAAATGGGAATAAGCTTAAAAGAAGATAAAGTTATTCTAATGTTCAGGTGGAGTAGAAGTTCCACCTGAACATTAGATGTTTAGCTAAAGTCAATCGAGCTTAGTTAGAATTTGGAAACTCGTCAATAACACCCAAAATATATCTAGTCAATAATGTAGAATCAGTAGAATTAATATCACCATCGCCATTTAAATCTGCAACCTCCAATGGATCTGCATCTACTGGGAACTCATCAATAACACCTAAAATATATCTGGTCAATAATGTGGAATCAGTAGAATTAATATCACCATCACCATTTAAATCACCTTTTAAAATTGTAGATTTATTTTCAACAACCCAAACTTCGTATGCTGTACCATCAACAGTAAAGTCTAGCTCTGACTTATGAATTGTATTTGGTGTTTCTGAATTATTAATTGGATTTCCATCTAACTCTAAAATAATCAAATTAGAAAGACTGGATAATGGAGAAATATCCCTTATTTTATTATTTCTCAAATTCAGCCAAATTAAATTAGAAAGATTGGAAAGCGGAGAAATATCCTTAATTTCATTATCTCTTATGTACAGCCATCTCAAGCTAGAAATAGTACCAATAACAGAAATATCACTTATTTCGGTAGCATTTAAATACAACCTACCTAAATTGGTGAGATTTCCCAGTGGAGATATATCATTTATGCTATTACCATTTAGATTGAGCACATTCAAATCAGACAAATCAGCTAATGGAGAAATATCATTTATTTCATTATAACCAAGTTCTAGTTCAACCAAATCAGAAAGGTTAGAAAGTGGGGAAATATCACTTATTTCATTACTAGTTAAATCTAGTGTAGTTAAGTTAGAAAGATTAGCAAGTGGAGAAATATCACTTACTTTAGTGCGATATATATATAGACTAGATAAATTAGAAAGACTAGATAATGCGGATAAATCACTTATACTATTACTAGAAAGAGCCAACAAATTTAAATTAGAAAGACTAGCAAGTGGAGATAAATCGCTTATTTTAGTAGAAGATAATGCCAACTTATTTAAATTAGAAAGATTAGCAAGTGGTGAAAGATCCTTTATTTCAGTTCTACTTAAATCTAGTGTAGTTAGGTTAGAAAGATTAGCAAGTGGTGAAATGTCACTTACCTCAGTAAATTCTAAATATAGCGTATTTAAATTAGAAAGATTAGCAAGTGGAGAAACATCCTTTATTTCAGTTCTACTTAAATCTAGTGTAGCTAGGTTAGAAAGATCAGCTAGTGGTGAAATGTCACTTACTTCAGTATATTCCAAATATAGTGTGTTTAAATTAGAAAGATTAGAAAGTGGTGAAATATCGCTTATTTCATTACCAGTTAAATCTAGTGTATTCAAATTAGAAAGATCAGAAAGTGGGGAAATATCGCTTATTTCACTAAAACTTAAATCTAGGGTGGTTAGGTTAGAAAGATTAGTTAGTATTGATAAATCACTTATCTTAGTACCTTTTAAATTCAGTTGCTTCAAATTAGTACAATCAGCCAAAGGTGTCAAATCATTTACTTTAGAGTATTTTAAATCTAAACTAGCTAAATTGTAACAATGAGTGAGTGGAGATAAATCAATAATTTCATGATTTCTTATGTACAGATAAGTTATATTTTCAAGATCACTTACATGTATGTTACCAGAGGATTTGTAAATTTGGTGACGAACAATAGCCTCCAAAGTTTCGCATTCAAAATCAATAATTTTGTCTGCTTCTTGTTGACTTGCAAAAACTGCACCACCTGTTGAAAACAAACATGTTGCTGACATTACAAAAACTACAATTAAAGACATCAATTTTTTTCTCATAATTAACTCCCCTTTACTTTTTATTATTTTTTGTCAGTATATCATTTTTATTTTTGGAAGTCAATGTATAAACCTTTGTTAAAAGTGTCTGAGATACCACTTTATTCATGGTTTTAGTAGTGGCTTATATTGTTATTTTAAATTGGAATAATTTTTCTATACCTAATTTAACATCTTACTTGAAAGTTGTTTTAACCTCAAATATAATTAAATTATCTTATTTATTCAAGGCAACTTAAGCTAATTGGATAAAAATAATAAATTTTATTAATATGAGTTAAAGAAAAGAGGGTAGAAAATGGCTTTAAGTGTTCAAAATTTAACAAAGAAATATGGAGAAAAAGTTGTAGTAGATAATCTTAATTTTGAAATGAGTAAACCAGGTGTTTTTGCACTTCTTGGCACTAATGGAGCAGGAAAGACAACTTCAATTCGTGTCATGCTTGGCATGCTGGCCTATGACAGTGGTGAAGTTTTATGGGAAGGAGAGCCTTTTGATGCTGTTGATATGAGTGTTGGCTATTTGCCCGAGGAAAGAGGATTGTATCCAAAGTATTCTCTTTTAGATCAATTGCTGTATTTTGCAAAGTTAAGAAACGTTCAAAAAAAAGAAGCAATGGATAAAATCAAACATTGGTCAGAACGTCTTTTGGTGGAAGAATATGTTTTCCCTCCAAAAACTAAAGGTGTTGGAAAGGGAAAGTCTAATTCTGCAGAACAATTATCAAAGGGAAATCAGCAGAAGATACAGCTAATGGCTGCATTGATTTCTGATCCTAAGTTTTTGATATTAGATGAGCCTTTAAGTGGTTTAGATCCTGTGAATACAGATCTTTTTAAAGAAATAATACGTGAAGAAATAGCGAAGGATAAATATCTTATAATGTCCAGCCATCAGATGCCGACCATTGAAGAATTTTGTTCAGATATTATTATAATGGACAGGGGAAAAACAGTTCTTCAGGGTAATCTGAATGAGATAAAAAAGGGGTATGGAAGGATAAATTTGTTTATAAAGAGTGATAAAGATATTGCACCTTATATCTCTGAGTTTGGGATTAAAATACAAAACAAAACTCCAAGTGAATACCACTTAAAGGTACAAGGTGAAGAGCAGGCCATGGCATTGCTGGCTAAATTAATTGAAGAAAAAATTCCCGTAGTGAAATTTGAACTTCGTGAACCATCATTACATGAAATATTTATTGAAAAGGTGGGAAATGTTCATGAAGATGAGTAATATATCTGGGTGGAAAGATGTCTTTACTTTTACATTAAAACAAACGCTAAAAAGCAAAGCTTTTATTATTGGCTATATCATTTTTATCGTTTTTGCACTTTTAGTTATTCCTATTATGAATTTTGTTTTAGATAGTGATGTAGAAGATGAAGATTTAATTAAAATACAAAAGGTGTATGTTTTTAATGAAACTGAAATAACAAATATAGATTTCGAGAAAGTATCTAACCTTGAAATAGCAGTGAATAACTTAAAATTTATTACTGAAAATAAAGACTATGATGATGTATTAGAACAGATTGAAAATGATGATGAACCTGTAGTTGCACTTAAAATAACTAAAGATGAGAGCAGCTACTCTTTGCACTTTACAAAGTCAACCAGTGGAATTGTTAAAGATTCTGAACTGAAACTTTTAGGGAGTGCTGTACAAGAATCCTTTGAACAGTCAATTGTTGATTATGCAGGTGTTTCGGATGAACAGTTGAAGGTTATAAGGTCAGAGGTGGGAAGCAGGGTTTATAATATAGATTCTAAGGGAAATGAAATTACTTCGGAAGATACGTCTATTTCTTATAGTGACTATTGGTTTTTATATGGAATAATATTTGTTTTATTGATGATAAATATCATGGCAAGTTCAAAAGTTGCTACTTCAATTGTGACAGAAAAATCTTCTAAGGTAATTGAGCAATTACTAACATCTATAAAACCCTTAGCTATTATTGTGGGTAAAGTTCTTGCTACTCTTAGTGCTGTATTATTGCAATTTGTATCGGTTATTATATTGGGGGTTGTTTCTAATTATATAACAAATAATTATATAAGAACTGAAAAAGAAAGCATTATTAAAGATTATATTAATCCTGATATAATTAATAACCTTGGTATTGATAACATTATGATTTGTTTGCTTATAATTGCTTTAGGATTTATTTTCTATGCTACCTTTGCAGGTCTAATAGGAGCTACTGCAAGTAAAGTAGAAGAGATAAATGAGAGTCTAGCAATATTTACTTTTGCAAGTTTAATTGGTGCCTATGTAGGCATGGGAGCAGCTGGAACACTTATGGGAGCAGGACAGAATGCCTTTGTATATTTTGCCCTTATATTTCCACTATCTTCTCCATTTATTATGCCTGGAGCTGTGTTATTGGGGAAAACCTCTAGTTTACTTATTATAATTTCAATGATAGTACTAATTGTCTCTATAACATTTTTATTTAGGTTTGCAGCTAAGGTTTATGAAACATTGGTGCTTCATACTGGAAATAGAATTAGTATAAAGGAATTGTTTAAAATAGCAAAAATCTCAAAAGGAGGGACAGGGCAATGAGAAATAATTTTCGAAAATGGACAGATGTTTATAATTTTACCCTCCACCAGGCGTTAAAGAAAAAGGGTTTTCAGGTGGTAACTATTTTGGTTGCGTTAGGATTAATTATAGCAATTGTCTTAACAAGTATTTTGTCAGCAAAACCTGATAAAAAGGATGTTGAACAGTCTTCAATCGAAAAAGTATATGTTCTTGATAAAAGTGGATTGGAAGAAACTGATTACTCAACCTATTTAGAGACCATAGATGATTTGAGATTTAAGCATATTAATTTCGAAAGTGTTTCAAATTTTTCTAGAGATCAGGTAATTGAAAAGTATATAGAAAATCCTGACGATAGCTTAGTTGTGATTATATCAGTTAGTGATGACGGATTTGAAATGGAAGGGGTTTTACTGGAAGAGTCATTTGTTTCTGAAAGAGAGGCTAGGAATCTTCTACAGGTTATGACAGAAGGGTTTGATACAAATAAAATTATGCAGGCAGGTCTAACACAGGAAAAGCTGAACATGGTTATGACACCAATTGTGACCTTTTATAGTGAAGTTGGAGAAGATACAAGTTTTATTGCTATAATGATTAAAACAACTGCACCTATGCTGTTTGGTCTTGTTTTATATTTTATGTTGTTATTTCATGGACTGACAATAAGTAAAGAGGTTTCCACAGAAAAGACATCAAAATTGGTGGAGAGTTTAATAACAAAAGTACATCCATATGCGTTGATTACTGGAAAGGTATTAGCTATTTCTTCTGTAGCTATAATTCAGTTTTTAACTTGGGTTTTTGCTGGAATAGCAGGGCTGTATGGGGGGAATGCTATAGCCCGTTTGGCTTATCCAGAGTATGAAAATTCTGTGATAACAATTATTCAAATGCTTCGTGACAATATGGGTGAAACAGCATTTTCAATTCCAGCAATTATTTTGGCACTTATTATATTTTGTGTCGGATTTTTATTTTATTGTTTTCAGGCAGGTCTGGTAGGATCTATAGTTTCAAGGCCTGAGGATTCGGCTTCTGTTCAAAATTTGTTCCAGCTCCCAATTATAGTTAGCTGGTTAACTTGTTATTTGGCAGTTATTATGGAAAAAGAAAATATAATAAGGGTGGCAAGATATATACCTTTTACAGCACCATTTTGTACACCTATTGATTTAGTTATAGGCAATATGGGACTTGTGAATGGTTTGATTTCAGCATTGATATTGATTTTGTTTTCTATTGGTACAATTGTGTTATCAGCAAAAATTTATAAAGGTTTGGTTTTATACAATGGTCAAAAAGTAAGTTTTAAAACTATTATTAATACGCTTAAGAGTTAAACATTTTCCCACTTTAATTTTTCTAATGATTGGTTGATAGATTAAATGGAAGCAATAATAAACTTAAGAGTATAATTGTTATAAACATGCAGCTTAAAGTTTTAGAGTTCACTGAAGGATATAATTGGATAATACTGTTTATTGATTTTGCTATATTAGTGTGGTAATATAAAAATATAATACTTGATTTGAAAGGAAGATGAGTGGTATGAGGAAAAGGAGTTATTACAGGCATATTTTAATGCGGTATCCTCATGCCATGTCGGACTTTTATAAATTAGAATTTTTAAAGACCCTGTGACTTTTTGTGTCATGGGGTTTTTTTGTACTAACTATTAAAGGAGGGAATTTTAAATGTTGGCAGGGAATACTATAGTGCTTGATGAAACAACTGTATTTAAAAGCTTAGGGAAAGGAGAACTTTCATTTGAAAACGTTTTTAATGAAATTTTGAATTATATAGAAGCTGATAAAAATAGTTCATATAAAATATCTATAGGAACAGATTCTCAGGTTGTCAGCAAGACTCTTTTTGTAACATGTATTCACGTTCATAGAGTTGGAAAAGGAGCGATAGGCTTTTTGCACAAGAGTGAATTGGCAAGACCTATTAAAAACTTACGTGAAAAAATATATATGGAAACTTGTATAAGTCTTCAATTAGCTTATTTGTTTGATGAAAAAAAGATTAATAGAATATATAGTTCATTAGACAAAAAAGGAATAACATTTGAGTTTCACATAGATATAGGAAGAAAAGGCGAAACTAAAGTACTTATAAATGAGATGGTAGGTATGGTTAAGGGACTTAATTTTATTCCAAAAATTAAGCCAGACAGCTTTTGTGCCAGCTGCTTTGCAGACAGACATACAAAAGCTATATGAAACAAGTTTTTTTGATTTTTACAAGAACT
>NZ_JAVDDS010000076.1 GCF_030848475.1 Herbivorax alkaliphila
ACTATTTAATATGACACCACAGTGTCATATTAATAATATTTTTTCACATCATCTAAAAAACTATATCGTAATATACTATATTACGATATAGTTTTTTGTAGCAATTAAATTTTTCAGGCTTTCTAATGCCTTCGCTACAATTGTTAAGAATCATATTTATTATTATGGATTTGACTTGTTTACAGTAAAGTTAAGTATTTTTTCTGTTTTTAAGCATTTTTTTATACAAACTATTTCTTGGCATACTTTTATGAATTCGCACCTCTTTACTATTGACATATAATATAGTTTTTGGTGGTGTAATAATGTTTTATGGCAGAGAGTATGAATTAAAAAAACTCGAAAGGTTATACAGCAGTAACAATTTTGAGATGGTTGTTATATATGGAAGAAGACGTGTGGGGAAAACAACTCTTATAAATGAATTTTGCAAAAACAAAAAAACAATCTTTTTTTCTGCATTAGAATCTACGCTAAAAGAGAATTTATCTGCTTTTTCATCTTCTGTATTTTCTTATTCCATGCCAGGTTTATCAGCTAATCCTGATTTCAAGAGCTTTACAGAAGCTTTTGAATACATTGAAGAAATTTCAGAAAATAAAAGACTAATTTTAGTTATAGATGAATATCCTTATCTAGCATCTTCTGATAAATCTATTTCATCATTAATACAAAATACCATAGATATGAAATTTAAAAATACAAAATTATTTATGATACTCTGTGGCTCATCTATGAGTTTTATGGAATATCAAGTATTAGGATACAAGAGTCCTTTATATGGAAGAAGGACAGCACAATTTAAAATTTTACCCTTCGATTATTATGATACTGCCAAATGGGTTCCAAATTACAATTTTGATGATAAAGCATTACTTTACGGAATAACTGGCGGTGTACCTTTGTATATTGAAAAATTTAAAGACTCAGTACCTCTTACTGAAAATATAAAAGAAAACATATTTGACAAGTCAGCATTTTTATTTGAAGAGCCATCTAATCTATTAAAACAAGAATTACGAGAACTTCAGACCTATAATGCTATTATTTCTGCTATTGCTAATGGAAGCAGTAAACTCAGCGAAATTGCTTCAAAAGTTCAAATCGAAAGCAGTTTATGTGTTAAGTATATTAATAATTTAATTTCTCTAGGCATAATAAAAAAAGAAACTCCTATCGCAGGAAAAATAGCTAAAAAAACTATTTATCTTATTTCGGATAATTTGTTTCGCTTTTGGTATAGGTTTGTTCCCCCTAATATGGCTGCAATTGTTTCAGGAAAAATTGAAAACTCCTACCAAAAATCTATAGAGCCATTTTTATCTGACTATACGGGACTTGTATTTGAAGAAATGTGCAAAGACTATTTGTTATTTCACTGTGAATATTTACCTTTTGATATTGGAAATATCGGACAATGGTGGGGAAATAATCCCTTAAAGAAGCAACAAGAGCAAATTGATATAGTATTAATTAGTTCTGATAAAAAGGCTGCTATGTTTGGTGAATGTAAATTCCGAAATGAAAAAGTAGGAGAAGAGATATTAAACAAACTAATAGAAAAGACAAGTTTGTTTACTGAATTTAAGCCAAAACATTACTGCTTGTTTTCAAAAGCAGGGTTTACTAATTCGTTAATTGAGAGATCTAAAAAAGAAGGTATTTTATTATTTGATATTGAGAAAATCTATAGGTAGTAATTAACGAAATAGCCATATTTATTTAATTCACCGTTATTAAAATACAAGTTGCTACTTCCTCTCAAGTTGTTAGTATTTTGATTCCCTTGCTTGAAATAGTAGTTGCTTTATGTATAAAATTTCAAAAGTATGGTAACATTTCTATAGATAAACAGGCCTTTTCAAATCATCGAGGAAATAAAACTATTGTCATTAATATTAATGGCAATCAAGAAAATTCTCTGTCGCATAACTTTTTTTGTAAAACTAGGCTTTTTTTGCAAGTTCGCGTATTCTTAGGGATATAATTTATCTGATTATTTTTATTGACTAGAAAGGAAACACTAATTTGTAAAGAACAATATTTTAGTTTTATATATCTAATACCCATTACTATCCTTTTAGCTATGCTTATTAAGTTTTATACATAAACTTTCTCTCTAAATCTTACGCATTTTGCAGGAAGCAATTGAATAAATTATATGCAATCATTAAAACTGTAGGAGATTTACTTAGGATAGACTGGCTCATCGTACTAGTTTTACACTATGTACGAGTTTTCAACGTAGGGTTACTTAGTTTTTAAACATAAATGTATTCCCTTATTGAAGACATTATAGGTCTTGCATCTTTTACATTGAATAAAACTAAATTCTTGCCAATAATTTTTTTAGTCCTAGTACAAGGATATATAATTCCCGTTACCCCTTTACTTTCTAAGTATTTTGATAAAACATGAAATGACTTATATACTTTTTCTCTTTTATCTTCATCTTTTTCATCTACTTTTTTATATACACAGTTACATATCATCTTTAGGTATTGCTTTGCATATGATTCTTCAATAATACTTTTATCAACTGGATTTTTATCTATAAAAACTTTTAAATCTTTTTTTAATCTTTTTTTATTTTTATATTTTTCATATGCATTAGAATTTAATAAAAGATCACCGACTATCTTTTTAAAACTATTATTGTAATAATCATCTATAATGCTTTTTATTTGGGACAATGATACATCATTATATGATAAATCTAAAATATCACCCTCTGTTACTGGTTCAAAATTACAAAAGGAGTATTTACCCCCAATGCTTGCTCTGTATTCCTTTAAGCAAATATATTCATTTAATGATAAATAATCATTATATTGCATTTTTTTATCATTATATGACAAATATAAGTACTGTTTTCCCGGAGGGTTCCATCTGTTATTTGTTTTGCTGGGCCAAGGAATAAATCGATCTGCATTATGTCCAGTGCCCTCTACAACTCTGCACAAAATATCACTACACTTTAACTTGCGAAAAAATTTATCTTTATGCAAATTAATGCATTTTGTAAAAATGTCATCAAAAATCTCTAAAAACCCCTTATAACCATCCTCTTTTTTAAATACATCCTCCCACTGCTGTTCTATCAAATTTGCTGCACTTTCTAACTGAATATCATTTATTAACTCCTTAAAATATCTTATACCCAATTTATAATTATAAAAAATACCATACTTTGATAATTCCCCCACGTATTCAATAACCGTATTTAATGTAAAAGAGTTGTCAGTTCCATTGTTATCTTTTATAAACTCAAATTCTTTTGTTATCTTATTTAAAAAAAATGCTAATTTTCGTGAATTCTCACCTAGTATCCATATATCTCTTCTGATACGCTTGCTAATATATCGCATTTCATGAGAATATATTACTGATAATTTCTCCAGCTTATCCAGTTCAATTAACATTTGCATGTCCATATCTGTCATATAAACAATACCGTTCCTTTCAAACTCAATATAAATATGCAATAAGCCAAAATACTCCGTTACTAAATAGTACATCAATTTTAACTGATTAAAAATCAATTTGCCTGCTAACATGTAATGACTAATTGGATATCAAACTTAATTTTATCAAATAATTAATAAAGATGACTTTTTTCAATATTTTTGCGCTGCATTTTCACACTTTATCTAATATATCTTTTGTTTTTTTAATAGTTACCAATACATAAAACCTCAACAATAATTTAACCTTTTTATAAGATGTAACTTTTTTATAGCAATGAAATTTAATGTGTACATACAACCATAAATAACGAATACTTAACATTTGCTTTGTATTGAATATAGCAAAACTCACAATTGATAAAATCCTTTTTATAGCTAACTTCTAAATGGCTGTACCTTTCCAAAGATTTTTTCAATTCCATCTTTAAAGCTAGCTACTTCGTCAATATATAAAATTCTTAAATGTTTTCTAGCTCTAGAACAAGAAACATATAATAAATTCCGTATTTGTTCAAAATATTTTTTTTCCTCATCTTTTAATGTTTTTGAATTATTATATTTTTCAAAAAAGAATTTGAAATAATTATTCTTCCTGCCAAAACTGTTTCCCATAATTATACTCACATTATCAAATTCAAGCCCTTTTGTCCCATGATAAGTGTGATAAATAATACTGTCTTCTTGTTTGCATAATATATGTTTATACCATAAATTATACTCATCCATATTAATATCCAATAATTTTTGTATCTTTTCATTTGCTCTATTTATTTTATCATCTTCTAAATCTGGAAATAGTTTTTCTATAAGAAAATTTTTAAAATTTTGAAAAGAAAAATTGTTGAGGTCAAATGTTCTATCTATTATATCCTTATATCTTTTTTCGTCAACTTTTAAATATTTTTTTGAAATTGATTCTACATATTGCTCTAACGTATTTCCTTTATTTTGCTTCAATAATTTTATTAATTCTCTTAAATCTATAATATTCATATTCCACATGCATTCTGGTACAATTTCGCTTATAGAAACCTTCTGATTTATAAGATTATTATATAATTCAACTATTTTAAACAATATATTTGGTACTTCACCAAGCTTTGATAAGTCATTAGTATTTAAAAGTTCTGTGTTAAGTTGATCATAATGTATTCTATATCTGTCTGTTTCTTTAAAAGCATTATATATGTTTTCAAAACCACTATATCGAGCAACAATTTCATTAGTTAAAACCAAACAATGCAGTTTGTTTTGACAATTTATATTCCATTTGGTTTCATACTTTTTTATAAAACTGTCTATATCTTTTATACTGCCAGTATAAAATCCTACACTTCCACCTGTACAATCATTATAAATTGATTCTTGTTTTATTTGGTCATTTCTAATATTATTTATAACATCAATAACTTCTTTTGTAGATCTTCTATTAAAATCTTTTTTTATTTCTTTTAAATTACAACAGCTTTCTTTTATTTTTTCCCCTATACCATCATCATAAATATTTTGAACAACATCACCAAAATATCCTATAAAGAATTTATGATTAATATTTTTAGAATACTCCTGTAAGCAACTCATTATTGACACTACTTTTTCACTAGTATCCTGATACTCATCAATAAACACAAATGGATATTTATCAATTATTATCTTTTTTAATAAATTATATCTTTTTATAATTTTAAAACCATATTCTAGTAATGTATCATGACTTATTCTCATTTTATGAAGCTGATCTCTATTATACGTAGAATTATATTCTACTTTGCATTCTTCCTTATTTGAAATTATGTTTTCTAAACATTCTCTATAATTTTCGATTTTATAAATTCTGCCTACCATTTTCTTAAAAATAGAAATATTTTTTAATATATCAGGATAACTCTCAAGTATTGCCATAAACACATTTCTAAAATCCATAGCACTTGAATTATAATTCTGATAAAATAGTTCTTTGTTTTCAATCATAATTATTTTAAGATTTTCTTTTTTTTCATCATCCAAGCTTTGATATATATCATACTCTGTTTCTAATTCTTCTTCTAAATTTGTAATCTCTTCATTTAATTTTTCTTTATGAATTTCGACCAATTCTTTTTGATAGAATTTTATTAGTTGCCAAATTCTATCATGTATTGTGGAGACCAGAACTATCTCACTGTTACCAAGTCTACTTTTTACTTCTTTCGCTGCAATATTTGTATACGTAATACAAATAATTTTTTGATTATGTTGTTTTAAATTATCACCGTATTTATCTATTACATATCTTAAACATTCAATAAGTGCATATGTTTTGCCCGAACCAGCTCCTGAATTAAAAAAGATACTCTCGTTTTTATCTATAGATCTATAGATTGACTTTATTAAATTATTTTCCTTTTCTTTGTTATTTGGAGAAATCTTAGTTAAAATCATTAACATTCCTCCTCTTTTATTTTTTTTGCTAACCAATCAAGTCCATCATCAATATATGTTGGTATTACTGGAATTTCTAAATTTTCACCCTCTGTTGTAAACTTATAGAGTAATGCATTAGCAAAATCACTTTTACAATTTGATAATTTACTTTGAAACTTATAAGAATTATCTCTGATTTTTTTGTATTTTTCATCTTTACCTATTATACCACTATAAATCTTAGGCTTTATTCCTTCCAAAACTTCATTTAAAAGTCTGTTGTTATAATTTGTAAGTATGTAAGCTTCTTCAAAACTCGAAGCATAATATCCATTAATTTTTCCCTGCCAAGTTATATATAAATTGTCGTTATGAAAATTATCATGAAGACTTTCTAAACTATTAGAATTATTGTTATAATTTTTAATTGTTTTATTAGTTGTCTCCTTATTTTTTAAGTCAGTTATTTGCTCAAAAGATTTTTTTTCTTCACATCCTCTTTTTATATCTAAATCAGTAATTATCAGTGCTGGGATTTCTAGCAATTTTATAAGCTTATGGTATACAAGTCCATGTGCTCCATCTATATTAAAGATAGATATATAGTATTTATTTAGCTTAGAATTGTTTTCTATGTAGTATTTAAGAAGTGTTTCTTCTGTTACACCCTCAACAAAAATAATCCCATCTGAAAAAAATAATTCAGAAACTTTATATTTAATGTGTTTCTTAAGAAATTTAAGATCTTTTTCTCTATCATCTGTCTCATCTGGCATTATTTTTTCATCATTCAAATTTATAGCATAAGCGTAATTATCCTTTATATTAATATAATTTATATTATTAAATGTATTACCACTATGAATTTTACTGTTTAATATATGTGATGAATGCGTTGTAATTATTAACTGGCTATTTATATTTTTATTTTTGCTTTTTAAAAGAAAATCTATAGCATTATTAATATTTTTTATAAACAACTCTTGCATCTGTGGGTGCATAAATGTTTCTGGCTCTTCAATAGATATTATGTTTACTTTGCTATTGAAAGAATCTTCTGGATATTTTTCTATATATTCAATTAAATCTCCTATTATCATCATTAAATTTGTATATCCTAAACCAAATTGATTTTCTGGAATATTGTTATCCTGTTCAACATACTCGTATCTAATTAAATTATTTATTAATTTTTGAAAAGATAAATCTGATGTTAAACAAACTTTAAATTTATCAGATGATTCAATTTTTCCTAAAGATTCATTTATAGCATTTGTGTGATTTTCTTCTATTTTTGATGTTAACATTATATTAAAATCCCTAATGCTTGAATCAAGTTTTAGTTTTTCTTCTGTCTTACTTTCATCCTTAACTATTGAATTGTAACGATATTTAATTATTCTACTGAAAGCTTCAGAAAGACACTTTTCATTTTTAATATTATTGGCATTAATTGTTTTTATATCAATCAAATTATCTATATTAAATTTATCAACTTTATTTCCATTCGAATCATAATAGTATATTTTAAAGTTTGAATTATCTATTAGATCTAAAAATTCTCTAAAAAGAATAATATCAAAATATTCTTCTTCCTTCGCTGATGATTGGCTAATATTTTCAATCATACCTAGTACTTTAATTTTAAAAGCCTCTTCTTCTTCTAATTCATACTTTACGATAATTCCCAGCTCAGTTTTTTCAATATCATCTAAACTCAAAAAAGGAATTAAATTAGTAATTAAATCAGTTTTATTATCTTCAATTCCTATACAAATATTGAATTCTAGATATGGACTTTTTATTTTTTCTAAAGATTTTCCTGATTCCTTTGCTTCTTTGTAGTTTTTTAATACTTTTTTCAAATATAAAAAGTTAAAATCATTAGATTTAAAACTTTTATTTATAATCAGCTTTTCTAATAACTTGACAATAGTTGTTTTACCACAATTGTTTTTTCCAACAATTAAAGTAGTTGTAGGGGCAACGTTTATATTTTTACTATCTTTTTGTTCATGATAGCATTTAGCATCAACAAACTCAATTTTGTTATTTACCTCTCCAAACTTTCTAAAATTTTTAATTTTCAAACTTTTTAAGTACATATACTCTTCTCCCCTTTTTTATATATTAAAGATTAATTTCTATCTGTTTTATGTGATAATTACTTTAAATAAAGATCTTAACCATTTATATGACCTCCTTGGCAATACACCTTAAAGCTAAAGCTGCTATTAAAATTCTCAAATATCTACGGCTTCACGGTCTCCTTGGCAATACACCTTAAAGCTAAAGACGTATAGCCTGTCATGTTCAACGGTTAACTAGCTACATAATAATTTTGATTTTAAAAATATAAATTTTAGTTCAATACAACAACTAATTCAAACATCTTTTAACAAGAAATTTCTATAAATAATAACAAAATCCTTCTCTTTTTTTAAAATTTTTTCAAAAGATTTTTTATAGCAAAAGATTTTTTAAGATTTTAAGAACTAATTCTTTTATCTAATATTAAGACTGATAAATATCTTGGAAATTAAAAAGTCTATATATTGAATCTTAGGGTCTTGAAAATAATTTACTGAAGATAAAGCTTACTAGAATAATTTGAAAATAATTAATTAAAACAATATACCTATTTGTACTGCTAAACAAACAGGTATATTGTAAAAAAAGTCTATCTTATTTATAATTCAATGTCTTAAAAATTCAAATTTGTTTTGGGTATTTTCTGATATATAAATTATATCATCTATTGAAAAAATATAATTCCAAGCATAATTAATATATAAAAACAATAACACTTTATCTTTTCTGCCACTTTAACAGTTCAGATACTAGCTTATACACAGTTGTACACGATTCCCAGTCAGAAGGCTTCCCACCATTTTTTATATGATTTTGATGTCCAACCTTTGCATTATTCACTGCTTTCTCAATTTTATTTTTTAATTTACTGTATAATTCACCATATGGTTTTTTATATCTATTATTGATATCTCTTACAAAACAACTATTTATTATATCTTCGTATTTATCTCGATGTAATGCACCATTACATACTTTAAAATGCATTATAAACCATAAATCAAATGCTTGGTTAGAAAATGCTGTTCCTATACCATGTTTATCCGCTAGGCAAATTGCATCGTCAAAATCTGAAAAATCGTCCTTATCAAAGACACACCAAATTTGTCTATACAAGCCTTCAGTTCTTTTAGATATTGCAGTG
>NZ_JAVDDS010000077.1 GCF_030848475.1 Herbivorax alkaliphila
ACGCTCATCTCGTATTAAAATTGAAAATAAATTTCTAAAAGAAGGTACACTTTTACCCCCTAGTTCTGCAAAAATCAATTCTGTTAAATAATTACGAGCATCATTTAGCTTGTCGAAAGTTACTATTTTTTCATTTCTTAAAATTATAGGTTTTTGAGCGTCTTTTCGTGTTCTTTTTATTGTAATATCTTCTTTACCTATTTCTAAGTCTAAAATAATTTCTTCATCTACTGGCAGTAACTCTTTTGGTATTTTATAAACTCTAGATTTTTTATCATAATTACTTAGAAAACAAAAATCTAAAATTTCAATACTCATAGACTTACCTACACCATTTGTTTTCCTACCTCTTGTAGTCGAATTGTCATATTTTTCACCTAAAATTATATTAACTCCGTCATGGAAGACTAATTCATCAAAGACATTGTTTTTTGAGTATAGTTTTTTTAATTTAATTCTGTTTATTTCTTTATACATACATTTGCCTCCTCAAACTCTATTATACCTAAAGAGTATAGAAAAGAAAGACCTAAAATAAGTTGTCTACTACTAGATATTCCATTTTTTTTAAGAATTGCGGAAACGTCATATAAGGATATCTTAGTAGTATTTAATTTTTTGATTTCCTTTAGTATAAGATAACCAATATACAGTATTGAAGAGTTTAAATTATTTTTATTTGTTACCATTATACTCATTCCTTTCATTTGGAAATACATTACACTTTATCATTTCACTAGTTAGATAAAACTTAATAGCTACTTTATCATATTTTTTCCCGTTAACACTAAGTTTATCTTCAAAATAATCAACTAATCTGTTTAATGCTTTTACAGGGTTATCGTTTGTTTCTTCTAAAATATTCATGCTAATATCTTGAAGGAATAGCATTATTACTATATCCTTTGCTTCATCAATACCAAGATTTTGTTCTACCAGCTCAATAGCATTACCGTATATCTTTAGCAAATTAGTGTATTCTGTAATAAGCCTTTCGCTAAAATTCTTAAATCTTTTATAGATTTTATATTCAGGGTCTATAGCTACTTCTAATTTCTTTTTCACTTTTTTATGATTGGATATATATTCTATTAAATCTATAATTGTATCTATTTCGTTTGATTGTGTTTTTTTAGATGTAGAGACTTTATCATATAACTCATTATTCAAAAATGTATCAATAGTTTTTATTTTATCCGTAGACAGTTCTTTTATATATTTAATCAAATCTTCTACATCTAAAATATCAGTTTTAGTGTTGAAATCAAATTTATTTTTTGTATCAAATTTTGCAGTATAACTTTTCTTTTTTGTTATTATTAGAACAATAAGTCGATTATAAGATAAATACTTGTTATTGTATATATATTCATTAATAGTATGTTTTATTTTTGTACTTGTATTATCTGACGTAACTTGAACTGATATTTTGTTTTCGTCATCTACTAAATCAATTGCAACTGCATTTTTTTCTTTTGTATTAACATTTTTTAATTTATAGTCAAATATTAAATTTAATAATTCTGTAAAAAAATCTTCTGAACTAATGTTTATATCGTAAAGATTGATACAATTTAACAGCTCAACTTCTTTACTTAACAGAGCGAGACTTCTGGATATATTTTTTAGATAGATTTCTTTACTAATCATTATATTTCGTTCTCCTTATCATTTTCTTATCTCAATGTTTATAATTATTTTACCATAATGAGAATATGCTTACTATAAAAATTTGTCTAATCTAAAACCTTTAAATCTAATAAATATCATCAGTTTTATCAAAAATTCTATGCTTACTCCAGAAGATTCCAAACTAAAATTACAAATTAGTGCTTAGAACTTGAATTTTTCAAGTAAATAAAATACAATCATATTAATTGAATATTCATGTTTTGTAAGTACTAATTGAATTTTGTCTAAATTTTGACTTATAATAACACCCTGTTTTGTATGATTTTGTCGCTAAACTAATTATACTATAAAACGTGGTACTTGTGTGGATTTTAAGTGATTTTATAATTGTTTTTTGTTCATTTATCAAAGTGAGAAACTCAGGTGTAAAGAAATAATACAGAAGATTTAAAGTATGAATATCACTTGAGATATAACAAAAGAACAGAAAATTGTAATATTATGCAAGTTTTAATGATTCTGCTTATAAAAAAATTGAATAGATCTCTTACTAATAACATTATCGGTGAAAATAATATGAATATACTGATTACTTGAGAAAGGGGATATATGGAACTAATTTATTTGTATATAAAAAAATATGACAATTTTAATAAATTAAAAAAGGCTATGTCTACAAACAACAATAATTTCGAAATTAAAAATACTGGATTTAATTTTAGTGATTCATTTGAGTGTCATTTTGATGAAAAAGATGGACTAATAATAATTAAAGAAAAATATTGTATGTGGCAGGGCTTTTATGGTAAAAATATAAAGAGTTTTAAGGTTTTAGCTGGAAGAAATGGATCAGGAAAAACAACGATTCTCGATATAATTGGGATGTTGAGAGATGAACGTTGTGATGATCACTTGATGAGAGATCAAAATGGTGCCTATTTTACAGCGGAATACTTTTTTATTTATCACATGAAAGAAAATCAATTTTTGATTGAGGTTGTTGCAAACATAAAAAAAGAAGATGAGTGTTGGATTAAGAATATTGAAATATCATCAATATTTAGAAAAGACAAGAACATGCATTATAAATTACCGATTGGCTATACTTTCGAATATGATTATGATGAAAATAGGGGGTATGCTGGTTCTGAACATTGCTTTAATGATTATGCATTTAAGGATGAACACAAAAAAAAAATTGCAGAGCATGCAAATATATATTATTTTTCGAATTATTTTAGTCACAGAAAAACAAATTCTATGCGATTTAAACCAAGAAAAGATAGAGATGACGAATATTTAATAAAAAGACAAGAATTAAGAAATGAAATTAATGAACCGAATGATTTTCTTTCCTTATATAAAATAATGTTTTCGAAAAAATATGAGATTTTCGTAAAAAAGATAATAAATACTAAGTTAATGATACAAATGACGGATTCATATTCTAATGAATTTTTATTGGATAATGTAAGGCTTAGATTTCATAGTGATGAGAATATAAAGAAAAATATTGACGAATTGGAAAATAGTATAAAAGAGATTAGAAAAAAATTATATAGAAATATTGGATTACCAGATAAGAGCAGTTTTTTTGCAACTAAAAGAAAAAAAGCAGATACTCAAAAAAAGAGAACTAAGAATAAAGAAAAATATAATCAAAAGCAGAAATATTTATTGGACTTAAGTTATAGATACATATTGTGCGCGTTGAACTCATTGGTTGAAATGACATACGAGAATAGTCCTAATGTTTTTAAAAAAGATGAAATTAATGAGTTAACTAATTCAGAAATAAAGAGCTATTTAGATTATATTAGAAAAAATGACTATGTTTTATGTAACGCTGCAATAAGTCCGTTTAAAGAAATTGCTGATTTTAAGAAAATGGTAGATGTTATTTACGGTAACTTAAATGGTGCTAAAGAAGTTAAAAAGATTTTATTTGAGCAGAAGTATGATAAGGAATTTGAAAATGATTCGTTTAAAGAGAATTTAATAAACAATATAATATTGGGACGTTATTTATTAATTAAGATTGAATCTCAGGTGAAATTAGGAGAAAGTTCAATGTACCAAACTGCATTTGAGGAAATTTTGATGCAATTGTTTAAGCTTGAAGATAGTTATTTTTATGATAATGGGGTAATTATTAATTCTGATACTCATAAAGATGATACTGAAATAATTAGTTTTTTTGAAATGGTAAGCAAATGGTATAAATATGAATCAGATCATCATAACGATATATGGAACAGATTCAAATTCGTTGTTCCATATGTTTCTGATGGTGAAAGATGCATTTTAGATATATTTTCAAAATTCATAAACATCCTTGAAAATGAAGATAGAACTTTACATATTATTTTGATGGATGAACCAGATCAAAGACTTCACCCTGAATGGTCAAGACAATTTGTTTATCTAATGCTAACAGCTATTAGAGATTTATATTTATCAAATTATGAAACTAGAAATAAAGAACTTAATGTACAATTAATAATCAGTACTCATTCACCGTTTATTCTTTCGGATATAAGAAAAGAAGATTTATTAATTCTGAATCAAGATGAAAAAAGGAAGAATGTAAAGCTGCTGACAGTGGATGACAATCCAATTAATACTTTTTCGGCAAATATTTATGATATTCTAAATAAATCTTTCTTTCTTGATGATACAATTGGTGAATTTGCAAAGGAAAAAATTGAAACTAATTGTAAAAATATTTTTAAATATAATAAGGATGAATTCCTAACAGAAGTTAAATATGAGAGTATTACTAAAGATGACTTGGAAAAATTAAAGTATTTAATTGAACAAATTAGTGAACCTATTATGCGAAAATCATTAGTAAGGGAATTGGACATACGTTATAAATGGATAGCTGAGTATGATGCAGTAATTGATGCTGATGATAATGTAGACGACATTTTTGAGCAGTTTTCAAGATTAGATAATGAAAAAAAGAAAAAATTTATTAAGAAGTTAATTATGAGAGAGGGAGGTGGAGGTTATGATTAATATAAAGTCTCATATTAGCGATTACATTATTGAAAGACATGCGAAATACATTGTGCATGAAAGCGGTATTGTGAAAAACTTAAAGATTCTAAAAGGTAATTTGGAGAAAGAATTATCGAAAGAATATTTACAGCAATTGCATAGAATACTTGATATTGAAGATGATTCAGAGTTGATTGATAATTTGACTGTATTTATTGACATGTTGATAAACGAAGTAGCAGAATTGAAAGCAATAACTGATAACATTTACTCAATAGAAAAAAAGGATATTTCAAATATTTTTATTGCTGTGCCTAGTCAATTAAATAGGAAAATTGCTGAATTTAAAGGTAAATATAAGTTGGCCATGGATGTTATAGAGCATGATGTTTCATATAATTCGAATAGCAAGACATATTCAAAACTTATTTTTGAATCGTTGGGATATAATAAATTTTCATTAAAAGGCAATGATATTATTGGCTATAGAGCATTTTTGAAACAAATAAAATCACAAACCTCCATGTTTTATAAGCAAATAAAGGCAAAAACTTCGAGATATGAAGGAGACAAAGTTTATAATGAAAATAGGCTTAGAAGAATTAAAGAACGTGTTTGTGATGAGATTGAGAAATACAGTATTACTGATGACATTAAGATGTTGAATGATTCTCTTATTTTAGAAATAGAAAAAGTAGGAGAGAACGGAATTGGAAAAACGATTCTTGAAATTTGTAAAATTATTCAAAATGCATTTGATAATTGTATTCAATCATATGAAACTACAGATTTTATAATGCATTTGGACAATATGGGTAAAACAAATATATTTCCTAAGTGGAGTGCATATCATTTAGTAATGTTAATGGGTGTAAAAAGTTGTCCATACTGTAACAGGCAATATATCACACCGGTATACAGTGAAAAAAATGGTAGTGTTAGAGCGGATTTAGATCACTTTTTTGCTAAATCTATATATCCATATTTATCAATATCACTTTATAATTTAATTCCTTGCTGTAAGTTTTGTAATTCGTCACTGAAATTAGATAGCCACTTTAGTTATGAGACACACTTACATCCATATGAATACGGATTTGAAAATTATCTAAGATTTAGATATAAGCCTAAAAAATATACATTATCCGGAAATAAAAATGATGAATTTAAAATAATACTAGAACCTGACAAAGATAATGACTTGAAGAAGATTGGATTAAGAGCAAAAAATAGTGCAGAATGTTTTAAGTTAGAATCCTTGTATAATTATCATCGTGATGAGGTGAAAAATCTAATTAAGAAGAAGTTAATATACAACAAAGAGTATTGTAGAGAATTAAAAGAACGTTTAGAAGCTATATTTAAAAAGGAAATATCAAAGCAAGAGTTATTAGAGTTTGTTGTTGATAATGTAACAAATACTGATAGGCTACATGAACGTACACTTAGTAAGCTATATAAAGATATCGTTGAGCAATTAGAGTTTTTTAAAGATGTAAAGACAGATGAATATTTATCTGATTCTGATTATAAAGAACTCCAAAGATTAATAAGATAAACAGGTATTCTATAATCTATATCACAACTGTATGATGAAATTTGGCAGTGTATTAACTATATGATTGATGAAAATTTTGATAAAAGACCGTTATCTAAGCTTACAAAAGATATTTGTGAAAGTTTAGGTATTGAGTTTTAGTAAGGATAGTATAAAAATACTTCAGTAGATTGAATTTAAATAAAAAAGCAGTACATGCAAAGCATGCTTTACACACTACAGGTTTAAAGATATATAGAAAGCCTGTTAGTTCCTAAAAAATAAACAATATGTTTTTGTTCAATAAAAAAATCCTATTAAAACACAAGACTTTTTTGCATTAAAATTAAATTCTCAAGATCTTAACGTATAAATTCGAAGAAAAATTACAAAAATATATAATAAGAATTGCTTTTTTGAGGTAGTTATTATAAAATAGCAATAGAAGGATTATTTCGGGAAGGAAATGATAATTATGCTTATAGGTTTTTCATGTAAAAATTATGCTTCTTATTATGATCAAGCAACACTAAGTATTATATCGTCAACAAAAGATGAATTTAAAGACCTTAATACGTTTGATACCTCTTTTGATAGGTTACTTAAGAGTGTTTTAATTTATGGTGCTAATGGTAGTGGTAAATCTAATATAATAAAAGCCATGAGTTTTATGAAGAATATGGTCAATATGTCTTTTACTAATGAAGATATTATAACAGAATGTGAAAAGTTTAAGTTTAACATAGAAGCTGAAAGTCAACCTTCTATGTTTGAAATTGTATTTGTAGTAGGTGATACATTATATAAATACGGATTCGAAATCATGAAAAAGGTTATACACAAAGAATGGCTGTATAAGAAGACTAATAGAATAGTACCTGTATTTATAAGGGAAAGTTCTGATTATAGTTCAATAAGTCTTAAAGGGGAACTTAAAAAGGAAGCAGAAATTATAAAGTCTCATACAAGAGAAAATGCATTGTTTATATCAACAGCAGCTATGTTTAATATTAAAATAGCTAAAGTAATTAAAGATTGGTTTGAAAATTCATTATGTATAATTTCACCTGACTATTCTAGTCCAGGGACAACGATTGAATATTTAGAAACTGGTGATGAAAGAAAAGCAGAAGTACTAAGTTTTTTGAAAAAAGCAGATTTCAATATTGAAGATTTTGATTTAGATGCGCAGGAAGAAGATCTTGATCATTTAGATAATTTAGAAATAGAATTAATTAATAGAAAATTTTTTAAATCAAAAATACCCAAGGAGAAGTTAAATAATATTAAGAAAAGAATAATAGATTTAAAAACAAAACATTTTATTTATAATAATAAAAAAGAAAATGTAACGGATATAAATTTACCGTTTTTAAAATATCAATCACATGGTACAATTAAATTTTTTGAATTATCAGGGCCAATATTAGAAGCATTGAAAAAAGGGAAAACACTAATAATAGATGAAATTGACTCAAGGCTACACTGTGCAATACTAAGATATATATTATCATTATTTAATTCTATAGATAAAAATCTATTTAATGCTCAGTTAATATGTTCTACACATGATGTATTACTTCTTGAGGAAAATATTAGACGTGATCAAATATGGTTTGTAGACAAGAATGAATATGGAGAAAGCGAATTATATTCACTAGATGAGTTTAAAGATATAAGGAAAAATGATCCTCTCCTTAAAAAATATCTATTAGGCGTATTTGGAGCAGTACCGTTTATAAAGGAGGGGTAAAAATTGAAGAAAAAGGGGGTCGAGAATTACAAAAGAAAAAGAGGGAATAGAACTCAAAAAAACATAATACTAGTAATTTGTTGTGGTGAAACAGAAGTTGAATATTTTAAGCAGTTTAACCTTGAATTAGGAGAAATTAGATTGATGGCAGTTAAAGAAAACCGTAGTCCAAAGAATATAGTTAACACTGCAATATCTAAAAGAACTGAAG
>NZ_JAVDDS010000078.1 GCF_030848475.1 Herbivorax alkaliphila
TAACCCACATAATTTTTAAAATGTCCTTGAACAGTATATAGAGGGGGGGCATCAATTGATAAAAGTTTTTTTCAACAAATCTAAAGACAAAAAGGATTTAGAAAGTGAAATTGTTGCTAAGATCAAAAAGGGTAATGATAAACTAAGGAATAAATTTATAGATGATTATAAGCCTTTTATAGTAAAATGTATATACAAAAATACAGGTAAGTTTGTTGAGGTTGAAAATAGTGAGGAATACAGCATAGGATTAATGGCCTTTAACGAAGCGATAGACTGTTTTGATAAAAAAAGAGGTTCTTTTATTAACTTTGCTGCACATGTTATAAAAAGAAGACTTATAAATTATAAATTAAGCAACAAGAAAAATAACTTGATTTATACTTTTACACATCTAGAAAGCAAAAAAACTAACATTGAAAACAACTATTCAGATGGCGAAAGTGAAAATTTACTTAGAAAATTTGAAGTTAAAGATGAAATTGATGATTTCAAGAAAAAACTAAGTGAATTTGAAATCACTTTATATGACCTTGTGAAAAAATCACCAAAGCATAAAGATGCTATATCTTCATGTATAAAAATAGCAAGGATATTAGCGGAAAATGATATTTTATATAATAAGCTTGTTAAAAGAAAAAAGCTTCCCATGCTTGAGCTTTTAAAGTTTGTAAATGTAAGCAAAAGAACAATAGAAAGAAACAGAAAATTTATTATTGCATCTTGTATAATTATTAAAAGTGATCTTGAAGTGGTGAAAGGATATTTAGAAAATGCAGAAAAGGAAGGGGGTTAGTCCATGAAGAAAGAGGGGGTTGTTTTAGAATTTTCTAAAAATAAGGCAATAATAATAAACTCAGAAAATCGTTATATAATGATAAAGCGAAAACCAGATATGCTTGTGGGTGAGGTGGTTGAGTATGAAGTGTTTGAAGAAATAAAAAATAAAAAGGTAGCTGGTATTGCTTCGACAGTTGCTGCCATTTCAGCTATTATTGTAGTTGCTTTTTTGCTGTATAATAATATATCAATAGAAAAAAAGACTTACGCTTTTATTGATATTGATATAAATCCAAGTATTGAATTGCGTATTGACCAAGATAACAGAGTATTAAAAAGTTATTATTTTAATGAAAGTGCTAAAGAACTTTTGAAAGAAATGGAATTAGATGGGCTGAGTGTTAATGAAGCAGTTGGTTTAATTGTTGAAAAGTCAGAAAGAGAGGGATTAATCCAGTTGAATCAAGAAGATGTAGTGTATGTTTCGGCGGCACTGAATGAAGATGCAGATATTAAGTATGATAAAGAACTTTTGAATGTTATTTTAAAGAATATTGAAATAAATCTAAATAATTTATATAACAGGAAAATTCAAGTTAAAACAAAAAGTGTTGCATGTGAACTTAGAAAAAATGCCAGAGAAAACAATATATCTATGGGAAAGTATTCTTTGTTTTATGAGGCTGTTGAAGAGGGATTAGAAATTACAATTGAAGAAGTAAGGCAAACTCCTATTAGAGAAACAATGGAAAGAATAGAGAAAAGAAAAATGATTGAAGAAAATAAAAGAATAGAGGAGAAGCAAAGGAGAGAAGAAAACAAAAGAACAGAAGAAATTAAGGAAGAAAACAAAGAGAAAAAAGATAGCCAAGGTAAAGAGGAGATTCAGAAGAGGGAAGAGAGTCAAAGAAAAGAAGAGAATCGAAGAAAAGAAGAAAGTCAAAAAAGAGAAAAGAGTCAAAGGAGAGAGGAAACTCTTAATTTTTTTAATACACCCACATAAAAAATTTTTAAAAAATGAAATATATTAATAATGAATATAGCCTCTTTTAAAAAATTTAAAGAGGTTATATTTATGAAAAATTTATTGTTTTCATAAAGAAACATTTTTAAAAAGATTTTTAGGGGTGCGTACATTGAACAAATTTTTAGGCAAATTATTATCTGCATTATTTTTAAAAAATTCTTCAAAAAGATTGGCATTTGCGGCTTCAACAGGTGTATTAATAGGTTTACTTCCTTTATTTGGGATTAGGTTTTTGATTGTTTTTTTAATATCTATACTTTTTAAATTGAATATAATAGCACTTTTTACAGGAGTTATTTTTGCTTCCTTTTGTCCAGCGATAATTAATTTTATTGTATGGGGTATGGGGAAAAATGTAGATAATTCAATTTTGCTTTTGACTGTGATAGCAGGAATACTTTTAGTACTGGCATCCCATGTATTTTTTAAGGGAATATATTTTTATATGTTTAATAATATTGAGGAAGGTTTTGTGAAGAAATTAATTATATCAAGTACTATTGGTGTATTAATTAGTTTTATACAACCATTATTTGATGCTGGCATATTGACAATGAGTGGTATTGTTTTACTTTTTCTTATCTTTAAGTTTAACATTTTTGGGATTGTTACAGGCGTAGTATTTGGAACAGGAATAATTATTCAAATTGTGAGAACATTAATTTTTTGGGCAGAACATGGTTTTTCAGGAAAGAACATTTCTGTTTTATTATCAGGCGTTTTATCTCCTTGGGAGTTTTTAAATGTTATTGTTGACATGCAATTTAACTATTTGTTTGTAATATTAATATTTATTTTTGTACCGTTTTTATTTTATCCCATATTTAAGTTTGTTTTCAGTCGAAAAAGTGTTTATAGATTTACAGGTGAAAAAGACTATATATATAAAGATGATACTGGAATGAGATGGCTAAGGGTAAAACAGCTTACAGGACTGGTTATGATATTTATTTTAATCCAGGGGGGACTTTTTTATGCAGGATTGGGTATAAGTACATCTGATAATGCAGTAGAGGCTTTTTATGAGGCCTTGGAGAGTGAAGATAAATATTTAGAAATTAATGAATATGAGTATGGAATAGTTTGTAGTAATTACAAACTGAAAAAAGCATCTGAATCTGAGGAGGTTGCACTTGTATTTACAGGAGAAACTCATCATGAATATACATCACAAATACTTGAAATATTAAAAGAAAAAGATTTAAAAGCTACTTTTTTTGTATCAGGTAAAAATGCATATTCACATTCCGGTCTATTAAAAAGGATATACAATGATGGTCATGATATAGGAAATCACAGATATTCTAATGAGGAGGTTTCAAATGGTTCATATATTAAAAAAGCTGTTGGAATAAACTTAACTAATAATATTATTGAGATGTTTACCGGGCACTCTAGTATTCTATTAATGCAGCCTTATGTGGAAGAAGGTATTTTGGATTCATCTGAAAAATTAGAATTTAATAAAATTTTCAGCGATAAGGGGTATATAGTTTTTGAAAGTCCAAATGGTATTGAAGAAATCGAAAGTTATTCACCAGAACAAATTGTTGAAAAAGCAAATGAAGACATTAAAAATAAGAGAACAATTATTATGCAAAACAGTGAAGATACTGTAGAGTCTCTACCTTTAATAGTTGAGTCTATTGAAGATAGGGGATATAAATTAAATAGTATAAGCGGGTTAATGGGAATGGAAAGAGACAAAATTATGCAACCTGTAAATGTTATAAATAGTATGTATTATAGAGCTACATATTTTTGCCTTTCGTTAATTAATAATGTAACTAGATTTTTATCAAATTTATTTGTATTTGCGTTGATTTTAGGTGTGATACGAATTGTATTTGTTATCTTTCTATCACACAGACAAAAGAAAAAGCATAGCCAGATGGAATTTAAGTACAACTATAATCCATTGGTTACGGTGGTAATTGCTGCATATAATGAGGAAAAAGTAATTTGTGAAACAGTGGAGTCAATATTACAAAGTGACTATAGCAACCTTGAAGTTCTTGTAGTTAATGATGGTTCTAAAGATGGTACTGAAAAAGTGGTTAGAGAAGAGTTTTTCAACAATCCACGTGTAAGTGTTATAACAAAAGAGAATGGTGGAAAAGCATCTTCTGTAAACAGAGGATTTAAAGAGGCAAAAGGGGAAATTGTAATTGTAATGGATGCAGATACTCTTCTTGATAAAAAGGCAGTTTCACTTCTTATTCGTCATTTTGAAAATGAAAATGTAGCAGCAGTGTCTGGAAATATTAAAGTTGGAAATAAAGATACAATTTTGACGATGTGGCAGCACATAGAGTATGTAACAGGCTTTAGTCTTGAAAGACGTGCATTTAGTGAACTTAATTGCATACCTGTTGTTCCAGGTGCAATAGGTGCATGGAGAAAAGAACTAGTGGCATCACTTGGATACTATAAGGAAGATACCCTCGCTGAAGATGCAGAGATTACAATTGAATTTTTAAAAAGAGGGTACAGAATATTATATGAAGAGGGAGCTAGGGCATATACTGAAGCTCCTGATAAATTGTCAGGTTTGTTAAAACAGCGTGTTCGTTGGATATATGGTGCTTTGCAGGTTATATATAAACACAGAGAAGTTTTTTTGAATCCAAAATACAGTAGAGTTGGTTTTATTACATTGCCCAATATTATACTTTATCAATTTATATTTCAATCTATATCTCCTGCAGCTGATATATTGTTTGTAAGTGGACTGATTAAAGGAGATATTTTAAATTCAACTTTTTTGTATTTAGCCTTTTTATCAATAGAGTTTGTTCTTACATTTTATGCTTTTTCCATTGAGAAAGAAAACAAAAAACCTTTACGATGGATTCTATTGCAAAGGCTTTTTTACAGACCATTTATGACGTATGTTGTCTACAAGGCAATTTATTCTGCTGTAAAAGGAGTAAAGGTTGGATGGAATAAGCTTAAGAGAAGAGGAAATGTTAAGAAGCAAGATTCAGTTTCAATAATGACAGATACAAATATGAAGAGTGCATGATTAGGATATAGTATTCACTTAAATAATATACACTCAAATAGGCTTTAGCCTTTTCAGAATTGAATATATAGTGTCTTTATTGATAGCTATTAATTGTAAGGGGTGATTTGCATTTTGAAGCTAAAATCAGTTTTCTTTCAACTTCGCACCAGTTCACTAATTGCCACCAATTTTTTACATAGTCACTTCTTCTATTTTGGTAGTCAATATAATAAGCATGTTCCCAGGAATCTATCACTAGTATAGGGATGCTCCCCCACTGGGTTAGATTCTGGTGCTTTTCAGCCGTTAGAATTTCCAGCCTATGCCATGCAGGATTCCAAGCTAGTACTGCCCAACCAGAGGCTTCTACATCTATAGCAGCTTGTGTAAATTGTTTTTGAAAAGAAGAAAAACTACCAAAGCTTATGTTTATTTGATTTAAAGTGTTATAGCCAAGATTACTGCCTCTTCCAAAAGGTGCCATTGTGGTCCAGTAAATACTATGGAGTATGTGTCCTGAACCATTAAAGGCCAGTTCCCTTTCCCAATGTTTTACTAATGAAAAATCGTTTTCTTTTCTTGATTTCTCAAGTTCTATTTCTGCTTTGTTTAAACCATCAACATATGATTTGTGGTGTTTAGTGTGATGGATTGTCAATGCATAAGAACTTATAACAGGTTCAAGAGCATTATAATTATAGGGAAGAGAGGGTAATTTATGTTCACCCACTGGGACTTTTATATATTGTTGCACTAGTATTAACCTCCTAAATAATAAGTTTGTAAAAATCATTTGAATATTTTATTATACTTATTCAATTAAAATTATGTGATAAAGAATATAATTTTAATATATGGAAAACTTGAGCCTCAAAATTCTACAAAATTTTAGGTTTTATATGGTTTTTTGTTGAAAAACAATAAGCAATAAGTTATAATTATAAAAAAATATTATTTTAGTAACTATGTAAATTTTGTTTTATTGGTATAAATAATATAGTGTTAATATTATTTATATATTAACAAAAGCAAGGGGGGTGAAATTGTGGAGAATAGAAGTGTTGGAATGTCAATTCTTTTGTCGGTTGTCACTTGTGGAATTTATTCCATATATTGGATGTATAAAGTAGCAGAAGAGATGATAGCATATAACAATGAAGATGGAAGCCCTGGGTTAGAAGTACTGTTGTCGTTTGTGACATGTGGCATATATTATTTCTATTGGAATTATAAGATGGGAAAGAGAATTTACGATGCTCAAGTAAATACAGATGGAGTTACTGCATCTGATGATTCAGTTTTGTATGTACTTCTTTCTATTTTTGGATTAGGTCTTGTTTCAGTGGCTATAATGCAGAGTAATATGAATAAACTAAGCGGTAGTTGGTAATATGAAAAAAATTATTGTTATTTTTGTTGTTGTTGGACTTATAAGTGTTGGTCTAAGTCTTATAACTGATAAAAGCATTTGTGTATTTTTAAATTTAACTGGGCTTCCCTGTCCTTCATGTGGAATGACAAGAGCAGTAATTTTGTTTGTCAAAGGTGATTTATCAGGAGCGTTTTATTATCATCCGTTATTTTTTTTACCTTTTGTAGTTGTTCTTATTAATTATAAAAAGGTTAGACAAAATAAAGTTATATTTAATGGATTGGTTTATGCACTTATTGCTATTTTTTTAGTGGTATATATCATTAGATTAGTCAAACTGTTTCCTGACAAAGAGCCTTTTTTGTTTTATTCAGATGGGCTGTTGCCAATGGTTTTTCAGTTTATTAAAAGTTTGTTTAACACGCTTTATGCAAATTAACCCCACCATAACATAAAGTTATGATGGGGTTAGTTTTTGTTCAAAAAAAATTCAAAAAAAGTTCAAAAAAATTGCGTTGACAAGAAATTAGATATTTAATACAATATTATTAGCACTCGATAGAGGCGAGTGCTAAAGATGAATTTTAATAATCCTTACTAACCTATATGTATGTTAGGAGGTGTTTAAAATGACTTAATGTTTTTAAAGTTTGATTTATTTTATCATCAAAAAATTTTGTTTTTACCTGCAGTAGGTGATTATGTACAGGTATTTATATACTGTGGGAGAGTTAAACAAACAAACTAATGGAGGTGTTATGTATGGCAAGCTTAATACCTTTTGAAAGAAAAAATGGTGGAATGAGAAAAAGAGGGAATTTAGCTGATTTTATGGACGTTGACAAAATGTTTGAAAGCTTTTTCAATGACACAATTTTTCCTGCACATTACAGTAATAGTGGACATATGAAAGTGGATATTAAAGAAACAAAGAAAGATTATATATTAGAAGCCGAGTTGCCGGGAATAAACAAAGAAGATATTAATATTGAAACAGATGATGACAGATTGACAATAAGTGTGGCTAGAGAAGAAGACAGTGAGGATAAGGGAAGCGACTATATTAGAAAAGAGAGAAGAACAAGTTCAATGGTTAGATCATTTGCAATTGATGGTGTGCAAAATGATAAAATTACGGCAAAACATGAAAATGGTATACTAACTGTGGTTTTACCTAAAAAGCAAGATTCAAAGGGAAAGGCAAAAAGAATAAATATTTCGTAGATGTTCCATATTCAATCCCCTCTCACATGAGTATAGTAAAAGGAACGGAGATGTAGATAATTAATCCTTAACATCTTCGTTCCTTTATTAAATTTAGAAGTGTTCTATCTAGAATATCTAAGTATGCATATTGCATTTTTGTTCTTTATTTTCAATGATGTTTATCACAATATTTTGATATATTAGAAGAAGAAATTTATTTACATAATCAAGGGAGTGTGTTAAAATATATATATGTATAATGTAAATTAACTTTTTTTATCGACTTTGTAGCAAGATACCTTTCCTTAAGTTTGTTGATATAAGGTGAGGTTTTATTAAGAATTCGTTAGGGCATATTGCTATGCTTATAAAGAGTCTGAATTGAGTGGCTCTGTAAAGCAAGGATTATTCTTCCTTTAGGGAGAGGAGGATGTCAAGTTCTATCTTATCTGCATAATCTAACTCTAAAAGATATAATTTAATGAGAAAGCGTAAAAAATAACTATTTGAGGGAAGTAATGTACTTATTGCAGTTATAAAAACTTAAGAAGGGGGGCACATTGTAAAAGAATCTATTGTTTATAATATAGCTTATTAATTTAGTTCAGGGTTAAAAAAAATTAGGAGGTTTATTTAGAATGAAAAAAAAGATTAGCTTTTTAGTACTTGTAGTATTTTTAGTTGGTTCATTGTTACCAGCAAGTTTTTTAGCTGTACATGGGGAAGAGGCTACACCATCAGGG
>NZ_JAVDDS010000079.1 GCF_030848475.1 Herbivorax alkaliphila
TGTGAAGCAAGAATCCTTCTTCCTTTAGGGAGAGGAGAATGTCAAATAGCTTTTCTTTTATGTTCTAGTTTTCTAAAATCTCTAGGTTGATTTCGTTTTCAATGTCTTGTAAAATATACATATAAAAATATATATTTTTATATGTATATTTTACAAGATTTTTTTATTTAAAGGGGGGTAATGATGAAAAAAATATGTAAAAGTTGTGGAGCGGCAAATCAAGGAGTTGCAAGATACTGTTATGGCTGTAGTGCTTCCTTAAATAATAGCTTACCTAAAAATGAAAATACCGAATACAAGTTAAGTCCATCAGGCAATAATGTTTATGTTGTGGATGATACTGTTTCACTAGGTATGTGGATGTTGATAATTATTTTGAATGGTATTCCAATATTAAATATCTTTGTTATGATTTATCTAGCAGTTTTTTCAGAAAACGAAAATTTAAAAAATTATGGCAAGGCTGGCTCAATCTTGATTGGCATTGCGCTGGCATTTGCAATTATGCTCAAAGCATGTTCATAAGGGGTAAAAAGTATATATAATTAAAGAAAAGGAGTTTTTTTATGAAAAAATTTAGTATTTCAATTTCAACAATTTTAATGGTTAGTCTACTTTTAACATTTAGCGTAGATGCTAGTGAGGAAAGAGTTACAGTGCAAAAAGATGATAATATTATTGAGGATTCAATGATACTTCATACTCAATTAAGCAGGTCACTTTTAAATGAAGAATTAGTATACATAGATACGCTAAATGAAGGTTTGACTCCAACAATAGAGAATGGAAGAACTCTTGTGCCAGTCAGATTTGTTGCTGAAGGCTTTGGATTAGATGTAGGTTGGGATCATGAAACAAGAACCGTTTATTTAGAAAGCGAAGATAGGGAGATAATCTTAAAAATTGGGGAAGACATAATCAATATAAACAGAGTTCCTTTTGAAATGGATGTAAGTGCAAAAATAATAGAAGATAGGACTTTTATCCCTCTAAGAGCTGTATCAGAAGCTTTAAAAAAGGAAGTGTTTTATAAAGAAGGGATTATAATAATAGGTGAAGATGAAATAAACGACATTTCAGATGAAATGATTATACATTTAGAGAAAATATTAAGAAAAGAAATAGAATATGTTTCTGAAAAAGATGTTAAAACCGAAGAAGACAGTAAAGAAGATAGTGAACAAGAGGTTGAACAAGACAACGAGAAATACAGTGTGGAAATTGAACGTCAAAACATAAAAAAATCTACAAAAGAAGAAAAAGATCAATCTGAGATTGATTTTCTTAAAGAATTATTAAAAGTTAAGACAAGGTTAGATAAACAATCCTATTTGGAAATGCACATAGAAGAAGTTCAAGAAGATATTTTTACAGATTTATTTGAATATATTGAAGAAGATGAAATTGGCTTTGTTTTACATGAGGATTACTTTAAATTGATAGATTCATCAAAAGATGATGGTACATATACATATGAGTATTTGTATTTTGTGGTTTCTTCTAAAAAAGTAGAATACGACAATCCATTCGAGCTAGGTAGAGAAAAAGGATTTTTATTCAAAAAAACTACCACAATAAAGTGGACAGAAAATGGATGGAAAGCAGTTTTTGATGAAAACAACTTTTCAAATAATTTATATGATATAGAAAGATTTTTATCCACATCTGAAATTGCATGGGCTCAAAATAAGGTCTTTGGTGAAGTTCTTATAGATGGATATAGCGAAGAAGAAATAAAGCTTCCATTGTATAATAAGTATGATGTACCAAAGTTAAGTAGTATGATATATTCATATCCGAAATCATTTAATTACTATGCTGGTGGATTGGGGGTTCGGGTAGATACTGATTTTTTGGTAGTTAGTAAATTAGTTATAGACAAGATGAACAATGTTTCAGTTCCATTTAATTATGGCGATGCGTTAAAAATAATTTTAAATAAATGCAATGATGATATTGCATTTATAAAAATATCAGAAGAACAACCTGTTAAAAATGTAAGTGTTACATATGCTGAGGTAGGAGATAAAATAGGAATAATACAGGAAGCATTTTTAAGAGATACTAGTATTGTTATCGATGGTATAATAGAAGATGTGGAAAAGAAAGATGGTAAAAAATACTATAAAATTTCTTCTGAGATGTGGACTAGAGAAACGGGGACAAGGTTATATAAGACTTCGGGGATAGTATTAAATTCAGAGGGAGAATGGCTAGGTATTATAATTGATTATTGCAAAGAAGCTGATTTAATGACTGTAGCATCATCGGAAGACATTATAAGTGCTTTAAATGATAAGGAGAATCAAATTTCATATGAAATTCCTTTAGAGGGAAAAGAATATGAAAAAATGCTTCCAGAGGATATTAGAGAACCTTTAAAAAATGAAGCTATAGATGTATATAAAGAACTTTTAAAATACTTTAATGAAAGAGATGCAAAAAAATATGTTAGCTTATTTACGAGTGTTGACTATACTGAAGAGTTTGTAGAAGAGAATTTAGAAGAGTTCCTAAAAGAGTACATAGAAGATTATTCAGGAGAGAATTTAGAAGAGTTCCTAAAAGAGCACCTAGAAGAGTATTCAGGAGAGAATTTACAAGAGTATCTACAAGAAGAGTACTTTAAAACAGTAGCCGATCCATTAGAGATTAAAATAATACCTGCTGATGATTATATATTATCATTTGTTTCAATTTGTGAAGAGCTTATGACTTTAGAGTGTAAATCTTATTGGGTTTCTGAAAACGAAACTTATTTTAATAAAGGGTCTAGATGGCTACTTGTTAATGAAGAAATGCAACTAGAAAAAGAAGATGGTAAATGGAAGATATCGGCTATTAATGAGCTTGCTTTAAAAGAGTTGACAGAGGAAGAATTTAAAAAAACTCAGTAAAATTTAAAAAATTCAGTTTTAACAAAGAGTTTTTAAGCTGTAACTAATTAAATTTTAGAGCGATATTTTTATAATACCGACTCTTTTAACAAAAAGAGTCGGTATTATTGTGTGAAATTTTACGTTGTTATCTCAAGGGAATGATACATAAATAATGTTTATGTGTGTTAAAATGTAAAAATTCTTATACTTGAACTTCAAATCTGTTTGATGTTATAATAACTTTTAGAGTAACAAAATTCTATAAACTTCATTTCAAAGTTATCTATATACTACTCTTCATAAAAAAGTTTTTAACACTTATCGTAGGTTCTTTTTGTGTTGCTTAAATTAACATTTTCTACTGAAGGGGGGATTTTTCAAAAAATAAAATTTGTAAAATAGGGAGTAAAAGAAAAAAATTAGGGGGATTAGAATGTTAAAAGTATTTTCAAAAAAGACGGTAGCTGTTCTTTGTACATTTATGTTGCTAGTGTCCGTATTTCCAACTTTCTTTGTTTTTGCTGATGTAGAAGATGAGCAGGCAAATAAAGTTACCATGTTAACGGATTTTGAAGATGGTACGCTTCAAGGCTGGGATTGGAATATTGATTCAGGTATTGATGCGCCGTTGACAGTTGAAGAAGTAAATGGTTCAAGTGCTCTTTCTTGGGAGTATGTTGCCATTGATGAAGATTGGGAAGGTTCTCCAAGGTTGGATTTGTGGGAAGATGATTTTGTTCGTGGTGACAACGATTATGTTTCCTTTGATGTATATGTAGAACCTGAAAATGCAACAGAAGGTTCAATAGAAGTCTTTTTGATATTCCAGCCACCTGCTGCAGATTATTGGGCACAAGTTTCTGGTAAGGTAGATATTGATTTTGAAGATTTAGATGCAGCAGAAGAAATCAGTGAAGGAATATATCACTACCCTGCTCTATTTGATATTAATGATATTGATGAAGTAGAAGATGATACAGATCTTAGAAACATGGTTTTAATTTTTGCAAATAATGAAAGTGACTTTGAAGGAAGAGTATATGTTGACAATGTAGCTTTTGAGGCGGAAGAATCTGTAGAAGAAGATGATGAAGAAGATGATGAAGATGATGAAGAAACTGACGAAGAAGACTCTGATGAAGAAGAGACGGTTGTATTTGAAAACCTTCTTGGAAATGATGCAGTAAGAAGACCTTCAGAGGCTGGTGCTCTTCAGCTTGTTGAACACGATGATCAGTTGACTTTATCATGTGAAGAGGGAGATCCTATTCAGTTGCGTGGTATGAGTACCCATGGTTTGCAATGGTTTGGTGAAATTGTTAATGAAAATGCCTTTGCAACTCTTTCTAATGATTGGGGAAGTAATGCTATTCGTCTTGCAATGTATGTAGGAGAATATGGTTATGCGACAGACCCAAGTGTGAAGGACTTAGTTTATGAAGGAATAGAATTGGCATTTGAAAATGATATGTACGTAATAGTTGATTGGCATGTTCATGCACCAGGGGACCCAAGAGCTGATGTTTATTCAGGTGCATATGACTTTTTTGAAGAATTGGCTGATTACTATAAAGATCACGAAAAAAGCCATTACATAATATGGGAACTTGCGAATGAACCAAGTCCTAACAGTAGTGGTGGACCTGGTATTCCAAATGATGAAGAGGGTTGGCAGGCAGTAAAAGAATATGCAGATCCTATTGTAGAAATGCTTCGTGAAAAAGGTGACAACATTATTATTGTTGGAAATCCTAATTGGAGTCAAAGGCCTGATTTGGCAGCAGATGACCCTATAGACGCTGAAAATATAATGTACACAGTGCACTTCTATACAGGTACACATATGCCTTCAGATGAAAGCTATCCTTCTGATACTCCAAATTCAAGTAGAAGCAATGTAATGAGTAATGCTAGATATGCATTGGAAAATGACGTTGCTGTATTTTCTACAGAGTGGGGTGTAAGTGAGGCAACAGGTGATGGTGGTCCTTATTTAGATGAAGCTGATGTATGGATTGAATTTATGAATAAAAATAATATTAGCTGGACTAACTGGTCATTAACTAACAAAAATGAGGTTTCAGGTTCATTTACACCTTTTGAATTAGGAAAATCAGAGGCAACTCCTCTTGACCCAGGAGATGACCAAGTGTGGGCTATGGAAGAATTAAGCCTTTCAGGTGAATATGTACGTTCACGCATTAAAGGTATTGAGTATGACCCAATTGACAGAACTGCTTTTACAGAGGTAATATGGGATTTTGATGATGAGACAACACAGGGATTTGTTGTAAATGAAGACAGCCCAATTGAGACATTAGAGTTGTCTAATGAAGAAAATGCACTTAAAATTTCAGGACTCGATGAAAGTAGTGATGTTTCAAATGATAACTTCTGGGATAATGCTCGTATTTCAGCAGATGAATGGGAACAGGAAGTTGATATTTTAGGAGGAGAAGAGATAGCTTTTGAAATATTAGCAGAATCACCTTCAACTGTATCAATTGCAGCGGTTGCACAGGGGCCAGCAGCAGATTGGGCAAATCCTGCAAGAGCAATTCAGGTAACAGAAGATGATTTTGAAGAATATAATGACAAATATAAAGCTACGTTGGTTATTTCACAAGAGGATGCACCTTCACTTGAGGCGATTGCAGTAGATCCTGAGGATAATACTTTAACAAATATTATTTTATTTGTGGGAACAGAAGATGCAGATACTATTTTTATTGATAGCATTACAGTTTCAGGAACTGTTGTAGAAATACCTGTAATTCATGATGATATAGGAGATCCAGAACTTCCGTCAGATTTTGAAGATGGAACACGCCAAGGTTGGGATTGGAACCCAGAGTCAGGCGTGAAAAATGCATTAACTATTGAAGAGGCGAATGGTTCTAATGCTATTTCATGGGAATTTGCTTATCCTGAAGTTAAGCCTGAAGATGGATGGGCTTCTGCTTCACGTCTAGAGATTTGGAAAGATGGAATGGTTCGTGGAGATGATGATTTTGTAGTGTTTGACTTGTATCTTGATCCGATTCGTGGAGAAGACCAAGGGTCTATGATGATTAATCTTGTTTTCCAACCACCTGAAGCAGGTTGGTGGGCTCAGTCAATGGATGATTTTGAAGTTGATTTTGAAGCTTTAGATGAAGCAGAAATGACTGATGATGGATTATATCATCATGAAGTTCAAATGTCACTAAGAGATATTGATGGACTTGAAGATGATATGGAACTACGTAATATGGTTCTTATTTTTGCAGAAGGTGACCATACTTATTTTGCAGGAAGAGTATATTTAGACAATATCAGATTTGAAGAAGGTTATACAGTTGATGTTGAAGAGTGTGAAGGTGGAGCAATTGTAGTTAGTCAATCACCTGCACTTCCAGGAAATACTGTTGATCTTACTGTAGTTCCTGATGAAGGAATGAAGTTAAAAGAAGGGTCACTAAAATACACTGACGGTGATGAAGAAGTAAGTATAAGCGAAACAAGCTTTGTTATGCCGGAATCAGATGTAACTGTAACTGCAGAGTTTGAGCCTGCAACTGAAGCAGTGTTAACAGCTGATAATATAGTTATGGTTGAAGATGAGTATATAGTTACTTATGAGCTGGAAGATGCAGTTGAAATTTATGCTCAGGACATTACAATTAATTTTGATGAAGAAGTGTTTGAATTTGTAGGAGCAGAACCTGCAACTGATGACACAAAGATTATCGATACAGTTATTCATGAAGATGGTGAAGTGAGAGTTATTATTATCAATGAAGATGAACTAAATGGAAGTCTTGAGGTTGTTAATTTCATATTTAGTCCAAAGGATATGGAATCTGATGCATACACTGATATTTCAATGAGTGCAGAACTTGGAACAGCTCCTTCAGGAAATGTTATAAATCTTGAAGATTCACTAGAATCAGTTAGAGTTGCAGTAGCAGATCCAGCTGATGTTAACAGAGATGGTGTTATAAATGCTGGTGATTTAGCTCTTGTTGTTTACCACAATACAAAAACTACAGATAGCCCTGACTGGGAAGAGGCAAGGATAGCTGATGTAAACAATGATGGAGTTATAGACATACTTGATATCGCTTATGTAGCAAGTAGAATGGTTGAATAGTGAAATTTATTTTTAGTAGATAAATTTTAACAGCTATATTTTATCGGGAGGAAAAGAAGTTTTACTTTTCCTCCCTTTTTTCATGTGGTATAAAGTTAATTTATTATTTCTTTTAACTTTTTGGTAAGTCAAAATAATATATACAATGGAAACGGCACTAAAATACTTCTAAAAATCTAAAAGTTTGTTAAAAAATAAACAAAAAGTGACTTTGTGTGACTAAAGTAACGAAAAAAAGTGACTTTAGTCACACAAAGTCGTTACTAATGGCACTTGTATTAAAATTATTAATATAATATCATATTAATAGTAAAACAAAATTTTGCAAATTTTAGTTTAAAGTATTTTCTTAATTATATTAAAAAGAGTAATATAGGTAGGTGATAAATAAATTTTTATTTTACATAAAAGGAAATATACAAAATGATTTTATTCTTATTGATGGATAATATTGTTTGTGCTATAATGTAGAAAAAAAGAAATAAAGTAAGAAAATAAGGGGAGTATTTAAAGTACATACTTAATTTAAAAAGACACAAAAATCAAATCTATTTAATTCCCTAAAATATAAATTTAAATCAGCTCTAAGTTATGACAAAATGCAGTAATAAAAGTTAATATATTGATAAGAAAGGAGAGAGAGTTAAAAACTGGAATAATTTTGTAGTTATATGAGGTTTAATAAACTACAGTGTATTAAAGTATATTTTATTTATAGGAGGTAATGTGTTTTGAGAGGTAAAATAAAGAGCGCTATTGCATTTATGCTTGTTTTTACATTGATATTTGGACAAGCACTGTATTCGTTTGCAGAAAGTGGTGCAAATTTAAATGCTGGTAATTATGAGAAGATAGGTGATGAATCAATCATAGAGTATCCTATTACGGAAGATGATGATGAAAAAGTCAATGAAGAAAATAATAATAAAGATGATGAATTATCTAATGAGGAAGAAGATATATTACAAATAGAATATTTAGATGAAGAAATCAATGATAAAACAGAGGCAGATTTTAGAATGGCTTCAACGTTGACTGAAATTAGCAATGATTTAACGTTAGAAGACAATATGGTAATTGGTGAGGGGGTTTTACTTAGAGGTGGGAGTTTGGATC
>NZ_JAVDDS010000008.1 GCF_030848475.1 Herbivorax alkaliphila
CTCATTGAATAGATGACTGTCTAAAATTATCAGAATCCATTTTCATAGTAAGTCTGTAAATTCCAACAATCTTAGGATTTCTTTTAATTATCATCTCAGCAATATGATCTTTTCTTGTCCTGTTTGCATCAACAATAGCAACCATAACTGCATCAGGATTAATAGATAATACGTTTGCAATTACAGCTTCAACAGTCCTTGTATTAAAGTGTTTTTTTCTGAATTTTCATTTTTAGCAACATTTGTGGATTGCAATATCCTCCCACTTCTGTTGTTTAAAACAACTGTAAATTGATTGGTATCCTCTTCAGGAGTTCTATAAAATACTGCCTTTACATTCTCACCTGTTCCCATAAAAGTCTGATAAACCGGCTCTTTAGAAATTATACTTCCTGTTGTACCGTCTTCCCAATATGCAAATTCTGAACCTGCATTTGCTTCTGCAGTCAACTTTAGTAATGTACCATATTCATAATTATATTTATAATTTACAGGTAAACTTACAGTTTCAGTATTAAGATTTACAGAACCATTTCCAATAATACTGACCTCTAAAAGGCTTTCTGGTTTTTCTTCTGCATATGTAGTTATAATATTTTTAATGTTTCCTTCTAGGTCATATTTATATTCAATAGTAGTCCCGTTGTCATAAACAACCTTAGTCAAACGATCTAAATCATCATATTCTTCTTCCACACCATAAACTGAAACGGATATCAAAATAAACACACAAAAGCTCATTAAAAACAACATTACTTTTTTCATTTTTATCCCTCCCTGATTTTTTTTACTTCTTTTATAATTATAAATGTATTTCTAAATATTTGCAATAAACATTTCATTTAACAAAAAAAAGAAACAATGAATGCAATCAAAACTAAATACCCTGTAGTACTTTATTTGACTGAGTTTCTTAATGACTGTTATCATGTTTTTGATACTGGTGAAATTGAAGGGTTAGATTTTTTTCTAAATAAATACAAAAATAGCAAATATGAACCTGTGAAGAAATATGCGAACAGCTTAATTGCTGACTATTCAGCAGTAAAAAACAGCCTTATTTACAAGAATATCAGTAATGGACCTCTAGAAGCACACAACAATAGGATAAAATTTAAACACAGAAAATGCGGCGGAAGAGCTGGACTAAATTTATTAAATGCTTATTTTGTGCTTTCGGATTATAATTTTGAGTAACTATATTATTTTATAATCGTATTTCCGTAAGAGCCAATTATTGTTCTATTCCGATGTGCTTAAATCCACGACTTTCCATAATATCTTTTTATATATATTTCTAAAATCAAAAAATATATACAAAAATAGCCTCAAAGTATAATTGACAATTAGTGTTATTTAATTTATAATTTAAGTAAGGAAGCTTGGTTTCTTTGCTTGATATTTTTTATGAAAGGAGCATATACTTATGTTATTAACAAAATCAAATCTGGAGGATACACCAATGGAAAAACGTCGAATAACTATTTCTAGCAAGAGACAAATAACTATACCCTCTAAATATTTCGAGGCTTTAGATTTAGATAAGGAAATCGACTGTATCTATGCAAATGATATGTTAATTCTAACACCTGTAAAAAAAGATGATCCTGCTTTTGCAGAAGAAATTTTAGCTGATTTAATTGAGCAAGGTTATTCTGGAGAAAAGTTGTTAACTAAATTTAAGAAAATCAATCGTAAAATAAGACCTGCTGTTGAAAAATTAATTGAAGAAGCCGATAAAATAGCAAAATCTACATCTTCTAATTATGTGGATCCAACAGATGATATCTTTGGTGACGAAGAAACGGAGGCTTAGTAATGCTTCCTGTAGATTAAACTCCCATTGCAAAAAAATATTTTAAAAAGCTCAAAGACAAAAAGCTTAAAGAAATTTATAAAAAAGTTATTATTAGAATTCGTGAAAACCCTTATATTGGGGAAGCCAAAACTGGTGACTTAAAAGGCATTTATAGTGTTGACATTTATCATAGCAAAATAAACTATGAGCTAGCTTACAGGCTTTCTCAACTTGAAAATGGCGATATGGTCATTATCATAATGGCAGGTACACGCGAAAACTTTTATACAGAATTGAAACGATACATGTAGTCAACTAAAAAAAGAGATACATAAAAGAAGATATCCTACTCTTTAATAAGGCTCCTAGGTATTATATGTAGAAAGATAATGTTTTAGCTTTTTTTCATCTAGGTAATGGATTCCCTCTAGACAATTCAGCAATTCTTCAAAGCTGCCTATTTTATTAAAATCTCTTATGCTATCCACCACAGTTCTCTCTAAATCTGTCATTCTAACATCAGTGGTATTTTTAGCTTCCACTACTCCATCTTGCATTCTGGAAGCTAAATAAAAGAACCCCACCAAGTAGCTTGATTACTTCTACTAGGCTACTCAGTGGGTTTTAGTTTTGACTTCAAGTATCTCATTGATTTGGTCTTCTATTGCCATAATCGAATCCGTATGTCTTTTTATCTTGGCAGTATCTTCCTCACTTTCCTCTCCCTCTTCTGCCACTTTATACAATTCCAAGTATTTACTTTGGTTTTCTTCTTATAAATAGGCTAATCGTTGTTTTTCTTTTAAAGTCAGCTTTTTATTTTCAATTACAATCTATTGGCAATAATTACATATGCTTAGGAAAACTTCACTTTAACTTATATGTTACTGCCGCACCACCGCCTGATTTAATTATTATGTTTTTATCTACAAGACTATTCAATATCCTAAGGCTCTTTGACTTATCAAATCTGGTTTTTGAATCAATTTCCTTTCTTGAAAGCTCTACCTCTTCTTTTAATAACTCATAAATAAGACCCTCAGCTTTAGATAAAGCTAATTGATTAATTCTAGTAATTGGAAGTATGATTCTGATTCTATTTTCACTCACATCAAAATCAGGCTTTGATATGCTATAAGTATATTCTTTGTTAATTCTCGCTATTTCTGTTCCAAATTTTTCAATAATATTTAATCGATTAAAAACCCCTGCTATTATTGGATTTCTCAAAACAGAAATATTTCCATATAAATATTCTTCCTTAGAAATACCTGCTGGCAAGCCACCAGGAGAATTTATTTCAATTCTGTCCTCATACATTGCTATTTGTATATATGAGTTGGTATCCCAAACTCTATGCACAATGGCATTTGCCAAAGACTCTCTAAAAGCTTCTTTGGGAATTAACTCTTTTTTTATTCTGTTATAGCCATCAATCTCTTCATATATATAATATTGTTCAAAAATATCTATTGCACCATCGAATTGAGTTAATAACGAACCATTGCTTATGGTTTTTCTGTACAAAATCTTATTAATGTCCTTCCCAAACTTAACGATATCAATCCCTGAAAATGCTATATCGCTCTGATCCGCTAATAGCTCTCCTGCAACATTATAGTATCCATCTTTATTATATAAATTAAGGGTTTTTAGAATATCTAAGTTGAGCCTTTCTATCCCCGCTTCCCTTTTTAACCTAGCTTCTAATATGTCAAATTTTAAGTCTTGAGAAGATGCTTTTCTATCTTCATAATTCATATTAATTCCTTCCATAGCTAGTCTTCTAAGTTCAAATCTATCTACCTCTATGGTTGCAGTATCCGCTCTTTTGTATACCTTTCCTTTGTAATAATAAGGCGTATCTTTACCTTTTTTAACTTCTACAATAATGACCGTCTTACCACCTATTTCCTTAATGTGAATTTCAAAATTTGGAACTGGAGCAAGAGAATCGTTAATCATATTTTCAATTCTTAATGATTCTTCTTTTGAACTCTCTTTTATACCCACCACATTTCCATGGTCATCTACCCCAAATATTATTTCTCCATCACTATAATTAGCATAAGCACTAACAGTTTTTAAAAAAGTTTTTGAAACTATTTCTTTGAATTCTAAATTATAACTTTCCTTAGTTTGCAAAAGGGTCACCTCCTTAATATTTATAGTACGATTTTACCATAAATATTTTATATTTGCAACTCTAACGTCTTCGTTGCATTTTTTGTTGCATTTCGTAACACTTTTTCTTTTTTCGTTGCACAACACTCTACAACGCTTAGGAAATTCATCAGTAAAACAAATTAGACAAGTATCTCGCCTCCTTGATCCATTATTTCAAATAGTCCTTCCGGTACCATCAGTTCCCACTCGTTGTTATAATAACTTTCTTCTTTTAAATCACTAACTAGGTATCTTCTACTCTTTCCTATCTTGCTCTTACAATAATCTATAAACTCTCTTGAAAGCTGCATCTCTTTTCGGTAATGGTCCAGAAGATATCCTACTTTTTGATAAAGCCCCTGGGCATCATATATAGAAAGATAATGTTTTAGCTTTTTTTCATCTAGGTAATGGATTCCCTCTAGACAACTCAGCAATTCTTCAAAGCCACCTATTTTATTAAAATCTCTTATGCTATCCACCACAGTTCTCTCTAAATCTGTCATTCTAACACCAGTGGTATTTTTAGCTTCCACTACTCCATCTTGCATTCTGGAAGCGACATATTTGTAGGTTACGTTGTCATATTCAAAATGATTAAACTTAGTTTCTGATGAAACATAGATCTCATAATAAACTTGATTTGCTAGTCCATAATATTCAAAGGCACTGTGGTGAGAGATATAAGCAGTGTCAGTTATTGCACAGGCTATTTGTAAAGAAAATCGTTCCATTATTAAAAACATCCTTAACACCGCAACATTCGGAGCCATTTTCATTTCCGCTCTGTTTGTTTGAAATTAAAAAGAAACCCACCAAGTAGCTTGATTACTTCTATTTATATTTACCCTTCCTCCTTTTTGCATTTTGAAAATTTTGCGAATGTATTTAAACGTCGGCTTAACTAAGGTTTACAAGATTCTAAGTCTTTTATACTGATTTTATCTTATTCTAAAAAAGACAAGAAATCGTTTCTTGTCTTTTTAAACCCACTTATATTTGCTATTAATTTTTTGAATTTTGAGCTAATAATTAAGCACCTGCAGTATTTAACTCACTGCCATTAAATACTGCTTAGTTCTATTTTTAAGTATTGCTTTTAGAAAAAAATACATATATAATAATTAACTATATGAATCAAGAAACATGATTTTGCAATATCCAAAATGTACATTCTAAAAGGATTATTTCAAATCATGTAAGTAATGTCTTTCTAATATTAATGAGTAATATCTATAAATTAAAATTTGAATAACAAAAATATTTTTTATATTAAGAAAGGAAGTTAATATATATGATTACAGATATGCATTTGGTTTTTTTTATATTGATAGTAACCACAATTTGCTTCTTAGTCCCTCGTTTTCGCTCTGATCTAGTAGCATTGACATCCTTGCTGGCTTTATTTTTAACCGGCCTTTTAACTCCCCAAGAAACATTTGCCGGATTTGCCAATAGTGTTGTTATAATGATTGCAGCTCTTTTTGTTGTAGGTGAAGGCGTATTTCAAACAGGTCTTGCTGATAGAGCTGGAAATGTCCTTGTCAAGTACACTGGAACAAGTGAATTTCGAATGACTTTTTTCATGATGATTCTAGTTGCAGTATTAAGTGGGTTTATGAGCAATACGGGAACAGTGGCTATACTTCTTCCTGTAATCGTAAGTCTTTGTAGGAAAATGAGTATTTCTCCTGGAAGACTTCTTATTCCTATGGCCTTTGCAAGCAGTATGGGTGGTACACTAACATTGATAGGTACAGCTCCTAACTTAATCGGTAGTGAAAGTTTAATTAATTATGGATATGAAGGACTTTCATTTTTTTCTTTTACCGCTATCGGAAGCATTTCACTATTAATAGGAATTGCATATTTATGGTTTGTTGGACGTAGAATGCTTGAAAAACCTGTAGTAAAAAATTCCGACAATTCTAAAAAAGTTGATGATGATGACCTAATCCGTCAATATAATATAAGTCCTTACATTCACTGTGTTGAAGTACCAGAAGACAGTAATTCTTTTAATAAGACCTTAAAAGATTTACAGTGGACATCTAAATACGGCGTTACTGTATTAGAAGCTGTTAAGAAAATTTCAAAAAAACGTTTTCAAATGCTTTCTAAAAATTATTTTAAGCACTTTACCGCTGGTGCCAATTGTGTTGTAGAAAACGGAGATACCTTAATAGTTTACTGTGATAATGAATCATTAAACAAATTGGTTAAAAACACCGACCTTAATATTATTGATTGCAACTCACATAAAGAATCTTATTTAGAAAGAGCACAATTAGCCGAGGTAATACTTACACCACAATCTCAGTTAATAAATCAAAAAATCAAAGATATTAATTTTAGAGATAAGTATAATCTTACAATCATTGCAATTAAACATCAATATGGAAAAGCAAGACGGTCATCTGATGATGAAAAGCTATTATAAGGTGATACTCTGCTAGTTCATGGAGAGTGGAAAGATATAAATCTTTTACATGAAGAAAAAGGTGATACAGTTGTTTTAAGTTATAATCAAGAACCTACTACTAATGTACAACATCCTATTAAATCTGTTGTTGCAGGAGGGATACTTTTGTGGATGATGAGCATGATGATTTTTGAGTGGATGCCTGCTGTAATGGCAGTTGTAATTGCAGCTCTTATGATGATCATTACTAAATGTATTCGCCAAGTAGATCAAGCCTATAGATCTATTGATTGGGGTACCGTTGTACTTATAGCTTGTATGCTTCCTATGGCTACTGCATTAGAAAAAACCGGTGGAATAGAATTTATATCAGAATTTTTAATCTCAAGTCTTGGCTCTATTGGACCTTTAGCCATATTAGCAGGGCTTTATGTAATTGCATCACTCTTTAGTCAATTTATAAGTAATACTGCAACAGCTGTTTTACTATATCCTGTTGCAATTTTAACTTCACAACAACTAGGTGTAAGCCCTATACCTATGGTAATGGCTGTTGCTTTTGCTGCAAGTATGGCCTTTGCTACTCCTGTGGCAACACCTCCTAATGCAATGGTTATGGCAGCAGGAAAATACACTTTTTTTGATTTTATAAAGGTTGGAATGCCACTTCAAATACTTATAGGAATATGCATAGTTTTTATGCTACGAATTTTTTTCCCTTTTTAAAAAAATAAGATTATTCTATTACTCCTCTTGCTCTAATATCACTGTAGACAGTTTTAATTTCACCATTAGCATCTTCATAAATTAAATACCCTCTACCATACCATATATCCCCTTCTTTAACATTTAACTTGCGCACATAAAATTGGTAGGTGGAATCATTATTTATTCTAGCCTTAATAATATTTTCGGTTTCTAAAGTAATTGAATCTTGTAACTCTTTATTTGATTTTAATAAAACCACGCCACTTTCTATCAATCTACACTCTTTAGAAATATTTCTATTTCTTCACCTTGATCCCACTCAATAGTAATATTCCCCTGAGCATTTGTGACTCTAACTCCAGTAGGAGTATTTGGAGGTGTATGGTCTATATAGTATTCTACATATGGTTTTATACTTGATACGTTACCTGCTGCATCATAGGCTTTACTCCTAATATAATATATACCATCATCATATGAAGAAATGTCAAAATTATAGCTTGCTCTAGCGTTTTTAGGTTCATCAGTTAAGTCTATATTTTGAATGTCACTCCAATTTATTTTATCTTGAGATATCTGAAATACAAAAGTTTTCACACCAACATCATCTGTTGCTCTTCCTAAAAGCCTTATGTTATTGGCATATCTTCCGGCTTCTGGCTCTACTGAAGTTATAACTGGTGGATTTGTATCCTCTAGAGTAGAAACTTCAATCTCATGGGAGTACTCTCCTTTGTTACCATAGATATCTGACATGGCATTAAAGCTTTCAACCTTTTCTGACCTACTTGGTGGTGTTGGTTGAACAATTTCTGATTCCTCTAATGTTCTCCATACTGGTATATCATTAAAAAAAACATAACCTGTTACTTTAGGCTTTGTTAATTCTAATATATTAAATTATAACTATCTAAGTGATCACACATGATGTTTTGTTTGTGTATATTAATTTTTCATAATAGCCCCCCACAATGTGATGAGCAATCATTTTATCTGTCAGAATAGTATTTTTGATTTGGGCTTTTGGGTTTATCTGGAATGGTTAACTCTAACAGCCCACCTTTAATCAACGGACTAAGTACCTTTTGACTAAAATAGCTTCTGCTTTTGATTTCTAGAAACTCTTGAATTTCTGATCTTGTTTTAGGCTCTCTACAAAACTCAAGTATCTTCGCTGTCATATCTTGGGTTTCACCATGTTCACTAGCATGTTCACTAGCATGTGCACCTGGCTTAGCGGTCAACGGAATAATCGTCTTAAACACATCTCCCTCGATGAATTCAGGATCGGCACCTGAGTATATCTTGTTGTATTTATAAATGTTCCGAACTCCTGAACCGAGTTCATCAACCCACCCTATCTCTTTGAATAATTTCGCAATCTTTGGATTCTTAGGATAAGGTGAAAAATCCTCAGGATCGATGATGCCATTTCCGTGAGGCTTATTGCCATTTTCAATATAGACTTTGTCTCTTCCTATGACCAACTTCGCAGGAAATGGATTGGAAAACTCTCTATGAATCAACAAATTTGAAATCGCTTCTCTGAAAATCTTATCCCTTAAAGTCACACGCTGATCACCCTCTAGATAGAATTTGTCATTGAGATGCTTCGCAATAAACTGCATTAATCTTTCATAACTTCTTAGAAGATTCACCCTAATATCATCCCGATCATCATACCGATCAAGATTCTCTCTTCTCAAAATTGCATCTGTTCTATAGTGTGGAAGCGCTGTTTGTATCATCAGTTCGCTACCAAAAATCAAAATGCCTGCAAGGGTAATACCTTGCTCACCTGTGATCTGATCCTTCAAATACATTCCTGCACTTTTAAGCAAATCGATGTTATCCATCGAAACCCACGGGTGACCGGGTCTTAAGTTTCCAACCGTTTTTCTAACCCTTGTAAACAATTCATCTTCCAGCTCATCCATGTCAGCATACGGGAAAATTCTGTTTTCTGTATATGTGGTTTGCTTTCTCATGTACAATCCAGACACCAGGTTTGTATTATTTGTAATGTCAAAATCGCCATCTTCGTTACGGTCAAAGATTTTCCCCTTACAACGATGTACCTGAGAACTCTCAGGTACGTTAATATACAAGATCGTCTTACCATCTACTTCAACATCTTCTACTGCCAAGTAAAAAGCAGGATTCAGAGTTTGTGGATTATTAAGCGATGTAACGAAATCTTTCTTCAGCTGATCCACAGAATCTTTATAGACGCCTACAATATCACCGTTATCCTTAACACCAATGAATAGATGCCCACCATGACGATTCAAAAATGCGCATACCGAATCATACACATCCTTATTTAACTTCTTTTTGCTTTCTTTAAATTCTACAGTTATGCTTTCGCCTTGACTGATTATTTTTTTCAGATTCTCTACTTTCATATTCAACACCTTTTATGCGTCTGCATAGCGACGCTTAGATTTAGTTTCTCCATTCGTAGAAAATAATAATCATGAATTTGAGAACTTAGATATCAACCCAAAAATATAAGCGGTATTCATTACTTGTCGAAATCCATTATTCCACACCCTCCTTCAAGCGAATGACATTTCCAGGTAAAGCTTCAAACATCTCCGGATAATGACCACACCTTGCACGAACTTGGTTATATTTCGCTTGGGTTCCATCCTTCTTTAGATAAAGCTTTCTGTTATATATCTCATCAGCAAGCTCTGCGGCATGCATCTTTCTTCCTTCGGCATCTTTTAACACGAGCTTCATGGCTTCTTGTAATGTCAGCTTAGGAGTCGAAGGGGCTAATATTTTTTCTATAGGACCTGCCTTTGGGTCGTACTTCAAGAGAATGTACAGTGGCTCGTTATCTTTTAGTATGACCACCTTGCCATTTTTCTCGACAACCTCGAACACGTCATCTAAATCAGTTTTTAGTTTTTCATAGGATATTAAGCTCTCTAAACTCACTTCCATAATTTTCACCTCATCAGTAGTATACCACATACTTTTATACAAATACAATAATTTTGTATGAGTTTTGTACTCTCGTTTTTCCATACCTTAACTTTGTACTAATTCCACTAACACTCATGGGAAAAGACTTAAGTAAGGCTACACCTATAATTAATTTCCTACAATGGGGAAATCTAATATAAAGAAAGGGAAATAATAAAAAGCCGAGTAGTTAATATATAACCACTCGGCTTTTTATTATAAAGTACTTTCTATATAAATATTTTAACAATCTCTAGTATATAAATCCCTTGTATATACTTTATCTTCTACATCTTTTATTTCATCTGACAATCTATTGGCAACAATAACATCACACATTTTCTTAAATTCCTCAAAATCTTTAATAACTTTTGAATTATAAAAATCATCTTCATTTTTTTTAATTGCACCCTCAATTAGAAGGTCAGCAAACTTTTGAGCTCTATCAGATTTTTCACCTATTACAATTCTAGATGGATACAAATTATCATAAAGTGCCTTGCCTTTTCTTAAAAACTCAGGTGAGAAAATAATATTTTCTGTTTCAAATTTTTCTCTTACCTTTTCTGTATAACCAACAGGCACTGTTGACTTAATTATCGTAACTGCATCAGGATTAATAGATAATACATTTGCAATTACAGCTTCAACAGTTCTTGTATTAAAGTAGTTTTTTTCAGGATCATAATTGGTTGGAATAGAAATAATAACATACTCCGCATCTTTAAATGCAAAATAATTATCACGCTGTACCACCCTTTCAAAGGGTGGTTTGTTTTTATCCCTATAAGGGGTCAATTTTAGATTATCATAAACAGTTCCCATTATAAACTGGTACACAGGATTGTTAGAAAGTATACTTCCATTTCTTTATAACGAAAAGTATAGGAATTTAATTTATTTTTCTTTTGAACAAATCTTAAATAATCATCCCATAATAACGGACTTGGTGTACCATGACAAACGTCATGATACGAGAAGGATGCCTCAGGCTCAATTAAGTACATTTTTATTCCGATTTTCTTGCTCTGACTATGCTATATGCTCTCGAATAAAGGCCTCTATCTTGAAATTCCTCAGAAAAAAACACAAAAAAATAAGCCCACCATAATATGATGAGCTGTAATCTTGATTCATATATACTCTTTATTGAGCTTTTTAATTTGGTTTCTGTTCTTCTAAAATGCTTATACATCAATATGTATAAACGAGTTCCTTCTATTATATAGAGGAAAATAAATAACACACTCAGATTCTCTCTAAGCTCAGCATTTTTCCGAAGCTAGATTCTATCTAGGGGGGTTACATGATTTATCTAGTTTTCCATATGGCCATCGGATGATTCTTTATACGTTCCAGAATCTTTTTATCATCAAATAAAAGCTCAGGAAGGTATTCTCCATTTTCAAATCTATCCAAGAACTCCTTCTCTTCCTTTTTAAGAACCATCAAATCAGAAATGTACTCTTTGACAAGCTTCTTAGCTGATTCCATCTCAAAATTATCTTTTCTTTTAATTACTGGAAGGAGATCAGTTTTAATCTTTCTCTGGGTTATGGAATCTATAGGCTTGGTGTCAAAGGTTTTGTTAATATCTTTAGCAGATACGGCAGCATAGAACACAACGCACTTTCTCAGTAATTCTTCTTCCGATTTGTCAAACAGTCCAAAGTGGATCATGTTTCTAGCATCATATAAATCTCTAGCTGCAGCTCTACTTAATAGTGCATTGATTTTACTTCCGTATATCTCAATAGGTGCTAAGGTCTTCACCTTGTATTCACTGGAGAAATGCTCAGTGATGATTGGTCTTTCCTCGGCTTCAAGTACATGAGATCTTAGAGAATAGTTGATTTCAATTTTAATGTTATCTTTATTACCACTGGCCCCCATGTAATCATGAACCCAGGAATCAAGGCTATGGGGATTCTTTGTCTTAGGATTTTTTGAATATCCCTGGGAGACCATATAACGATTAATGGTACTGTTAATGATTTCTCGGCTCTCAAGCATTTCTTCTCTGCTATTGGTAATTAAATAATCCAAATCTATATCTACCGAGAGACGAGGTAAATTAAAAATGGTAAGATTTATGGCAGTCCCACCCTTTAATGCAAGACTATCCTTTAAGATTGGATTTGTATTAAGATACTCCAAAATATCTGCAAGTCTTGTCACCTTTTCTAAGGTATCCCTGACAAAGCCAAGCTCCTCTGCTTTTTTTCCTAAATATATAATGTCGTAATTAGACAAGTATCTCGCCTCCTTGATTCGTTATTTCAAATAGTCCTTTCGGTACCATCAGTTCCCACTCGTTGTTATAATAGCTTTCTTCTTTTAAATCACTAACCAGGTATCTTCTGCTCTTTCCTATCTTGCTCTTACAATAATCTATAAACTCTCTTGAAAGCTGCATCTCTTTTCGGTAATGGTCCAGAAGATATCCTACTCTTTGATAAAGCCCCTGGGTATCATATATAGAAAGATAATGTTTTAGCTTTTTTTCATCCAGGTAATGGATTCCCTCTAGACAACTCAGCAATTCTTCAAAGCCACCTATTTTATTAAAATCTCTTATGCTATCCACCACAGTTCTCTCTAAATCTGTCATTCTAACACCAGTGGTATTTTTAGCTTCCACTACTCCATCTTGCATTCTGGAAGCGACATATTTGTAGGTTACGTTGTCATATTCAAAATGATTAAACTTAGTTTCTGATGAAACATAGATCTCATAATAAACTTGATTCGCTAGTCCATAATATTCAAAGGCACTGTGGTGAGAGATATAAGTAGTGTCAGTTATTGCACAGGCTATTTGATATCGAGTAGCTACTACCTGCCCTGTTGTCGGATTGACTACAGAGTAGATATTTTTTCGTATCTTTTTGACAAGCCCCTTTTTCATTAATCGATTCATCTGAGAATAAGCTGTTTTCTCATTTCCAGTAAGCTTCTTTACATCTTCTATGGAGAAAACAGGATATTTCGCTAGTTCAGTATAGACATTCACGTCCCTCACCTCTTTTTTTACTTTTATAATGTTTTTCTCTATATTCAAAGAATAACGTTCCGTTATTAAAACATTATGCCCGTTTCCAAAGCCAATATTCATCTTTTTTTAATTTTAGCACGTTATTCTCTATTTGTAAAGAAAATCGTTCCATTATTAAAAACATCCTTAACACCCCAACATTCGGAGCCATTTTCATTCCCGCTCTGTTTGTTTGAAATTAAAAAGAAACCCACCAAGTAGCTTGATTACTTCCATTTATATTTACCCTGCCTCCGTTTTACATTTTGAAAATTTTGTGAATGCATTTAAACATCGGCTTAACTAAGGTTTACAAGATTCTAAGTCTTTTATAATAATTTTATCTTATTCTTAAAAAGACAACCCCTTTGAAGTGCCTTAAAATATCCTTGTCTTTCTTGCTAATATTATTTTTTGCTTTAAGTCAAATATCAAAATCTCCACAAATTAACATTCTTGTCCTTTTGGTTCGTATATTCTAAATTATTTACTAACGAAAAGGACATGTCTGTTATAAAAGTATTAAAGGTTACAACTTTTCGTGGAAATTTCTTAATCAACTTAGCCAAATGCTGTAAATACATTTTTTCTTGTTGTCCATCACATATACATAAATATGTTTTTCTATAGTTTGTCATCTTCATCCCTCCTATCACTGTCTGAACTAAGTAGTTTAGAAAAATCGATGAAGGGAAGCGCTCCATAGTTACCTTTAAAATAATTAATAAGGAAATTATGATCATTCCTTACTTCTTCTGATCCAAAGTCTGCTAGAGAATAAATAGCACTTTGGTAGCTATCAGAATCCTTTTCAACAAATCGTATCTGATTCCTTCTAAAAATCTTATTATTGAGGTATATGGGATTGTGGGTAGTAAAAATCAACTGAGCGCCTGCCTTGTTAAGCTCACTATCATTAAATACTGCCAAAATCCCTTTAATTATTTCTGGATGAATTGCAGCATCGAATTCATCTAAAACAAATACCCCACCTGCTTTAAAGAGTTTTTCAAAGAGCATGGCAAAATCTACTAACTTTAAAGTTCCTCTAGATTCCATAAGTTTTGCAGGTATTACAACCTTCTCATCATTATACTTGTAAATAGATACTAGCGCCATGCTAGATGACTCTTTGTCTTCTGATTTACTTGATTTAAATGCAATCCCTTGAGGACCAAAGTCAGCATTTCTTACAAATCCTTCAAGTATTCTGTTCCAAACAAAAAAATCTTTTTTAGGACTCTCTTCTAAAGAGAACGTTAAATTTGTCTTCTTTAATATAACAAAGCATACTATATAGTGTGGTTCTTTACTCAAGGTTTAGAATCAGCACTTGTTTCAGCTAGTGGACTAAAAATCAGTGATAGAATTAATTTCGTTCGTATTTTACAAAATACATTAGCAAGTGTATAATGTAATTACAAAGATATCAAATATTTGTCGCTCCCTGATATGCGACTCACAAAAGGTCAGGCTCAAATGTTGTAGAGGCTCTATCCTTAAACGGGTAGAACTTTATCTTTGTAAGGAGTTTACTGCCAATGAATAAAGGTAATTTTTATTTTTAAAATAATAAATGCTTCATAGACTTTCCTGATGATAAGTTGATGAAAAACAAAGATAGGGTTTTGGGCATGTCTCCTAATACATAGAAAGAAAGTCATCATCAAAGATCCTTCCAGAATCAGCAAAGACTTCTGTCTTTGACTAAGTAGATTGATTCTCTCCGGCAACCATAATCACGTCATGTAGCTCTATATGCTACTATTATTTTTTTGCGTGTTATGTTATTATTAATTTCATATAGAGCTGTCAACCAGTATCCATTGACGTATTTTGTTATTTGTAGTATCATATAATTAAAAGAGAGCATACTATAGTATTGAAAGGAGGCTCAAACTATGAAAACTTTATCAACTAAAAAACTAGCTGAAGCCATTAAGAGCTTAAGAGAAGAAAAAGGGTATACAAAAGAAGAACTGGGAAATTTAACTGGCATCAATAGAATTATGATTGGTCGCATTGAAAGAGAAGACTTTATTCCATCTATTGTGCAGTTTGAAGCCTTATCAAATGTTCTGGGTTTTGATCTTACAGAAATGTTTGTGGAGAAGGAAAGACCAAACTCTTTTGTTGCTCTTCGCAGTGAAGCATTAAGCGATAGTGAAAAGGAAGGCGTAGATAAGCTGTTCACGATGATGTTGTCGCTTAGACAGCAAATTCAATTAAGGAGATCATTTGAAAATGAATCTGGTCAAGCTAATGAAGTACAAATAGATGAGATCCGCAAACTTGCTGGAGAAAAGCGCCGTTCTCTAGGCTTTGTTGAAACACCGATTGCAAACGATATTTTTACAATTCTTGATAAGCTAGACATCATGTTGCTGGAATATCCCATCGAACCTGATGGTGATAAACCAGCTTTTTCTGCTGCCATTATGTATTCTGAAGAAAACGATAATAAACTTACTTTTTTCGGACTCAACACCGCCGATTACTATGATAAACAGATCTTTGCAATTGCTCATGAGCTGTATCACTATTTCACAAAATCCGGCTCGCATCTCAGTAGGCCGGAAGATGAAGAAAGTAGCCTTATTGAGGTAATGGCTAATCGATTCGCAGCAGAGTTTTTATTGCCTGAAACTGCTCTTGAAAGCATTGTACTCGATGAGTTTAAGACATCTTCATTAAAGAAAGTCCAACATAAAGCGCTTCTAAGATTTATCGCCAGGCTCCACTGCACTTGGTGGCTTCCTTACCGTTCTCTTGTTAAAAGACTTCATGAAATCGAAGCGATATCATCAGAACAGTATACAGAGTTATACGCTGTTAATGAGAGAGATCTGGAAGGTGAGTATGTTAAAACCGGCCTCGCCATTAATAAGGAAGAATTCCATAAACTAAATAAACCAACTAAAAATATTGGCACTTCCCCCAATGAAATCGAAATCATCATTAGAAACTTTGAAGACAATCTCATTGATGAAGATAAATTTGCAGAAGCTTTAAGTCTTTTCAATAAAACGCCTGATGAATTCGGCTATGAGATAAAAGTCTCTCAAGATGACATAGATGAGCTTGATGTTTTCTTCAGTGGGGAGGATGATGATGAAGATTAATCTTGAAAATCCAAACCCAGCATTAATTAAAACGCTAAACCACCAGCTATGCTGGTGAGAGTTGAAAAGGCTTTGCCGAAGTATTGAGAATTTAAAAATCCTCCCGTATACTCAAAAAGCGGTTTGCTTGCAAGAGTAAAGGGAGGAAAAAAATATGAATATAAAAAAATTAACACATACAACTTGGGAATGCAAGTATCACATTGTATGAATACCTAAAAAAAGAAGAAAAGTAATATATGGTAAGCTAAGAAATGAGATAGGGAAATATATTAGAAGACTTTGTGAATATAAGGGAGTGGAGATTTTAGATGCACATGCATGTTCAGATCATATACACATGTGCGTGTCAATTCCCCCTAAGCATTCGGTATCAGAAATAGTAGGATATGTCAAAGGTAAAAGTGCAATGATGGTATTTGAAAGACATAGTAAGATAAGACAAAACTTTAAAGGACAAAGTTTTTGGGCTAGAGGTTACTTTGTAAGTACAGTTGGCAGAAATGAAGCAAAAGTAAGAGAGTATATTAGAAATCAGGAAATGAATGAGGATGTAGAAGATAAGCTTGAACTACCTGATCCTAATAACCTCTTCTAGAGGAGCAAGTAATATAGTAAACCGTGTAGGTTTAGGGAAGTAATAGTTGCAGTTTTAAGTAATATTTGTTGCAAAGCAAACCGCATAGAAATAATTTAATGCCTTTAGGCTTGCAAGTATAATTAGTGCTATGCGCGTTTATAATCAAGCCGCCGGCTATGCCGGCGGTCGTCTGACTTAATACTAATTATAATTCCTAACCATATTATACTAAAACATTCAACTCTATTTAACCTTTCCTCAAGAATGGACTTAATATAATATTGTGCGAATTATTTTTCTTTTACTACTGCAACTTCTTCAACTGCTTCATTTTCTGTTATTTTTGAATACATATCATTATAATACTTCATATAGTCACCAGAAACAATGTTTTCAATCCAATCAGTATTATTTAAATACCATTGGATTGTCTCCTTAATACCCTGCTCAAAGGTATATTCTGGCTTCCATCCCAACTGAGTTGTTATCTTTGTATTGTCAATTGCATACCTTCTATCATGTCCAGGTCTGTCTTTAACATGTTTGATTAAGCTCTCCGACTTTCCTAAAGTCTTAATTATAAGCTTTACAATTTCAATATTGGCTTTTTCATTATTTCCACCAATATTATAAACTTCTCCATCTAAACCCTTATGTAAAACAACGTCAATTGCTATGCAATGGTCAGACACATGAAGCCAATCTCTTATTTGCATTCCATCACCATAGACAGGCAAATCTTTTTCATTGAGACAATTATTTATCATAAGAGGTATTAATTTTTCTGGAAACTGATAAGGGCCATAATTGTTACTGCATCTAGTGATATTTACAGGCATACCAAAAGTCTCATTATATGCCCTTACAATTAAGTCTGCACTTGCTTTTGATGCAGAATATGGACTGTTTGGCATTAACGGCATTGTCTCAACAAACATTCCTGTTTTCCCTAACGCACCATATACTTCATCTGTAGATACCTGAAGAAACTTTACTCCTTCTTTGTACTCTTTACAATACTTATCATCAGGATTTACCTTCCAGTATTTTTTTGCTGTGTCAAGCAAAACTTGCGTGCCAATAACATTGGTAGTCAAAAATACTTCTGGTTCTTCAATGCTTCTATCCACATGGGACTCCGCCGCAAAATTTACTACGGTATCTATCTCATAAGACTTAAATATCTCATCAATTTTCTTTCGATCTCTTATGTCCGCTTTAATAAATTTATAATTATCATTATCCGAAACATCCTTTAAATTTTCCAAGTTTCCTGCATAAGTCAATTCATCAACATTTACAATCTTGTAGTCAGAATGCTTTTTTAACATCAACTTCACAAAATTACTTCCAATAAAACCAGCACCGCCAGTAACCATAATATTTTTCATATTATTAACCCCTCATTACATAAATTTATTCTTCCAACAGTGATAAAATATACTGTCCATAGTCAGTCATTTTAAGACTTTCTCCGACAGTCCTAAACTGCTCGTCATCAATAAATCCTCTACGCCATGCAATCTCTTCTAAACAAGCTATATAAAAACCCTGTCTTGACTGAACTGCCTCAACATACTCTGCTGCATTTAACATGCCTTCAGGTGTTCCTGTATCAAGCCATGCCATACCACGACCAAGTAAAACAACATTCAATTGTTTTTTTTCAAGATACACATTATTTACTGACGTAATTTCAATTTCCCCACGTGCTGAAGGTTTAACATTTTTTGCAATCTCAACAACCCTGTTATCATAAAAATACAAACCAGGAACAGCATAGTGTGACTTTGGATGCTCTGGTTTTTCTTCAATAGAAATTACTTTTTTATTTTTATCAAATTCAACAACACCAAATGAACTGGCATCTTTTACAGGGTAACCAAAAATAACTGCACCTTCTTCATGCTTCTTAGCCCTGTTTAACACTTTTGTCAAATCCTGTCCATAAAAAATATTGTCTCCTAAAATGAGGCAAACATCATCGCCCCCAATAAACTCTTCACCAATTATAAACGCATCAGCAAGTCCTCTTGGCTTATCCTGCACCTTATAGGATAATTTTAATCCAAACGATGAACCATCGTCAAGTAGCTTTTGATACACTGGTAAATCTTCCGGTGTTGAAATAATCAAAATTTCACGTATTCCTGCCAGCATAAGAACAGATAGCGGATAATAAATCAACGGCTTATCGTATATAGGCAGCAATTGTTTTGATACAGCTTTTGTCATAGGATACAAACGTGTTCCTTTTCCTCCTGCTAAAATAATCCCTTTCATTTTTATTCACCCCTATTCTTTAATGATTCTACATATTTTATCAACATCCTGCAAATCTAAGTCTGCATAAAGTGGAAGAGTCAATACCCTATCTGCAATGTACTCTGCCACAGGCAAATGCGTTGAATTAAACATACCTTCATAGCACTCAAAATTACTTGTTAAAGGATAAAAATATTTACGTGCAATAATATTCTGCTTTTTTAATAATTCAAATATCTGATTTCTAGTGTACTTATAACCATCAAACACTACAGGAAAATACGCAAAATTAGGCTTTACCCCTTCTTGTCCTTTAAGGAGCTTAATTCCCTTAATTCCTTCTAAGTTTGACATATATCTTTCTACAACTAATTTTCTCTTTTGAATCTCTCCATCAATATACTTAAGATTACACAACCCCATTGCTGCCTGAAATTCATTCATTTTAGAATTTCCAGCTATAAATTCAACACTTTCAGCACCAGTCATCCCAAAGTTTCTAAGAGCATTTAATGTAGCCTTTATGTTCTCATCTTTAAATGTCAATGCTCCACCTTCGATAGTATTAAAAACTTTTGTAGCATGAAAGCTAAACATGGATACATCTCCAAAACTTCCAATTCCAATGTCATTAAAGGTAACTCCAAATGTATGAGCTGCATCATAAATAACTTTAAGATTATATTTTTTTGCTATTCTTTCTATTTCAAAAACGTTACAAACGCTTCCATAAACGTGAACAGGAACAATAGCACTGGTCTTTTCAGTTATAAGGCTTTCAATTTTTTTGGTATCTATAGTATAATCATCAGGATTAATATCACAAAAAACTGGTTTTAATCCACTCCTTACAATTGCATGTGTTGTAGATGCAAAAGTAAATGGGGTAGTAATAACTTCACCAGTTAAATTAAAAGCTTTAATTGCACATTCAAGTGCTAAGTGTCCATTTGTAAATAACGAAAGATTAGGAACACTTAGATAATCCTTTAAATTAGATTCTAACTTTCTATGCTTTTCTCCTGCATTTGTAAGCCAGTGACTTTCCCATAAGTCTTTTATTTCATCTATATACTCCTCAAATGGAGGCATTGAGGATTTTGTTACGTTAATGTTACCCATTTTTTCCCCTCACTTTTTAAAAGCATTCCAAATAGAAAACCCTTGAAAATCAACTGATATACCTTTTCCACTTTCAACTGCTTGCTTATAAAACTCATATGACAAAGCTACATCAACATATGACAATCCTACGCTATTAAAATAAATAAATTCATCATCATTATATCTTCCAGATTTCTTTCCTGTAATTAATTCATGTAAATCTGCATAAATTCTATCATCAGATAGCTGACCAGATTTATACATTCTACTCAACGTCTGGGTACGATGTTTTACAGCATTCCAATCATCACATATAATCCTGTCTGCTTTTTCAGCAACTGCAAATTCATCCTCCCATCCTCCTACATGAGCATAAAAAGCACCTTTTCCAACCCAGTCTGCTTTTAGTAAAGGAGCTTGAGCACTTGTTGCAGTGACAATTATATCAGATCCTTCTGCTGCATCTTTTAGCTTTGTATTACATCTGATTATTTCTACATCATTAAAAATACCTTTTAACTCATCCTCAAATTGTTGTTCACCTTCTAAAATATTAGATGCGACTTTACAAACCTTCAAAGAAGGTCTTACTGTTTTCATTGCAATTAAATGCATTTTTGCCTGTTCCCCGGAACCAATAATTCCTATTGTTTCTGCATTTTGCCTTGCGTAATATTCAGCTGCAATAGCACTGATTGCTGCTGTTCTCATAAGTGTACAAATGCTCCCATCCATAAAAGCAATTGGTTGACCTGAAACAATTTCAGAAAGTATTATTGAACCTGAAACATTTGGAATGTTATACAAAACAGGATTCCTCGGAAACACTGAAACCCATTTTACTCCACAAATCTGTTCATCAACCAACGTAGAAGGCATACAATTTATCCTATCCTGTGTTTCTTCGTTGAAAATCTGCGAAATCTTGTCTGGAAAAAATATTTTTCCTTCCTGAAAGTCAATAAGTGCTTTTTTTGTAACTGAAATAACATTAGTCATATCAAGACACTTTGATTCCATTAAATCCTTCTGTGATAATATAATAACAGCCTTATTTTTACTCATACTCTACCTCCTTGGAATTATTTTAATTCTTTAGCTTCAAATATATCAAGCAACATGTTATCACCATGTTCATCTAATACTTTTACTTTTTCCTTTATTTTATTTAATATTTTTTCTAAATGCTCAGTATCATCTACATTGATTAAAACATACGCAAAAATCTGTGCTGAAGTTCCATGACTTACAAGGCAATCACCTTCCGAGTGAAGCATAATAAAATTAATAACTCCTGGTAAATTTTTCACTTCATCAACACCTATAACCTTAGTTATAGTTCCTGGAAGCAACGATAGTACAAGATTAAATGCTATAGTTTTAAAAAATGGAGTGGTTTTCTTTAAAGCTTCTACATTGCCCATATTACCAGTTATTGAAAACTCAATTATCGATTCCAATTGATTATACCCATTACAAGCATCTATTAATTCATATGTAGCTCCACCATTTAGTCTGTAACCCATTTCATATATTTTAAACCCTTTATCCGTATGGAATCCCTGAACAAAAACAAGTCCATCCCTCATTCCAAGATCTAAAAACATTTTTTTTATACATGAATTAACAGTTTCTATATATTCCTTCAAGTATCTAGAAGGATGATACAACCCCTTAGGAAGCGGTGCTGTATTATCTAGATAAGTTACATATCTATCAGCCATAGCAGATAAATATACTTCTCCATCACATAATGTATAGTACATATTTACATGATGTCCTTTTATGTATTGTTCAACAATAATATTTTTACTTTTTGAGAATGCAAGAGCTTTTTTGTAATTTTCTTTTAATTCTACCTCATTATCACAAATGAACACACCTCTTGAACCACTGTTATCAACAGGTTTAACCAAAACAGGATATTCAATTTTATCTAAATCATTTTTAGTAAATTCCTTAGTCAAGTAATACTCTTGAATTATAGGAACTCCATTTTTTTTACATGCTTTTTTAAATTTATCCTTATTTATACTAATATCAATTTGTTCTTTTGTTCCCCAAAAAGGCAATTTCATTCTTTCGCAAGCTTTGTAACAAAAAGGTAGCATCGAATCAATAAACCCTGTTATAATTCCATCTATTGATTCATCTTTACAAAGCTCTTCAATAGCTTCAATATCAGTAGTACTTACCATAAAACTTTTATCTGCTATTCTTTTTGCAGGTGAGTTTTCAAGATAGTCTGTTACATAAACCGTTATACCCATTTCTTTAGCTTTTTCTACAATTACACATGAATGCGCAATACCTCCAAGTATCAGCAGTTTTTTCCCTTTTAAATTGCTCATAATTTACCTCCTCAATAATTCTTTAATAAGTTAACTATTTTTTTCATATCTTCCACGTTATTTCTTTGATCGCAAGGTAATGGCAATACATTTGTGGAATAATCGTACTCAACACTGCTTTTTGGAGCATTTCTTAATACATTAGGCCATAGTGTTGGAATATATACTTTGTTTTCTAACAACATTTTTTTAACATTCATCCCATCTTCGATATACATGGGATATGCAAAAGGACCGTTAGGAATTATCAACTTTAATTTATTATATTTTTTAAAATTATTTTCTAAATATTTATAATTTTCATTTCTGGTTTGTATAACATTTTCATAGTCAATAGCTCCTAGAATATTCTTTGCTAGTTTAGACATTTTCTTTAATGGAGCATTTTTAAAACACATATCATTTTCTTTAAAATCACTATAATAATCTGAAGCCTTTCCTTCAAATCTACCTAAAATATGTGTCATTCTATCCTTAGAAACATCTATTTCTAAATCACCATCTAATACACAGTCAGTTGCTAGGTACGCCCCATCTGGGACTCCAAAAAACTTTCTACAAGAATAAATAGTATCAATACCTTTAATTGGTTTTTGAAAAAATGCATGGGTGTTGTCAATAATTATCCTTTCAAAACTACTCTTAAGTAAATTTATTTTTTTATCAGTTAATTGTCCATAGTAATTAACAATATATAAATACTCATACTTTTGAATGTTTCCGCTAATAATTGGATTAAACTCATTGTCTATACAATAATAGTTAAAATCAAAATTGTTTCTTTTCAACATATCACTCACAGAATTGCACAAAAAATATGGTATATGTAGTCTTTTTATATTTTTAGCCTTCAGTAAATATAAAAGTGCGTTTCTTCCAGAATTTAACGATATTAAATTCTTATAATATTCATTTTTAACTAGCTGGTCAAGCTCAAAGTATCCACCAATTTCTTTCATTATTATCACCTAATCCACTATAATTTTAATCTTTTCAGATGAATTATCCATAATATTTATCATTTCGTCCATGGAATTAAATTTTAAAAATATTATTCCTATAGCTTTATTTGCACCATCAAAGTATTGTACCAAATCACCTTGCTTTTTATATAAAACCTTTTTTATTATTTTATTTTCTACTTGTTTATCAAATATTACATCTTTAAGCAAACCTTTCTTATCAGTATGTAAATTAAAAGTAGAAAAATAGGATTCTTTTTCAAAATATTTCACATCAATATTGCTATTTCCCATGGCTGTTTCAACTGTTGCAGCTACTAAATCAACTCCTGTACTTATATTAAGCAATTCTGGAATCATATTTCCACCGTTACGTGGTCCCATCTCAATAAGATAAAGCCTACCTTCGTTGTCAAACATTATCTCTAAATTAAACCCTCCAAATTTAATATCTAATAAGTCAACTACTTTTTGAATTTCTTCTTTAATTTTATTAACTCTTAATTGACTAATTTGAACAGGATAACTTTTTCCAACAGGTACTAATGAATTTACATTAGAATTCCTGTGACAGTTCAACAAGCCACAAAAGGATACTTTTCCATTTAGTACAAAACAATCTCCACCAACCATATATTTATGATCCATCTTTATAAATTCTTCAACAATAACATTTTTTGATTTTGAATTTTCCATAGCTAAATCGAATAATCTTTTAAACTGCTTAATTGAATCAACTCTATTAACACCTTTGCTTCCAGATGAGTCAATGGGTTTTACAATTACCGGCAACCTAAACCTATTAATTGATTTTTCTGCTTCTTCATAACTCTTAAAATATTCAGCGTGTGGACAATTAAAATTATTTTTTTTTAAAAAATCTCTAAATTTATCTTTATACGCTAATATCTCAACAGATTTATATGAATTAGTAGAAAGCCCCATTTTTTCTGAAACATATGCAGCTGTTGGAGCAGCTGGGTCTGATGCATATGCAACCACACCATCTACTTTTTCTTTTTTTGCAATCTCAAGCATCTTTTCTTTATCCGTGGTACTTAAGCAGTAAAACTTCTCTGCATAATGTTGCCCCGGATTATTAGGTAAAAAATCACATAATATAGTATAGTATCCCTTTTTCTTCGAATATTCTATAGCAGGTACTTGCTGAGTAGAACCGCCAAGCAATAATATTTTTTTCATATTAATTCTCCTTAATTAATCATATACTATTATAAAAATTAAATTTAAAAATGATTTTTAATTATATAAGCTACAAACAATCATACACTGGTAGAATTAAATTAATTTTTATGTCTAGCTCTACAATTTAAATTGAGCAATAGGGATTAAAAGTTAATTTTACATATTTTTAATAAAGTCATAAACATATTTAGTATTTTCCTGTATTGATTGCGACATATGGATTTTTAGTATTGGTACATCATAGTTTTCTAGTACTTTAATTTTGTCTTCAGATCTTTTTAAAGCTCTAATACACATTTCTTCAAATTGATCATTTTTTAAATTCATATCAAAAATTATTTTCTTCCCATTATTAATTCTTTTTTTTCTTCTTTCTAAATATTGCTTTTCTTCCATGTAACAATATATAATTCCTCTTGGAATTACATCTGACTTATCATCTATATGCTTTTTTAACACTTGTCCACATAATTCTTCATTTTTAAAAGCTGAATTATTATGTATTATACCTTCATCATAAATAACTAAATTATCTAATTGATAATAATCTAATACCATAATTTCTTTAAACAATATGTTAAAGTAAGAGCTACTAAGTTTTAGCTTGTGTATAGAATTTATATTTTCATTTTTAAATAATTCATTAACATATAAATTTGCAATATCATTATACTTTTCTTGCACATTAGATAATACATCCTGATCATGCTTTTTGAGTATAATTGAAGCCATATTAACTTGTTGACTTTTCATTAAGTTTAGTTTTAAGCAAAGGTGAATAATCCTAAACAAAATAGATTTTTTGTAGTTAATTGATTTTGCTATTTTCACCATTGCTTCCCCTGGAGTCAACCATTTATCATTATTTCTTCTCATTTTTAACACTTCTTGCAAGACAGTTGACTTACCTACAGCTGGGGCACCAATAAATTCAATTCTTTTCATATATCTCTCCACTTTCACTAATTGTGCTTTTTCTACTAACTATTCTATGATAGTTTTCTTTCAAAATAGTTAAAATAGTTTTATATTCCGTTGTTTTTAAAATCAAATTAATCCCAACATATATTGACACTCCTACACAAATCTGTATAAATAATAAGATTATATCATTAATATTAAATATATAATTCATACTAAATACAATAAAAGCCATGGCACCAGACAATAAATAATATAGTGAAATATCCTTAATTTGTTCAAATACTGAATATGATATTACTTTCTTTGAATAAAAAGCATTAATAAAATATGATAAATAAGAGGTTACAACTGCTGACCACATTAATCCCATAATTCCTAACCCCAAAAACAAGACAATTCCTATAAACGTTAATCCTACAATTTTTTTCAAGACGCTAACTAGTAGATATAAGTCAGACCTACCTTTAACTTGCAAAATATTAAGATTAATTGCATGCAACGGGAACAACATTCCAGCTAAGCAAAGTATCTGAAAATAAGGAGTTGCTGCTATCCATTTTTCTCCTAATACAACTCTAAATAATGCAGGAGCTACAGCTGATAGTCCTAGCATTACTGGAAAAATCACAAATACTGAATTTTTAATTATTTGTTTATATCCTCTTTTGAGTCTAGCTGAATCATTTTGAATATTACTAAGTACTGGATAGCTAACCTTTTGTACTGAAATTGTAATTGTATTTGCCGCAGCATCTTTTAACTTTTTTGCATTTGTATAATGACCTAAATCTGTTGCTGTAAAACCTCTACCAATTATTAAATAATAAATATTTTGATAAATAGTAGTTAGTATTCTAGATAAAAGTAGCTTCCAACCAAAATTAAATATTCGAGTAAAAGACTCAAAATTAAAAACTAACTTAGGAATCCAACGATTATAAAAACTAAACAAAACTGCTTTTATAAATTGCATAAAAACTGTTTTTACAACAAGACTCCAAACTCCAAATCCTAAGGCAGCCATAACAATTGCAATAATGCCCGAAAAAAATACTGAAATTAAATTTATTTTTGCAATTGCCTTAAAATTAACGTTTTTCATTAACATAGTTCTTTGAATCAGCCCAAAAGCATTAATAACTAGAATTATGGATAAAACCCTTATAATAGGTACTATTTCTGAATAACCAAAAAACTGACTAATTAAATCAGCTGAAACGAAAAATACTGAATATAATAAAACTGCTATAACAAGATTAAATAGAAAAACTGTGGAATAGTCTTCATGTTTAACCTTTTTTTCTCTAATTAAACCCTGCATAAACCCACTATCTATAAAAGCTTGCGATATAGCAACAAAAACTGTTACCATGCCAATTATCCCAAAATCTTCTGGAAATAAAAGTCTAGCTAGTACAATTTGAACTATAACCTGCAAACCTTGTGTTCCCGTAACATCAATAAAGCTCCATATTGCCCCAGATATTGCTTTGCTTTTCAAAGATGTTTTTTCGCTCATTTTGTATTTCTCTCCTATCCTATCCTACATTTAACCAAAAATTATTATATCACTTAATGTAATATATTTTCAAATTTAAACATTATGAGCTACTATAATGTTCAGTGCAGCAGAATATCCTTTTTCTACTTTAATCATCAAAATTAGCTAAACAAATTTATTTTTAAAATAAGTATTATTCTTTTTCTTCTAGCATAGCATCAAAAATAGTTTGCCAAATAGACTTTAGCTGATTAATATCTCGAGAATCCAAGTACTTTTTTTTATTATGCTCGGCCTTTTTATCATCAAAATCCACAAATTGTTTAAATGACATTGAAGATATGCTAGATATATCAAACAAATGGTATTTTTCCAAGTTAACATATTTATCCCATAATGCCGTGTTGCTTCGCAAGTAAACTTTAGCTCCAAAAAAAAGAAGTTTCCCTATATTACCCATGCCTTGTTGTCGATCATTATTAAATATACCTACATGCATTGTGCTCTGATATTTATTATATGTATACGCATCTGTTAATTTAGTTAAGGGTATAAATTTCTCACCAAAAATTTCTCTTCCATATCTGATAACCTTTTTAGCATATTCATGATCATTGTATGATAATGGAGCATGAATACGAATATTTTCATCTTTATAGCAAGATAATGTGTCAAATACTTCCATGTGGTGATTTGACTTAGTTGCACTATTTCCAACTTGAATATTAATAACCTCATTGGTATAAGATTTTCTCTCATTTCTTAATTGAATAGCTTTTTTAGTATCCGGATTTGCGTATAAACCTTTCAAATGAATGCTTTTGACACCAAATTTTTCAACAGCAACTTTATAATCCCCATCGGCTAGAGTTGTTAAATATTTAAAATTAGCTGCAAATGTACTTTGAACAACAAACTTTAATCGTTTTTTAAAAGATATATCTTTAGTTCCTTTGCTATATACATCTCCCCCCCAAACAACCCAGTTTGACTTTTTTAGTAACCTTCTATTCAAAGCTAGCATTAAAATAATAGATGGATCATACAGTCCATGGAATATAATCCCTTTACTGTCGTTTATCAATCCTTTTATTCTTTTTCTATTATACTTAAATCCATAAATAACATTTTTATTATCTGTAATTTCTTTCTTTTCTTCCTTAACTCCTTTACCATAAACTACTATATTATGCTGTTTCATGTTAAATATTTGTATTATATTTATAATAGTATCTAAAAATTTAGGATCATAGTGTATGAAGTGTAATATCATTTAGTCAACACCCTTTCTAATTATATTACCATTTTGTTTATCGTTTTGTGAATTAATAAAACACTGTGAGTTTATTTCATTATGAGTTAAACAAATAACTAACGCAGTAAGTATATAAAACTCTCTGGATATTACTGTTCCATGTGTAAAGTATAAAACTATGGTTGTTAAAAAAACACTTATTGCTAATGTATTTTTAGATTTTATAATTCTTTTCATTAACTTACACATTATAATACTAAATATGGTAGCTCCTATAATCCCATATGTAAATAAAAAATCAAGAGGAACAGAGTGAGCATATGCACCTCGACTCATAACTCCTCCACTAACACGATACAATTCTCCTGGACCAAAACCAAATAAAATACCAAGTAAATCTTGCGAAAATAACTCAGATAGGTAATATCCCCATATATGGTCTCGATTCCCTAATGTTTGCAGGCGTGATAAGTTAAATAAACGCAAAATATTTATTACACCTTGTTCTTCTAATATAAATATAGATACATATAATGCTGCTAAAATTAAATATATTTTTAATATTCTTTTTTGCTTTGATTTAAGTACAATTATTAACGAACCAAATAAATATGCAAATATCGCTCCACGTGAAACTGTCATCAATAAAACTATAAGTAATACTAAAAACACAAGCGATTTTGAACGCTTATATAGTAAACTCTTACTTTTATTCTTATTAGTTATTAAATCATGTGTTTCAAATAATAATGGTATAACAAGAGCATTAGCCAAAACTCTAATGTTTCCAAAAACAGATAATCGCCCTTGTGCCAATGCTTGCTCAAATGATATGCTAGTAAAAACTATACCAATAAGTAAAAAAGCACACATATAAAATGAGAAAATTGCTAATTTAGAACCATCATATTTAAAATATGTTTTTGCAACAAAAAACAAAGCTATAGAAATAAGAAACCACCCATAATAAACAAAATTCGTGTCTTTGCCAACTAAAAAAGAAATCCCCGAAAGGCAACTTATTATAACAATCAAAAATAAATCCATCCTGTGTATTTTTACATTTTTAATCAAGCCCCAGATTAAAAAAACAACAACACAATAAACAACAAATAGCATAATTACGTTGCCACCTTCTGATGTGATTATTGGAAGAGTTATTATCAATGCATAGAAACTAAGGGAACTTTTGAGCAAGGTTAAAATTAAAATAGGTAAAAACATGCATATATGTAGCAATTGCCCTTCCATGAACTGATAGCAAATCATAGATAAAACGCTATATATTAGCAAATAAATTTTTTCTTTTTTATAGTTTTCTTCATATTCTTCCTTTTCATTAGGATAGCAAGTCATTAATGTGTTTTTATGATTGCTCTCAATAATCATAAATAGCCTCACTTCTTTCTAAAATAGTTAACAAACAAAAATTTATATTGATTTCATATGTTTGTTTTTTCTTGCTGATATAATTATTTTTGATTTAATCTAAAAATTATTATATCAAAATTAATCTTAAACATGTTACATTCCATAAGATGGATTTTTTTAATGCAGAGTTTCAATTTTATACTAAACTAAGTTGTATTGATCTAAATAAATTATTTAGTAAGCCTAAAATGTATTTGTGCATATAACTTATTGAATATGTATAAGCGAAAATATATACTTTTTAAATATACTCTTTTAAACAAACCAAGTTTTTTAATATGTGGGTTTTTTGGCCACTTGGGGTATTCTTCATTGAAAGCTTTTAAAATTCTATAAAGTTCTTTACGGCTAATACCCGCTTTAAACGCATTTAGTGTGACACCGTACAGTATTGTTTTAATACCTATAAACTCACATTCTAAAGGATATCTCTTTTTTATAGAGTTTTGAACAATGCTAAATGCCTCAATTAAGCTAGCATAAACCCTTTTATTAGGTTTTAATGAAATGGAATCTCCCCTTACTAAATAATTATACAATGCCTCATGTTCAACTGCAATTACATCAGATTTAGCTAATAGTTGAGGAACCACTGCTAAGTCTTCTCCATTATATAATTTAGGGATTTTTATATCATTAAATAAACTCTTTTTAATAAATAACCGCCAAAGTGATGTTCTAGAATATGCAATAAAGTCTCTTTTTGTTGAACTATCATTAAAGAAATTCATTGCATTACACTTTTCCAATCTCCCATCACTATACACATAATTGTGATCACACATAACTATATCTGCTTTTTTTTCAACTGCTTTTTTAAGCATTTTTTCTATAAAATCTTCAACGTACCAGTCATCACTATCAGAGAATGCTAACCACTCTCCTTTAGCATAGCTTATACCTACGTTTCTTGATTCTCCTGGTCCACAATTAACTTTGTTTTTATATACTTTAAAATCAATATTGCTGGTTTCTTTATATTTTAGTAAATCATTATACGAATTATCTGTTGAACAATCGTCAATAATAATTACTTCAAAATTTTTATATGTCTGATTTTCTAAAGACTCTAGACATCTCCCCATTAATTTAAAACTATTATAACATGGAATTATTATAGATACATCTATCAATGATTTCACCTCAAACTTGATATTCTTTTTCAAATTCCCTATAATCTTTATCAACATCAACCAAAACTGCATGTCCCTGATATTCTTCCTGCACTTTTGCATCAGGAACCTTCATATAGTCAGAACCAAATCGAACCTCTAAGTAATTTTCAACTTTTTGTGGTACAGGTAAGACTAAGTTAGAAAACTTAACACATCTTGGTTTACCAAAAAAATTACTTGGGAAAATTGCCGAATTATAACTATCTCTCCCAAATAAGTGAGCAACAAAAGCTGTATCTGTTCCATTAAGCCCTCTTACTACATTTATCAATTTTTTGCGCACTATACCACGAACAAAAACACTTGATGTATGTATTACTATTTTTTTTAAAAAGCTACTGGTATTATACCCCCTATCATACAACGCTCTTGATATTAATATCCTAGATGCAAGATATTGAAAATATCTACAAATTCTATTATCAGAAACATTGTTTAAGCAAAATATATCAATATAAACACCCTTATGCATTTTTCTATTTTCAGTATCTCTTTCTATATATGTAGTATTGTTCATCCTTAATTTAGTGTGAAACATTGGCCACTCCTTAGTGTCCTCTTTTTGTAAATAAAACCTTTCCTTATCAAGATGTTTCTTGCAAATATCAATAAATTTATAATAGTCTTCATATGTCATAATAATGTCAAAATCATCATCCCAAGGTACAAATCCATTGTGCCGAATTGCACCTAACGCTGAACCTCCTTCTAAATAATATTTAATATTATACTCATTACAAAATGCATCTAAGTATTTTACTATCTCAAGTATTTTACTCTGTGTTTTTTTTATGTCAATATTCATATTACCCAATCCTTTTAATTCCTTTTTTATAATCTCAACTGTTTTATTTGATTTTTACTATAAACAGATCTATTTTAAAAATAATTGATTTAAGAACTAATTTTTTAAAGTTTATAATATTCACCTAACTTAATTTGTCTTTAGATGTTTACTTTAACAGGTTTAAAAATGTTTTCCAAAGAAATAAATATAATAACACTTTCTTAAAGATTCTATTCTTTTTTAAATCTTACCACGAGCAAACAGTCTAAAAACAACTCCTCTAACACTGCTAGGCATTAATACTTGCAAAATAAATCGTACTCCTACATTATAAACATATAGTCCCATATTGATTATTTTTTTGTCAAGCATGTATTTTTGTAATTTTGCTTCACTTTTAAAATACTTAATGCCACCTCTCCGCTTGTACATATCTAAGCCTACTCGTACATTAACAAGTACATCTTCTAAGTTCCCAAACTTACAACCATTTTCGTACATCCTAATCCATAAATAATAATCCTCATTCCAAAACCAATCTTGATATCCACCTGCTTTTATAACTTCACTTTTTTTAAACATAACTGCCATATGATTAATTGGACATCTTCTTTTTATATATTTAAGAATATCTATATTATCTATTGGTAATATCCTCCTACCTACAACATTTCTTTGGTCATCAATAAATTCTGAGATACTTCCACTTAATATTGATAGTTGCTCATCCTTGGCAAAGTATTGTAACTGTTTTTCGCATCTATCAGGTAAAGAAATATCGTCTGTATCCATACGTGCAATAAGCTCATTTCTACAATAGCTTAAGCCTAGGTTCAACGCTAAACCTAAACCTATATTTACCTCACTTGGTACTATATTGAGCAAATTAGGGTGCTTTAATAAATATTCTTCTATTACTTCTTCTAATTCAGGCGTTAATGGTCCATCTTTAACTAAAACTATTTCATCTGGCATAATAGTTTGATTAATCATACTATCAATACTTTGTCTTAAATAACTAGGATTCTCTTTTATATATAGAGACATCAACACACTATATTTTTCCACATCTACTACCTCTCATATTAAATAATTACTATCACTTTTTTACCAATAATCGCTCACTTTCTTCTATTGCAAAAAAATACTCGTCTTCACTAATTTTTTTCTTTCTCAATAAGTAATCACCTAAATCTTCCGCTGTATCCAACCCTTCAGTTGAAATATCTTCTTTCATAAAAACTTTAGCAACAGTTAAAAATATAATACTCCAGTCTTTAATAAAGGAAATATCATTGATATACTCTAAATCAAGCATCAACTTTTCTTCCCAAGTCACGTTGTTTCTACCATTTATCTGTGCCCATCCCGTAAGTCCAGGGTGAACAGAGTGCCTTTTCCTTTGTTCCTGGGTCATAAAAACCATATCTCTTACAAGCTGTGGTCTCGGACCTACAATACTCATATCACCTTTAATGATATTGAATAACTCTGGAAGTTCATCTAAAGAAGTTGATCTTAAAAATTTCCCAAATTTAGTTAGTCGTAATGAATCTGGAAGCAAGTCACCATTTTCGTCTTGTTCATCAGTCATTGTTCTGAACTTATACATAGTAAATATTTTTTCATTGAGTCCCGGTCTTTTTTGCTTAAAAAGCACTGGGCTACCTAATTTTAACCTAACAAATACTGCAACCATTATAAAAACTGGATTCAAAACAATAATTGACATCAACGCCAAAATAAAATCCATTGGACGTTTGATAATCCTTTCATATACGCCACTACTTTTTGAGCTATGTATATTAGACTTAACTTCTTCTTTAACTTCACTCTGCATCTATTCCACCTACTTTTTAATATCAAAGTCCTTTTATAATTGAACAAATCTTTTTTAAATCTTCATCTGTCATCTTTGTGTCAGAGGGCAAACATAAACCATTTTTAAATAAACATCTCGATACGTTTACACCAACATAATCACATTCTATAAAAAATGGTTGCATATGCATAGGCTTCCATATTGGTCTTGACTCTATATTTTCTTTTTCTAAGACCTCAATTACATCAGCCGGTTTTGTTTTTCCATTTAAAGTTATGCAACTTAACCAAAAGTTCGGCTGATTCCATTCATTAACAGGCATAAATTTAATGCCTTCAAGTTCACTCAACTCTTTTTTGTAAAACTCAAATATGTATTTCTTTTTTTCAACTCTTTGATCTAAAACCTTAAGCTGTCCTCTTCCTATACCAGCAACAATATTACTCATACGATAATTAAATCCTAATTCACTGTGCTGATAGTGCCTTGCTGAATCCCTTGATTGAGTTGCCCAAAATCTTGCTTTTTTAATTTTTTCTTCATTATCAGAAACAAGCATTCCACCACCTGATGTTGTGATAATCTTGTTTCCATTAAATGAGAATATACCGTAATCACCAAAAGTCCCAGTATGTTTCCCCTTATAATATGTTCCCAAGCTTTCTGCTGCATCTTCAATTAAAACTACATTATGCTTTTTACACAGCTCAAGAATCTTATCTATATCAGCAGATAATCCATATAAATGAACCAATATAACTGCTTTTACATCTGGATACTTTTTAAAAGCCTCTTCTAGTGCTTTAGGACACATATTCCAAGTTTCATAATCACTATCTATAAAAACTGGAATTGCATTTTGATATATAATTGGATTTGCACTAGCTGAAAAAGTTAACGATTGGCAAAAAACAACATCACCTTCTTCAACACCTGCTGCCTTTAAAGCTAAATGCAATGCTGCTGTTCCACTAGAAAGTGCTGCTGCCGATTTAGAACCTAATTTATTTGCAAACTCTTTTTCAAATTCATTTACATTTTTACCAAGTGGAGCAATCCAGTTGGTATCAAATGCTTCTTTTACGTATTGCATTTCGTACCCTTCATCACTCATATGTGGTGATGATAGATAAATTTTATCTGCCACTTTAATATGTCACCTCACAAAACAAATAACTGCTGCTTATATTTTTAGTACTAACAATCGACTCTCTAATATTATAAATTTTACAACTTATATGTATAGCTTCGCCCACTCACATAATTAATAATTATGCTACAGTTAGGAGTGCTATCACCTCTTTAGTATTATACAGGGCCGAAACACCTATATTCAACATCAGATTTTGTCTACAAGTTCAACACCAAGCTCTACAATTCTTTCTTCATTTAAAAAATCTAATCTTACCTTTGCTCTTCCTTTTCTTCCATTAACACTTACAATTTTTCCTTCAAATCCAGTTAAAGGACCATCTATAATCTTTATTACATCATTCTCTTTATATACAGTTGAAATTCCAATGATATTTTCTTTTTTATCAATAAGTATCCTTAGCGCTTCCAATTCATTTTCATCAATTGTAAGCACCTTATCCTCACTTTTTAAAGGTTTTAATATACCTGGAACTGTTTTAAGATAGTAGTAATCCTCTAAAGATAAAGTTCCTCTCAAAAGTACATACCCTGGAAACAACTTTCTTTTTACAAAGTGCCATTTGCCACCTTTTCTCTCTCGTAGTTTTCTTTTGGGGATGATAATGGAATAATCATCCCCTATTTCTTTTTCCAGTATTTTTTTTACTTTTTCTTCACTATTTGCGTTAACGAATAATGCATACCAAGCTTCCTTATTTTCGATAAACAAAATTCGCCTCAACCTTTCTTTGATAATATATATCTTTAAAATTATACTAAAAACTCAATTTTCTTTCAACAGTTTAACGTGAATTAACTAATGCATATAGCTTTACTACCCAACCTTTTTCGATTTTTCAGTATCGGCTTTCTTGTATTCTGCTACAATACTTTGCATTATCTTATCCACCTTATCTGCTCTTTCCTGCACAAGAATCTCTCTTAGCCAATTTAACTTATTATTTAATTCATTATAATCCACCAATACTGGTTTTCCAATAAAAATCTTTTCATGTCTTGTATGAGAAATGCCCTCTTCCGCAAGCAACAGTTCCTCATAAAGCTTTTCTCCAGGACGCAAACCTGTATAATGTAGTTTAATATCTTTATCAGGTTCAAAACCAGAAAGCTTAATAAGATCTCTTGCCAAATCTACAATTTTAACAGGCTCTCCCATATCAAGTATAAATATTTCTCCTCCTTTTGCCATAGAACCAGCCTGTATAACCAGCTGTACAGCTTCTGGAATGGTCATGAAATATCTTATTATTTCTGGATGGGTTACTGTAACAGGTCCACCATCAGATATTTGCTTTTTAAAACGGGGTATAACACTACCGTTACTGCCAAGTACGTTTCCAAATCGAACAGCTACAAATTCTGTTTTACTTTTCTTATCAAGAGACTGTATAACCATTTCTGCCGTTCTTTTGCTTGCTCCCATTATATTTGTTGGGTTTACCGCCTTATCTGTAGATATCAATACAAAGCGTTTTGTACCAAATTTATCCGCACACTCAGCCACATTTAGTGAGCCAAATACATTGTTTTTAATGGCCTCTGCTGGATTTGCTTCCATTAAAGGTACATGCTTGTGAGCTGCTGCATGAAATACAACCCCCGGTCTATATTTTTCAAAAATGCTTTCCATCCTTTTTCGATCTCTAACTGAAGCTATTATAACTTCAAGGTTTAAATTACTGTGATTTTTAATAAGTTCCTGCTGTATTTCATAAGCATTATTCTCATAGATATCCAGAATAATAAGTTGTTTTGGGTTAAATCTTGCTATCTGACGGCAAAGTTCCGTTCCTATTGAACCTCCCCCGCCTGTTATTAAAACAACTTCAGAGCTTATATACTTACATATCTCAGTTAAATTTACCTTTATAGGGTCTCTTCCAAGTAAGTCTTCAATATTTACATCCCTTATTTTTTTAACATCAACTTGTCCATTTATCAATTCAAAGACACCTGGAATTGTCTTTAGTTTACATCTTGTTTCTTTGCAAACATTAGCCAATTCTTTTATTTCAGCTTTACCGGCTGAAGGAATTGCAATTATTATCTCATCTACCTTCTTTACCTTGACAATTTCATGTATATCTGCTCTTGTCCCCAAAATTGGCACACCATGAATTTTGGCCCTATTCTTTGATGGATTATCATCAACAACAGCTACAGGATATTTTAAAAGCTGTGGATTGTCAAAAAGCTCCTGAATTATCATAGATCCAGCTTCTCCTCCACCAACAATTAAAACTCTTTTTCGTTCTGAGACAAATCCATTAAAATATACATTTTTTGCACGCCTTACTGCACGATAGGAAAACCGCATTCCTCCAACAAGGAATACAATTAGAATTGGCATCAAGACATAATAACTTCGTGGAAAATTGACACTAGGGATAAGCAACTCGTATAAGACAAAAAGTGTTCCTCCCCCAGCAATTGATGCAAATATCACATTGTTCATTTCTTCTATACTTGCATAACGCCAAACACTTTTATAAAGATTAAAAAGACGAAATACAATAAGAAAAATTAAAGTTGTTATTATGTACGAATCTCGAAAGCTGGCCAAAAATTCTTCCGGTATTCTAAAATCAGTTCTCAAAAACACTGCCCCAAATGACGCAACATTTATAAGTATTATATCAAGTAATAATAAAAGTGACTTTCTGTAGGTTAAATTGAGATTAAAGCCTTTCATAAGCTTTCCAACTACAGCATACATTCCAAAATCCCCCAATGTATCTTATATTTTATAAAATGTAGAGTATTTCTTATATCTTTTTAAGAAACCCCCAAATAACTATGTCGTTTGATTTTTTTAATTAGTTATAAACTATTTTTAATATAATTACATATACTCCCAATTTAGTCCCATTTTAATTTTATTATTTTTGCATTCTTTATATTTTTACAAAAATATTTATTTAATATAATCTTCCATAAAAATATCATACCACTTTACCAAGAAAAAATCAATAAAATCATAAAATGTTGTTATATGGAACTCTGTATCATTTATTCATATTTGTAACTATAATTATATCCATAGTAGGATGTCTTTTTAAAATCAATCTTGGTAAGAACAGTTCCAACCATATGTGCATTTACCCCTTCAAGTGCCTTACATGCACGTTTTGCCATATCAATTCTAGTACCTGCACTTGCTAGAACAAGCATGGTTCCATCAGCTAACCCTGCTAGAATGGCTGCATCTGTAACTTGTCCCACAGGTGGAGTGTCAAATATTACTATGTCATATTCATCTTTAACTTCATCAACAAAGCTGTGCATCTTATTAGAACTTAACATCTCATATGGATTAGGTGGTACAGGCCCACTTGTTATTATTTCTAGGTTTGAAATTTCTGTGTTCCCAATTGCCTTAGACTTAATACTATCCTTTGTATCAGTAATAATGTTTGTTAAACCAACATTATTTTTAACTCCAAAGTAATGATGTACTTTAGGTTTTCTAAGGTCTGCATCAACTATCAAAACCTTTTTACCTGACTTAGCCAGAGTAACTGCTAGGTTTGCAGCAGTAACAGACTTTCCATCTCCCATAGATGGGCTGGTAAGTACTAATGTCTTTACCTCTTTATCAATATTTATGTAGTGAAGGTTTGTCCTAAGCTCTCTAAAGGCTTCTGTAGCAGCTGCCTTTGGATCATTTTTTACAATTAAATTCTTAAGATATTCCTTCTCCAATTCTTTTCTATTCTTTGACTTACTCTTTCCTCTTTTTCCACCACGAAACTTAGGAATGGTTCCTACCACATTTAGTCCTAAATGTTTCTCTACTTCTTCCGGCTTTTTAAATGTGTGATCTACATACTCTAGAAGAATAATAAGTCCAACTCCCAGCATAAGTCCCAACAATCCTGCCACTGCAACATTCATTGTTCTATTGGGTCTTACAGGTGACGTTGGAAAACTTGCTTCGTCTATAATCATTACATTTTTTACTTCTATAATATCTGCAGCCAGCTGCTGAATTTCATTTGACAATTCATCAACCACTTCCATTGCAAGATCTGGATTGGCATCTTCATAAGCAATCTTAAATATCCTAGAATCCCTAACGATACTTACATCAATGTTTCTGCGAAGTCTTGTTGGACTTACATCAAGCTTATCTCCGACTCTCTCTGCAACACTTCTTGATTCTAGTAACCCTCTGTAATCTGCAATAAGCTGATTATTCAACTGAATATCACCAATACTTAATCCACCTACATTGCCACTTTCCTTTCCTAAAAACAATGTAGCCTCTGATCTGTAAATTGGCGTTAGGTAATAGCTTGTAACTAAAAACGTCGAAACAGTAACAAATATAAAACAAATAGCAACTAAATACCATTTTCTAATAAGTAAGAACATAATTTCTCTTAAATCTATTTCTTCAAACTCATTTCTTTGCATCAGCATTGACCCCTTTTCAATAATTCTAATATTCTAATTAAATTTCTATTTCCATCATTAGATAGGAATACTTATAGAATAGATCTCTTCCTCTTGCATAATCACTGCCAAGTGTTTCTTGAAGATATGCCCTAACTTCTTCAATATCTTCTTCGGTATATCCACCTTCTATCACTCCTTGTAAGTAGGCAATATCTACTTGTGCATAAAGCCTTCTCAAATCTTCAATGTCATCATCAAGAATATGATGGTTATATTCCTCTATCATCTCCTCAACCCATGACTCTGACAAAACTTCACTTTCCTCATTTGAGTTATCATTGATATCATCAGACGTTTTGTCATCTTCTGAATCACTGTTTCTAATATTATCCGTTCCATCATCTTGTATATCGTCTGATGTATTTAAATCTTTAGCATCATCCTTCCCTTCTTGATTATTTTCTCTGTATTGTCCGTCACCTTCATCATATATAGAAACTTCTTCAGATTCTTTATTAGAGCCATTACCCTCATTTTTTGACTCATAAAAATCATCTCCATTTGCTTTTTCTTCACTTCCGAAGCTATTCTGGTTTTCATCAGGTTTATTTGTATTTACACTCTGCCCTTCAGAACTTTCTACCTCTGATTCATCTTCCATATTTGAGCTCCCAGTAGCATTGTTATTTACAAGAATAGGTAATATGATTCCTATGAAAACAGCTAGCAATATGGCGAGAATAACAATAATTATTTTTTTCATAATAAGACCCCTTTTAAAAATCATACCAGCTATAAAATCCAGTCAAACACAAGTCAACATTTCTGGTCATTTTTATGTATTATATCTAATATTTTTGAATAATTCTGCTAAAAAAAAGCTTTTTTTTACCTTGTTTAAATATTCAACTTCTTTATTTTCAAGTACCTGTAGTGGATTTGTATACATAAGCCTTTGTGTGTTTTCCAATCCACAAAATTTAATTAATTTAGTCTCTAAATAATCCTTGTTTTTTAACAGTCTGTGTTGCCCATGAGAGTCAGATGCGACGATATGCACCATCTCATTATTTATAAGGGTAAAAGCCTCTTTTTGAACTTTTTTCCCATGATCACCAAGAATGCTCCCTGAATTAATTTGAACCAATGCACCATTATATATAATGTCTTCTAAAACACCAGTCTTTCTATATTCTGATGTGTATCGCTCAGGGTGAGCAATTATAGGTATGTATCCTTCAACCAGCAAGGAAAACACTACATTAGATGCATGTTTAGGTACAATATCCATAGGAAACTCAATAAGTATGTACTTTGTATCATTAAGTGAAATAATCTCGTTATTCTTTAACCTGTCAACTACATCATAATCTGCAAATACTTCCATACCAGGATAGATATTCATGTCAATATTCTTGTCCTCAAGGACATTTTTTAACTTATCCATCTTAGTTTTAATTGTTTTCAGTGTAGGCATATAACCTCCACCTGGTATGTAATGAGGCGTTGCAATAATTCCACTTATTCCGGCATCCTTAAGCTTTCTACATAATTCAACAGACTCATCCAAGGACTGAGGGCCGTCATCAACTTCATTTAAAATATGACAATGTATGTCTATCATCTTTTCTCATCCCTTTTACTTATATTATTTTGTCACATTACTGTATATCATTTTAATAATGTTATTTTATCTATATATTTATTACACCCCTATTACAGCGTAACCATTATATCATCATATTATTGAAGTCTCAAGACATTTTACTAAAATTTAATAAATCAGACAACTGGATTATTTATCCCCAGCTGCCTGATTTATATACGTCCTTGCTTCCTAATTAATCTTCACTGTCATCTTCGTCGTCTTCATCTTCGTCATCGTCATCTTCATCATCATCTTCATCGTCATTATCATCAGCTTCATCTACTTCTTCATCTTCTTCCTTAAAAGATATTAAGCCTCTGTCATCCATAGTATTATATAATACTGCAAAAGCTTCCGCCCTTGTAACACTTCTCTTAGGTCTAAATGTATTGTCTGGATATCCCAGCACAATATCTTGCTCTACTGATTTTGCTATGTAGTCAAGAGACCATGAACCCATTTCTTCAACATCTAAAAATGCTGGTGGTTCTAAACCTGCCTCAGTTGCAATATCAAATGCTCTTAGAATCAAGACAACCATTTCTTCTCTACTAAGATTTCTTGCAGCTCTAAATGTATTGTCTTCATATCCTACTATTATGTCATTGTCTACAGCTGTTTGAATAAAGCCTGCTGCCCAGTCTGGAATTTGAGCACTATCCTCAAAGTCAAGAGTTATTTCCTCTGCTGGCTCTAAACCTGCTGCATGAACAACAATTACTGACATTTCTGCTCTTGTTATATTCGCATCAGGTCTAATGGTTCCATCAGGATAACCATTTACAATACCCATATTAGCAAGTTTTAATATCATTTCTCTAGCCCAATGTTCATCTAAATCTGTAAAACTAATTTCGTCTTCAGGGCCTGCTGGTACGTCTTCGTCTGGCTCTTCAATTTCATCATCTTCATCATCATCATCGTCTTCCGTTGGTGTTGGTGTAGAAATAGGTCTTCCAGCACCTGGTCTTCTTGAATCTTCATCGTCTTCATCATCTTCATCATCTTCATCTTCATCATCTTCATCATCTTCATCATCTTCATCATCTTCATCATCTTCATCATCTTCATCATCTTCATCATCTTCATCATCTTCATCATCTTCGTCATCTTCGTCTTCATCATCTTCGTCGTCTTCATCATCTTCATCTTCGTCATCTTCGTCATCTTCGTCATCTTCGTCTTCATCATCTTCGTCATCTTCATCATCTTCATCGTCTTCGTCATCTTCATCATCTTCGTCGTCTTCATCATCTTCATCGTCTTCATCATCTTCGTCATCTTCGTCATCTTCGTCATCTTCATCATCTTCATCATCTTCGTCATCTTCGTCATCTTCGTCATCTTCATCATCTTCATCATCTTCGTCTTCATCGTCTTCGTCATCTTCGTCTTCATCGTCTTCGTCATCTTCGTCATCTTCGTCATCTTCGTCTTCATCATCTTCGTCATCTTCATCATCTTCATCGTCTTCATCATCTTCATCGTCTTCGTCATCTTCGTCTTCATCATCTTCGTCATCTTCGTCTTCGTCATCTTCGTCATCTTCGTCATCTTCGTCATCTTCATCATCTTCGTCATATTCAGGTTTTGGTAAATTTCCTGAATATCTTAGACCTCCAAGTTGAAAGGCTAATTCTTTTTTAAAGTAGTATATTTCTAAATCATCATGACGATTAATCATATTATTAGCATATTCAAAGAAATCATCTACTTCTGTTACGCCTCTTCTTTCAAATATATCGAAGAAACTAAAAAATCTATTAAACTGACTCTCAAATGTTGGAAGAAAATTCACAGATATTTCAACTTTATATGGATCATCTAAATCATCATGCACAGAAGGCATCATATTAACAGTACTTAGAATATCCAACACAATAAAAAATGTTTTTACTCCAAAATCATCTCTTGAATGTCCTGCTATCTCACTGTTTAAATCAGCTGCTATTGTTTCAAAACCTGTTACATCAAGGTCAAACTCAACAGCTCCTATGTACCTCATGAATTGAATAATGGAATCTCTGTTACTTTGTGAATATCTAGCTATTCTTCTAACAACCTCTTCTGCTTGTTCTTTAGTCATGTTTGGCAATGTACCACTTAGAATCAAAGCAGCATCCATATAATTATTTTCTGTCAATTCCTTGAATTCTTTTGCTAATTCATCAACAAAACCAGCAAACTCTTCACGTCTTTCTCCCGTTGACAACATAATTGTTTCTGTTATCAACTGCTCAAGTGGATCAACCACTCTGTCTCTGACAAGCTGTTTAAGTTCTGCCACCTGTAAGTCGATTAAATCATCAGTTAGAACAACTTCTCTAAGAAATTGATCTAAATTGTCGTCACTAGCCATCAAAGGTAATAGTTTGCTCTTTTCCTCAAATGACATGTCCTTTACGTCATCTCTTATTCTGTCTAAATCTTCTTGTGTCAGTTCATCTAGCAGTTCTTCCCTTTCACTTTCCGAAAGATCCATAGCTTCATCAATTAAATCGTCTATTGAACCTTCTTGTCTCCACTCATCTAGCAGTTCTTGCTTTTCGCTTTCTGAAAGATTCATAGTTTCATCAATTGAATCATCTTGGTTCGCAGACACTATAGGACTTGCTGCCACAACTCCTACAATCATTGCAAATACAGTAATACAAGAAAGAATTCCTTGGAACGATTTCATAAGGTTTTTTTTCATTGTTGCCCCCCCTAATTTTAATCCTTATTATTTTTAAACTACAAAAACTCATTTGGGATTTGAATTTTTGTATTTTAATACATAAATAGCACAATACATATCTAACTACTACAACATATCTTTTTTCTAGAAATATGATATACATAAATCAGAAACACAACTTAATAAAATACTATCACAATTTACATTATATTGCAATACAATTGCAAAAAATAAATACTATTTCATATTATTTTTTCTGTCATTTCCACTCCGCCTAAAAGATGGTAGTGCAAGTGAGGAACTGTCTGCCCCGCACCTTTTCCCACGTTTGTAATCAGCCTATATCCTTTTTGGGAAATATCAAGTTCTTCTGCAACTTTGTTTGCCGCTAAATGTATATCAATAAGTAGCTGTCCATTATCTTTATCTATATCTTTTACGTTTTCAATATGTTTTTTAGGAATGATTAATACATGAACTGGAGCTGCTGGATTAATGTCTTTTATAGCTATTATTTTATCATTTTCATAATAAATAGTTGAAGGTATTTCTTTTTTTATAATTTTACAAAAAATGCAATCACTCATTTTTTTACTCTCCTCTTTAAAGTTAAATTTCTTTATTCCTTACTAAAACTATTCATCCAATATAATAACTTTTTTGCTGATAATTACAATTTCTTTTAAATAAAAAAAATTTTGTTTTACTAAATTATATAAAGGCTTAGAATGTTACTTTAAAGAATACCTAGCTTGCAAATACTCCCTTACCAATCTTAGGCATGAGAAGCCGTTAAGTAAATTATATACAAGTATTTATTAGATGTCAAGAACTAAACTATAGCTTCTATTAATCTTTTTGTTATCACTTTTAATACAGCCGCAACAGGCACTGCAAGCAACATCCCCACAATTCCAAAAAACTCTCCCCCTATCAGCACTACAAGTATTGTTGTCACAGGATGAAGCCCAAGTCTTCCTTCAATTATTTTTGGGGAAATAAATGCATTATCTATCTGCTGTATCACCACAACAGTAATTATAGTCCACAAAGCTTTTAGTGGAGAATCAATAAGAGCAACTGCTACTGCCGGTATTGATCCTATTACAGGACCAAAGTAGGGGATTATATTTAAAACTCCTGCTATTATACCTAATATTAGAGGATATTTTAGATTAATGATAAAAAAGCCTGTGGTTATCATAGCCCCAACAATCAAAGCAGTTAACACCTGACCCTGAATAAAATTTGAAAGAACTGTGTTTATTTCCCTGCAGCATCCAACAACTCCACTTCTCCACTTTCTTGGTATTAATGACAAGCTACCATCTCTAAAACTCTTAGCATCTTTAACCAAATAATATGCTATTACCATTGCAACTAGTAAATCAAAGGCAACAGTTGCAGTCTTTGCAATTCCCCAAAGAGATTTTTTTAGTGTATCCATAACCATCTTCTCTATAAAATGAGTGCTATTATTTATCTCTTTAAATATTGACTCCTTTATGTCAGGGGGCCATTTACTCATTTTTATATTTTTCATAATGTCATTAAAATTATTTCTAAATTCCATAGCTACATCAGGGAGTGTATTCACTAGTTCTTTGGTATTGTTTATTAAATGAGGAACAATAAATATAATTAATACTGTAAGAATTCCACTGATTAGAAAATAAATAATTAAAATTGACCATGTTCTGGGAATTTTCTTTCCTTCCAGCCATAAAACTATTGGATGAATCAAATAGGAAATTATTCCAGCAAAGATTACAGGTGTTATTAGTTTTAGGATTTTTACTCTATAGTTATAAATAAGGTACGCAAATAATAAAAAAACCACTACAAATAAAATATAGGCAAATATTTTTCTTTTAGAAGTCATTTTTAAAACTCCCCTAAGTCTTATTCTGAAAAATCTTTCATGAGATTCTAAGTCTTTAAAATACTAAAGACTGGATTTCTCCAGTCTTTATACAAGGATTTAAGAGTATTTATCGAAATAAATCAATCACGTCTCCAATGATAGAGCCGGATTTTCTCATTAGCTCAGCACCGCTTTTTTTAATTTTCTTTCTTGATCTGCCATTTACCATATCTGAATTCATAGCCATACCTACAGAGGCTCCAATAATGCTTCCCATTACCAAACCTCTTGTAAAATTATTTCTCATTATATCACCTCTTTATTATTATATCCCTTAATTTTTATTAATTATTCCCTTTATTCCTTTACCTGTTTCCATCATTTCTTCAACAGCTGCTTTCTCTACCAATATGTTTTCTTTCCCGAATTCTACCTTGCCCAGTAATGGCAATAAATTTCTGCCCTGCACAATGTCATTTATTAATCCATCTGAAACCTCCACACCATCCAATGTATCTTTTTGAAAATCAAACAATACATCTTTAATGATGCCAACATCTTGTCCATACTTAGTATATATTTTAAGACCAATTATTTTACCCTTACTCTTAATCCCCAAGCTTTCTTTTGCTTTTCCAAATCCAATCAACTTTTTTTCATTGTCGATTATCATTGCATCTTTGCCCAAATTTAAAACATCTTCTTTTAAAACTAGTTTTTTTCTGATTTCACAGCTGTTTCGCTCAATTTCAAAAGCTACTATCTTTTTCTTTTCAGGAAAAAAAACTATATCTTTTACAACACCAATTTTTTTACCATCAGCTGCACATATAACTGGCAATCCTATAACCTCACTGTATCTTTCCACTTGTCACCTCTCAATAATATTTATATTTATTATTCCAACTTTATTTTAAAAAATACATATAATTTTCACAGCAAAAATATGGAATAAAGTTTGACTTAGGTTATATATTCATATAAAATTTATTCGGTACATAATTTAAAAAATAGATATTTGTAAGGCAGGTGTAAAAATGTTAAATTCTAAAATTTACAGTGAAAAAATCGGTGTTCTTGCACCCCAAATATTGTTGCCAAAAACAGGCACAGATATGGAGGCATGGGCAGTAGTTGCATGTGACCAGTATACTTCTGAACCTGATTACTGGTCAGAAGTTGAAGAGAAAACTCAGGGAAAACCTTCAACTTTACATCTAACATTTCCCGAAGTCTACCTTGAAGAAAATGGCAGCGAGGATAGGATTAAGAAAATCAATGACACAATGAGAGAATATATTGACAAAAATACTTTAAACTCTCAAGGTTCATGTATGATTTTTGTTGATCGAAAAACATCTCATGCAGAATCAAGAAAAGGGCTTATGTTGGCAGTGGATCTTGAAAAATACAACTACAACAAAGGTTCTCAAACTCTTATAAGAGCTACTGAAGGCACAGTAATAGACCGACTTCCACCAAGAATAAAAATTAGAAAGAATGCTTCCTTAGAGCTTCCCCATGTAATGGTTCTTATTGATGATCCAGAAAAAACAGTAATAGAACCACTTGCAAAAAAGGTTAATGATTTTGAAAAAGTTTATGATTTTGAACTAATGATGTCCGGTGGACATATAAAAGGTTATAAAATTGATGATGAAGAAACTCTTTCAAACATTATTAATGCTCTAGAAAAGCTTTCAGAACCTTCTACCTTTAAAACCAAATACCAAGTTGGCGATGATAAAGGTGTATTGCTTTTTGCCGTTGGAGATGGAAACCATTCTCTGGCATCTGCAAAAGGTCACTGGGAAATAATAAAAAAAGATTTATCAAAAGATGAAGTGGAAAGTCACCCTGCAAGATTTGCTCTAGTTGAACTATCTAATGTACATGATGATGGTATAACTTTTGAGCCGATTCACAGAGTTGTATTTAATGTTGATAATAATGATATCTTTAATAGCATGAAGAAATTCTTTAATACTTCGGAAATTTTTATTGAAAAGTTTGACTCTCTGGATATGGTTAATAAAAAAATTGAAGAATCTTCAAAAAATAATTCAATACACACTTTTGGATTTGTTAACTCTGAAGGATACGGTTCTATAAGTGTAAAAGATCCAAGTCACAATTTAGAAACAGGCACGCTTCAAAGTTTTTTAGATAATTATATTAAAGAAAATGAACAGGTTAAAATTGACTATATACATGGGGAAGATGTTGTAACAAAACTTGGAGCAAAAGAAAAGAATATAGGTTTTTATCTACCAACAATGGACAAACATGATTTATTTAAAACGGTAATAGTAGACGGTGTTCTTCCTCGAAAGACCTTTTCTATGGGAGAAGCAGAAGAAAAAAGATTTTATCTAGAATGCAGAAAAATAGTATAACATTCATAAAAGAATAAAACTAACATAAAAGCTAATAATACAAGAAAAAGAGAGGGATTGTTTTTGAGTAGATTTGCATTAACAAGAAAAGTTGCTATCTTAGGTATCATTGCTAACATTGGTTTGCTAATTATAAAATTAATAGTAGGTTTTATGAGTAAAAGTCAAGCCATGATAGCAGATGGTTTCAACAGTGCTGGAGATGTATTTGCTTCTACAGTAACTTTTATAGGAAACAAAATATCCAGTCAGCCAAAAGATCACGATCATCCTTATGGTCATGGAAAGGCGGAATACATATTTTCTATGATTATAAGCTTTTCCCTCTTTCTTGTGGCTTTTAGCATATTTAGAAGTTCCTTAAATTCCATACTTCAAAATAAATCATTTGAATTTTCAGTCTATCTTGTTGCTGTAGCTATCATAACAATAGTCTTAAAATTTTTCTTATTTCTTTACACTCACAGGGCAGGAAAAAAGGAGGAAAATTTACTTATAACGGCTAACTCAGAGGATCATAGAAATGATATTTTCCTTACTACGTCAACACTTATAGGTATTATATTTGGTTATAATGGGATTTTCTGGGTAGACGGTGTTGTTGGAATTGCAATATCTTTATGGATTGCATTTACTGGTGCTAGAATATTTATCAGTTGCTATAAAGTTCTTATGGATACAGACATAGATAAAGTTTTAAAGGCAGATGTAGTAAAAGCCATTGAAACTACAAAAGGTGTTGAACATATTGATGAAGTAAAAGCAAAGCCTGTAGGCATATCCTTTATTATTATAGTCAAAGTCTCTGTCTTAAAAGACTTGACTGTTGAAGAAGGCCATTCAGTAGCTGCACGAATTAAAGAAAATTTAAAGACCTTTAAACATGTAAGTGATGTAATCGTACACATAAATCCAGCTTGAGCAAAACAAGACAAGGGGACGGTTCTCCTGTCTGCTTTTAAAAGCAGACAGGAGAACCGTCCCCTTGTCTTCTTGTTAGCTTCCAACTTCTAGCCTCTTACTTCTAACTTCCATCTTTTTGCGTATATCATCAAACAGTGTATAGATAACTGGTATAACTAAAAGTGTAAGCATTGTAGCTAATGCAAGACCAAATATTACCACAGTAGCAAGCGGAGCCTGTATTTCTGCTCCTTCTCCAATGCCTAAAGAAAGAGGTATCATTGCAAGCACTGTTGTTAAAGTGGTCATAAGTATAGGTCTAAGCCTTGTAGGTCCTGCTTTTATTATTGCATCATTTCTTTCCATTCCTCTTTTCCTCAGCTTATTTATATAGTCAATAAGCAATATTGCATTGTTTACCACAATACCCGAAAGCATTATTACTCCTATAAATGAGGCCACATTAAAAGTTCTTCCGGTAATAAATAGTCCAAGTGCCGCTCCTGAAAAAGCAAGAGGAACTGAAAACATTACAATTAAAGGCTGTGAAAGAGATTCAAACTGTGCAGCCATCACCATATATATCAGTAAAATTGACAGCATCAACGCTTTTGCAAGACTTTCAAACGACTCTACTATCTGTTCATTTTCTCCACCTATCTGAATATAATAACCATCAGGCAGATTAAGTGTCTCCAATCTTTCCTCTATTTCACTGTTTACACTTCCCACATCTCTGTCATAGAGATCCGAACTAACCGTTACATATCTGGTTTGATTTCTTCTGGATATACTAATAGGACCTTCTTCCATTTTTATTTCTACAAGTTCTCCAAGAGGCACATTAATACCTGATGGACTTAAAACACTTATATTGCTAAGCCCCTGATAAGTTCTGGTAACTTCATCAGGAAATTTCAGTCGCACATCAATTTCATCTCCATCAACTCTGTAGCGTGTAGCCACCTGCCCCTGAAGAGATGTACTAATTGCAGATGAAACCTGCATAGTTGAAAGCCCGTATTGAGAAGCCCTGTTTCTATTAACATATACTCCAGCCTCAGGTCTTCCGCTGGCAACACTGCTCTCAACTTCTCTTGTTCCTTCAACATCTTCTACAATATTTACAACTTCATATGATATTTGGCTCAATTCATCTAAATTATCACCATATATTTGAAGCTCAACAGGACTGCCTCCCATAGCTGCCATATCCATCCCCGCATCTCTCACTGTAATATCTGCCCCTGGAATTCCTTCCACTTCTTTTCGTACAAACTCTACTATATCATTTGTACTTCTAGAACGCTGAGAAAGAGGCACAAGAGTAACGTCAATAGATGCATAGTGAGACTCCCCTCCTGAGAACATCATGTCGCTTGAATCTCCTCCAACTGTAGTAAACATAACTTCAACTTCAGGAATATCAGCAATTATCTTTTCAACTTTTTTAGAAACTTCATCTGTTTCTTCAAGGACAACTCCATCACCCTTATCTATACTTACACTGAATAATCCTTGGTCTGTACCTGGAATAAACTCCACTCCTGCAAAATAAATTGATACCATACTCAATGAAAAAACAATAAATGCAATAACAAGTGTAAGCAACCTTAGCCTAAGTACACCTTTTAGCACTTTTCTGTAAACATTGTCTATTCCATTAATCACTCCATCCCACTTATTAACAATTTTATAAATTAGCTTCTCTCCATTTTCCACTCTGTTTGATATCCTGAGCATTTTTGAACTCAGCATTGGTACTATAGTTAAAGCCACAGCTAAAGAAGCAAGAAGCGAAAAAGTAACTGCAAGAGCCATTTCTTTAAAAATCTCTGCTGCCATTCCTTCTGTAAATATTATTGGAATAAATACCACTACTGTTGTAAGTGTAGCTGCAATTATAGCTCCACTAACTTCCTTTGCTCCAACTAAAGCAGCTTCAAATTTACTCTTTCCTTCTTTTTTATGCCTGTGTATACTTTCAAGTACAACAATGGCATTATCAACCATCATACCAACTCCAAGGGCAAGCCCTCCCATTGAAATCATGTTTAACGTTGTATTTGATATATAAATTAGAATAAAGGTTGATATTACAGATGTAGGAATTGCTATGGCAATTATCAAAGTAGGTCTTATACTTTTTAAAAACATAAAAAGTATAAGCATAGCCAATACAGCACCTATTAATCCATTTCTAGCAACTCCACTTACAGCTTCCTCAACAAATACACCTTGATCAAAGGCAATTTCTATATTTATATCCTGGTATTCATTTAAAATATTATCCAATTCATCTTTTACAAGATTTACAACCTCAACGGTATTTGCTGTAGTTTCCTTTTGTATGGCCAGACCCATACTATTTACTCCATCCATTCTGTTTATGGAAGATCTGTCTGCATGCTCATCATGTACCGATGCAATATCTCTTATATATATAATATTGCCCTGAGGCAAAACTAACGGTATATTTTCTATTTCACTAATAGAGTTAAATTCACCTTTACTTCTCACATTAAGATTTCTACCACCATGTTCAACACTTCCTGCAGGAAGATTGATATTCTCCATTTGAAGAGTACTTGAAACCTGATCTATAGTTAGCCCATAGTTTTCCATTTTGGATCTGTCCATATCCACAACTATTTCTCTTGTCAATCCACCACTAAGGGTAAGAGATGCCACCCCCTCAATTCTCTCTAAACGGTTTAGTATATTATTTTCCACAAAATTTTTAAGGCTTTCCTCATCTCTGGTTTCAGATGAAACACCTATCTGAGCTATTGGCATCATATTAGGATCTAGCTTAATAACCATGGGATTTGATACTTCATCAGGTAAAGCATCCCGAACCATATCAATTCTTTCTCTCATATCTAAAGCAGCAAAATCCATATCTGTTCCGTCATTAAATTCAACCATTACAATAGAAGTCCCTTCAGATGACTGAGAACTTACAGTTTTCATATTATCAACTGTCGCTACAACACTTTCAATTGGCCTTGTTACAAAGTTTTCAACTTCTTCAGAACCTACGCCATCATAATCAGTCATAATAATAGCCATAGGTATATTCATATTTGGCAAAAGATCCATAGGTATATTCAAAAATGAAACCGCTCCAAATACAACAATCATAAGCATAACCATTATAATGGTAACAGGCCTTTTTATAGATAATTCTGAAATATTCACAAAAATCACTCCGTTTCTTGGTCATTCCCTGTAACAATTACTCTTGAATTGTCGCTAAGAAAGTTTTGGCCTTTTATAATAACCCTGTCACCTTCTTTTATATCACCACTTATTTCTATAAGCTTGTCGCTAGATATACCTGTTGACACTTCACTTCGCACAGCCCTATCTTCATCTATAACATAAACAAAACTTTTTCCGCTTTCATTAATAATGCTTTCAACTGGAACTGTCATTACATTTTCTTTTGACTCAAAAGCTATTTCTACTTCAGCTGACATACCACCCTTAATGAATTTATTTTCATTTGGAACTTCAATTTTAGTAAGATATGATTGGGTCATCTGATCTACGTTAGGACTAACACTAACAACCTCACCTAAAAAGGGCTCTTTTTGCACAGATTTAATATAAACTAGATATTCATCCCCTGTTTTTATACTATTTACTATGTTTTCACCAACATTTACATCTACGATAATAGTAGAAATATCAACTACAGTAGCTGATGGTGAAGCATTTGATGCCATTTCCCCCTCACTTACATTTAATGCTGAAATATATCCATTAGCTGGTGAGGTTACAACTGTATTTTCAAGCTGTGTTTTAGCTAAATCATATGCAGCCTCAGCCTGCCTTAACTGTGCTACAGCCGTTTCAGTGTTTTCTTTATTAATTCTTGCTTCTGTCACTTCAAACGCTGTTTTTGCACTTTCATATTGTTCCTTAGCAAGTTCATATCCTGTCTCTGCTCTTTCAAAATCTTGCTTTGACGCCATTCCATTTTCGTATAGTATCCTTGCGTCATCATATGCTTTCTTGGCATCATTCAGGTTAATTTCTGCACTTTTTAATGATGACTCTAACTGTGCCATCTGAAGTTCTAATGAACCTCCCTGTGCCATGTTAAGATTTGACCTTGCCACATTAACTGACGCTTCTGATTGAGCAAGCTGTAGCCTTATTTCCTTGTCATCAATTTTAAAAAGAGTCTGCCCCTTTTCAACCTGTTCTCCCAAACTCACATAGAGTTCTGAAACCTTTCCTGGCTGTTTAGGCACGACATTTATTTCCTTTAACGGTTTTGCCTGCCCTACTATCGTTTGAACTCTTTCAATATCGGCTCTTTTAACAACGTCCACCCCCACCGAAACAGGCCTTTCTTCATTATTTTCATCATCATTTGATGCTGATGTACTACACCCAACTGCCATTAACAATATAAAAGCTGTAAGTAGCACTAAAATTTTCTCTTTCATAAAAAATCCTCCTTGCACTAATTAACATTTTTAAGTTTTGAAAATATAACTTGAACTTCTTTTACTATATCATTTAAACGCTCTATATCTTCATCACTGAAGACAGAAAGCTTATCCAAAAGATGCCTTGTGAATTTTGTCATTTCTTCATCTAAAAAATCTCCTCCCCTTTTTGTAAGCTTAAGTGTACTAACTCTTTTATCATTCTCAAGAGTACCTTTTTCAACCAAACCCTCTTCTATCATTTTCTCAGCAAGAACAGACATATTAGGTTTTGAAACCATTATTTTTTTTCCATAATAGTTCATCGGCATTCCGCCTTCAATTTTCAAGTGATATAAGAGTTCCATTTGCAGTTTTGTTACACTGCAATCTGGAAGGCCTTTAAACATAGTTTTATAAAGCACGGGTAAAACTGTTAAGTAATTTTCTATTAAACGTCTTCTACTCATCTTATTTCCCCCATTATAAATATACTTTCTTTTTTAATAAATGTCTGTTTTTTTAAATAGTTATGAATCATAACTATTTACATATAATAATGTAACATATCCTTTTTCACAGGTCAATAATAAAAGTAAATATATTAAATAGAATGCACCTTGCTTGATTTAAATTTATATTATAAACTATTTAAGGTACTGTTTAAATGCCATATGGAAATAGAAGGTAAAATCAAAGTTTATTTTATAAAATTAGGAGGTTTTTAGTTTGAGCGTTGAATTAATGGAATTTTTAAAAGAAAAAGAAAAGGATCTTGTAAAATACATAAAAGGTAGTGATGTGCAAAAATATTTTAGACCTAAGCACATGTACGATGCTGTAATAAGTTATGTTTACAGAAGTGCAAAACGTTTAAGACCTTCTGTCCTTATCATGTCATGTGGATGTTTAGGAGGAGAAGAACGAGTTGCTATACCCGCTGCCGCCGCAGTTGAACTTTTTCACACTTGGACTTTGGTACATGACGATATAATAGATAATGACAGTTTGAGAAGAGGTGAGCCTACTACCCACCTTTTACTTAAAGATGCTGGTAAAGCTGATTTAAAACTAAGTGACAAGTTAGCCGAAGATTACGGAAAAGATATTGCAATTTTAGCTGGTGATGTACAACATGCCTGGTCAATAACTTTCCTCATTGAAACAACCACTAAAATGGGGATAGACCCATGTATTACCTTGGAAATTATTAAATATATGGAATCATACGCTGTTGGCAACCTTATTTATGGGGAAGCTGTTGATGTACAGATGGGAATGACAGACAGCAAAGCCGCTATGAAATTTACCGAAGATGATATAATAAACATGATGTGGGGAAAAACTGGAGTGCTATACGGCTTTTCCGGACTGGCAGGAGCAATGATTGGTAAGGGAACTTCCGACATAAACGATAGTCAGGTTACGTCCATAAAAGATTTTACAAGTAACTGTGGAATTGCATTTCAGCTACAAGATGATATTTTAGGTATTGTCGGAGATGAAAAAATACTTGGAAAACCAATTGGTTCTGACATAAGAGAAGGTAAGAAAACTACAATTGTTCTAGAATCTTTAAAAAATGCAAATGAAGAACAAAAAAGCCTTATATTTAATGTCTTAGGAAATAAAGATGCCTCTGAAAACGATGTTAAAAATGTGATAAAACTCTTTAAAGAGTTAAATGGAGTAGAACACACCAAAACATTAGCCCAAAAATATATAGAAAAAGCTCTTCCAAATCTTAATGAAATAGAAGATTCAAAGTACAAGAACTTATTGCTGTGCTGGGCTGATTTTATGATTAACAGAGATTTATAATCACCAAAGGCGGGGGAATTTCTATAATTCCTCCCCTTTATTCTATTTTGCTCACATCAAATGGAGTTTCTTGGTAAACGTAATAATTTAGCCAATTTGAAAAAAGAAGATTTGCATGACCTCTCCAATCTACTATTGGATGGTTATTTGGATTGTCACCTGGAAAATAGTTTTCAGGAATTTTAGTCTTAAGCCCTCTTGCGATGTCTCTCTCATACTCAGTTTTTAAAGTCAAAGGATCGTACTCAGAGTGACCTGTCACAAATACCTTACGTCCATCCTTAGTTGCAATTAAGTAAACTCCTGCCTCTTCAGACTCAGATAATATTTCCAACTCGCTAACCTTTTCAATATCCTCTTTTCTGGTTTCAGTATACCTTGAATGAGGAGCACAAAAAACATCATCAAAACCTCTTATCAATTTTACATTCTTTTTGGTAACTTCATGGCTAAAAATCCCAAACTTTTTTTCTTTTAAGGGATACTTTTTAATACCATAGTGATAATATAAAGCAGCCTGAGCTCCCCAACATATGTGAAGTGTTGACATAACATTGTGTTTTTTCCATTCCATAATAACTTCAAGTTCTTTCCAGTAATCTACCTGCTCAAACTCTAAATGCTCCACAGGTGCACCAGTTATAACCATCCCGTCAAACTTCTGATTTTTAATTGTATCAAAAGTCTCATAAAACTCAGTAAGATGTTCTTCAGGTGTATTTTTAGACGTATATGTTTTAGGCTGTAAAAGCACTATATCAACCTGTAAGGGGGAATTACCCAAAAGTCTGAGAAGCTGCGTTTCTGTTATGATTTTAGTAGGCATAAGATTTAAAATAGCTATTTTAAGTGGTCTAATATCCTGATGGAACGCTCTATCTTCCCCCATAACAAAAATATTTTCATTGTTTAAAACATTAAATGCCGGCAAATTATCCGGTATCTTAATTGGCATATTTCATCATCCATTCTATATAACATTACTTACATTATTATAAATGATACTACATATTATTAAAATCAGTCAATGTTTTTTCTAAGTTGAATTATTAAAGACCTAAATTATGTCGAAGATTTAATATATAATTTAAACACTTTTCTGTATCTCCAACCACTTCTCCTCTTTCTCTTTTTATAGAATAATTTTTTTTAGTATCACCAAATAAAATATAATTTTTATGAACTGCATATGGATCCTTGTGTTCATAGTATTTTATCTCAAAATCCTTGTTATCCTGCTGGGGACATTTTGTATAGTATATTTTCACCCACTGGTGTTCAATAACTTTTTGTTTTTTCAAATATTCTATCATAGAATTATAAAGCATTAATGGAGCATTTTCTTTATCCTTATTGTCTGTTTCTTCATCTTTCTTATTGTCTATTTCTTCGTCTTTCTTATTATCTTCACTAATCAATTGCTCAATAGTTGTTTTTTGTTCCTCTAATTCACTCCAGTAAAGTCCATTATGCTTTGACATTTCGTCAAATGCTTTATCAGACAAATTACCCGCAGCCTTTAGGTACTGATTTATTGCTCGAGACATTACCTGCAACAGCTGTTTGTCTTTCTCTTCAATCATAGTACTCCACCTTTTCATTTTAAATTTAGAAATACCTCAATGGAAAAATCCGACTCTGAATCGAAAATTTCATCATTAAATTATTCCTTGTATGCAATTAATATATCAAACAAATACATAAAATTCAAGGAGCAAACCTGTGGTAGGAAATAAGGAAATACACTTTGATTGCAGCTATCAATGGGATATGATATAATTATAGTTAAAAGTGAATATTTTACTCATGGAGGACTAACTTATGCAAATATTAAAGTATACATTAGAAGCATTCATACCTTTTGACAAAGACAGTATAGAAAAATTTCTTTTTCTATGTGAAGAAACTATAAACAATTTAACTTCCGATGAAAAAATAATTTTCAAACTTAAAAGTGCTACCCATGAACTATTGATTAACTCTTTAGAACATGGATATGGTAAAAATTCTGGAAAGGTTTCTTTTTCAATGCAAAAAACAAAGCATTCAATACTTCTTGAAATGACTGATGAAGGTTCTGGCTTAAACCCTTCTATATTAAATTTGGAAAATCAATGTAAGGATTTAAATAGCATAAAAGACAGAGGCTGGGGACTTATGATACTTAACAAACTATCAGATAATATGGTAATTGCATCAAACAAACCTAAAGGAACTAAAATATCAGTTTTCATATCTGTCTAACATCTTTGGTTCTTTTAAAAATGTTTATATAAAAACTATAAATCAATTTTTTTAAACTCAAAAAGCCCTAAAACTTTACTCTTTTTATTGTAATTAAATAGAATTATTTCTAAATTTTCTTTTCGTTCGAATTTATTTGTAACATCAAGCCTAAATGGCTCAAAATGAATATTCTTAATTATTTTTTTTACTGATGCACCTAAGTATTCAGGAAGATACTTGTTTACATTTTCTTTGTTTTTCAAAAACTCCGATACTTTTCCTCTTAGTTTTGGCATATGAATTTTTTCTATGCCCTCTGGTATATTAGTGTTTTTGTGAGATGTTAAAAAGTCAAATTTCATTAATTCAGAGATGATTTCCTTATCAATGCTTAAAACATCTATAAACTTTAAAAGTATTGTATACAGCTCTCTACTTGAAATTGAACGATTAAAATAACCTTCTTTTTCATAAAAGGAAGCTAAATCTTCATAAAATTCAAAGGGTGAAGAAAAATAATTTTTAATAATATAGTCTACACTTTTACAAAACCTTCCAGAGTTATAGTACCGATCAACTAACTTTTCTATTTTTTTTAATTTAAATATTTCTTCAAAGCTTAAATATTTGTTTTGGAGCACTTCATAGGGTGGATATTCCCTGTACAAATAATGGTGACTTTCAGAGTTTTTACGTATTTCTGAACCTTTAAGCATTTTTAAAAAACCAAGCTGCAACTTATGAGGTTTTAAATTATAGACTTCATCAAATGAATTTTTAAATGAACTATAATTCTCATAAGGCAAACCTGCAATTAGGTCAAGATGTACATGGATATTTCCTAAGTCTATCAATTTTTTTGCATAATAAAACACCTTTTCAGTATTTGTCCTTCTGTCTATCTCCTGTAACGTAGGTTCATTTGTAGACTGAACACCAATTTCAAATTGTATTATACCTTCTGGGGCTTTAGATAATAATTCTAACATATCACTATCAAACAAATCTCCAGCAGCTTCAAAGTGAAAACATGTATTAACTGAGTTCTCTATTACGAACTTAAATATTTCCATAACTCTTTTTTTATTACAGTTAAATGTTCTATCAACAAACTTAACAAGCTTTACTTCCTCATCTAATAATGTTTTTAACTCCTTTTTCACTCTATCCATTGAAAAATACCTTACTCCTTTAAAAGTAGATGATATACAATAAGAACATGAAAAAGGACATCCTCTTGAGGATTCGTAGTAGATAATTTTATCCTTTACCGATTCAATCATTTCCTTTGTATACACTGTAGGTATGTCATCAAGATTTTCTATTAAAGCCGGTTCTTCTCCCGAAACCACCTTTTTATTCTTTCTATAGGCTATACCCTTTATGTCATCAATATTTATATTTTTATGCTCAAAAAACTGTAATAATTGCCTGAAACTAAATTCTCCCTCACCTGATATTATATAATCAATATACTTATTGTTATTTAAAATGCCCTCCGCATTATGTGAAACCTCAGGACCTCCAAGGACAATTTTTATATCAGGAGCTATTTTTTTTAAATTAGCAGATGTTTTTAAGACATGTTCAATATTCCATATATAACATGAAAAAGCTACCACATCACATTTCTTAAAATAGATATTTCCAAGAATATCTTCTAAATTTTCATTTATAGAAAACTCCTTTACCTCTATGTCATCAAAATAATCTTTACAACTTGCCCAAAGATACCAAGGTGCAAGAGCTGAGTGTATATACTTTGCATTAATAGCTGTTAAAAGTACTTTCATATATTTTAAAACTCCATTTATCTTATTCTAATACTCAACCATCTATTTTAAGGGTATGTGCATACACCCCAACAACGCCATCTTGACTTTAACTCTAGCACTTAGACAAAGCAGTGTCAAGCATCACAAACTTTTTTTATTAAAGAAAACCATACATATAATATTTCATTAAAATAGTCACCATACTCCTTTTTAGGTATTTTATTCTTTGTCTTTAAACCTGACCTTGCAATCACTTTGTCATCAATGCAAAATTTTACTTCTCCTACCTCAACATCTTCAAATACAGGTGCATTTATAGTTCTTTTTACAACTATTATTTTTTTTAATTTTTCTTTTTCAGGTAAAGTCAAAGGAATTTTGATATCTTTCATAACTACTGCTAAGGCTTCTTCCTTTTTACCTCTATCTACATTAACCCTGCCTCCTATTTCGCCAAATTCAGCTAAACTATAAATTTTATAATTAGAAAAAGCAAAGTCTAAAATATCTTTACTGCTTTGTGCCCTTGTAGTTCTGCTTGAGCAATTTAAAACAACAGATATGATTCTCCAGTTATCTCTTGTTGCTGATGTTACAAGACATCTTCCTGCTTTTCCTGTATAACCGGTTTTCACTCCATCAGCTCCTGGGTATATACTAAGCATCTCATTTGTTGTATGAAGACTTCTATTTGTTATAGTAGTGTTTTTTGTACCTACTATCTCAGAAAAAACAGGATTTTTTAATGCATAACGTGCAAGCTTAGCCAACTCATATGCAGTAGAATAGTGACCGTTAGCATCTAAACCATGTGGGTTTTTAAAAGCTGTATCCTTAAGTCCTAATTCTTTTGCCTTACTATTCATCATTTCTGCAAATCCTTCTACAGAACCGCCAACATGTTCTGCTATAGCTATAGCAGCGTCATTACCTGACTTTATAAGCAGACCATAAAGAAGCTCTTTTAAAATTAGCTCTTCTCCTGCTTTAAGGTTTATCACTGAGCCCCTTATTGAAGCAGCCCTTTTGCTTGCTTTAACCTTATCATCAAGATTTCCATTTTCAATAGCGACAATGGCTGTCATTATCTTTGTTGTACTTGCCATGGCTTTTCTTGAATGAGCATTTTTTTCGTATAAAATCCTTCCACTAACTGTATCTAAAATAACTGCTGCACCAGCACTGATTTTAGGAGGTTTAATCCCACTATAAGTATCACCTTCAATATAAACTACCTCTTTTAACGGCTCATTTTCGTCAAAATCATCTCCTTTTAGATACATGAATTGGTTTGCCAAAACTACAATGCCCAACAAAATACTTATAATTGATTTTTTTGTCAAAATATCACACCCTGTATTTAAATGATATAACCATATAAATATATGAAGTTTATACAAACTTTATAATTACTATAGTGTAAAAATTTAAACTGGAAGAGTAAAGTTTTTTTACCTTTGCTATTCCGCTTGACTCTAAGCCTTTAAAACAGGAATATTTTTTCTGTATACTTTTTTGTTAAGGTATGATATAAATTTACCGATACACTTTGTGAGGGGGAACGATAAATGAAAAATCAAACTATACACTGTAACGAATATGTGATTATATTTGCAAAAAACAATGAAGTGTACCTTGAAACAATTAAATCTGGCTTTTCATTAGAACAATTCAATGAAATAATTTCTATGTATCCCTATGTTGCTATCGATAACCACACACATGTAAGGAATGTACTAAACGTCGCTCCAAGCCCCCCTCAATTAATAGGTAAAATAACACAAGCAATGGAATTAGTTGTTAGTGATGATGAATTAAAAGCATCACTAACTCTTCATTTATCTAAAGAAGAACTGGAACTTTCATGCCGAAAAGAATTAACAAAAAAAGTATATGCCTTTTTAGGCGAAAAGGGTATATCTCATGGCATTAAACAAGAAATATTTTTTAACGAATTGAAAAATGATACCTCTTACACAATTGCTGAAGGAACACCTCCTCAGCATGGAGAAGACAGCAAAATTAAAATGTATGAAATAAGTGAACCCAAACCAGAGATTAAAGAAGACGGCAAAGTAAACCACTATAATTTAAAGCTAATTAACAAGGTTAAAATTGGCGATTGGCTTGGCGAAAGAATTAATGCCACTAAGGGTATTGAAGGAAAATCTGTCTATGGAACTAGCATACCAGCAGCAGACGGTAAAAACCATCCTTTAAAATACGATAGAAAAACTGTTTATGAAGCACATCAGGAAAAGATAACTCTTATCTTTTCAAAATTAAACGGAGCTGTTAGCTACAATGATGACGGTTCTATCACTGTTTCCAATCACCTTGAAATTGATGGAGATGTTGACTTTAAAACAGGAAATATAAAGTTTGACGGATTTGTTACTATAACCGGAATTGTTGCTGATGGGTTTCATGTTGAAGCCACAAAGGATATAGAAATAAATGGTTCTTTAGGTCTTGGTAATATTAAGGGAATAAAAAGTCTTGAAGGAAATATCTATATTAAAGGTGGAATCGCTTCTAAAAATCATGTCGAAATAAAAGCTAAAAAAAATGTATTTATAAAATTTGTTGATAACGTAACAATACAATGTGGTGGTTCTGCATATATAGGTTTTTACTGTATTAATAGCAATATATATGCTGAGGAAGTATATGTTGAATCATTGAAAGGATGTATAATAGGCGGACTAACTAAAGCTCAGTTTAAAATTTCTGCCCCTATTTTAGGTACAACATTAGAAAAAAGAACTATATTAGAGGTTGCTGGTTTTAATAAAAATGCATTTTTATGTGAATTAGATAACATAGATAAAAAAATAAATGATTTAAAAACCACAATGTCTAAAATAAGGCAAGCTTTGATGAAAGCAGATACAATCAAATCTCTTACTCCACAACAAACATCTGAGTATAATAGAAGGCTAAAAAGGCTTATGTCTATTAAGGATGAAATAAAAGTATTAGAAGAAAATAAAAAAAGCATTTCTAGATATTCCAATGTAAAAGGCGAAGGTGAAATTGAAATCACTAAAAGAATTCATCCAAATTCTTGTGTTTCTATAAAAAATCGCCAAATAGAAATAAAAAATCCTCGTCTTCATACAACTTTCTTTTTCCAAGATGGGAAAATAAGAGAAATATAAACATCTTATAACATCTCCATGTTTTATAAAATGCTCTCTAACACTTGGTATATAAAAATTTATTATACATAAAATATTTCTATGTCAAAATTTAAGTTAACGTAAAAAATCTTTAGTAAAACTTTCTACTCATAATAGACGCTATTTTTGAAAAAATAAGACTAAGGAGGTGATAGTAATGGCAAATTATAATAGTAACAGTAAAACTCAATTTGATAATATGAAGTATGAAATAGCCAAGGAAGTTGGCATTAACTTAAAACAAGGTTATAATGGTGATTTAACTTCAAAAGAAGCTGGTAAAATAGGTGGAAATATTGTTAAAAAAGTATTTCAGACTTACACTGGAAACAGCTATCCAGCTGAACGTTTAGGCGACACTTCAAGATAACTTATGTAATTTTAGGTTATAAAAAAATAAAAGCTCGATGCTATTTTGCATCGGGCTTTTATATATATAAAACAATTTACATGCTCTATACTGCAAAACTTAGTTTCTGAAACATTGTTTTTCACACTTAATATACACACCCTAAAATATTTGGGACTTGTTTTCACATACATATTTTGATAAAATGTTAGTAAGAGTTTATATTAGAAGTAAAATGATATAAGTGAATAAAACAAATCATAATTAAAGCAAATTCGATTGTTAAGGCTCTAAGCACCAGAGCCCTAAGTAAAGACTTCATTTAGTTTTCATATATCTGTGACAAATAGCAGTTTTGTGTCTCAAAAAGACAAAGTATCTCTCTATCAATTAAAAATTTTTTCTGTAGTCATTTTTTTAAAACTTTGTTTTAATAAATTTCACATGTTTCCAAAATACAACAAGGGGTTTATTAGCATCACAATATAGCATTACAATATGCTCTATACTAAGAATAGATGGTGATTAGATGATTAACAATGACCTTTTTGATGGAAAATACAAAATAATAGACATTCTTGGAAGAGGTGGCATGAGCACCGTTTATTTGGCTGAAAATGTTAAGCTTGGCACACTGTGGGCAATTAAAGAAATAGTAAAAGAACCAGATTCTAAAATAGATGTTTACATTGAACCCAATATTCTAAAAAGACTTAACCACCCTGCACTTCCAAGAATTTTTGACATTATTGAAGATGATGAAAAATTTTATATAATTATAGACTATATTGATGGATGTACTTTAGATGAAGAACTAAGAAAATGTGGAAGGTTCTCTGAAGAAATTGTAATTGACTGGGCTATTCAAATATGTGATGTGCTTATATATCTTCACTCCTTTAAGCCCAATCCTATAATATACAGAGATATGAAGCCTTCAAACATTATGCTTACAAAAGATGGCAAGATTAAGCTGATAGATTTTGGAATAGCTCGCGAGTATAAAACATCTTCAGCTACTGATACCGTATATATAGGAACCAAAGGATATGCCGCACCAGAACAATACGGAAGTGGACAGACAAATGAAAAAACAGATATATATAGCTTAGGAATAACCCTTTATCATTTTTTGACAGGAATAGGACCTAATGATCCACCTTATCAGATAAAACCCATAAGATGTTTTGATCAAAATCTTTCAAAAGAAATAGAAAGAATAGTAGATAAATGTACTCGTCAAAACCCTGATGAGAGATATCAGTCAGTGAAAGAACTATTAGAATCACTTAATTTTAATGACAACTCCAGCACCATCCCTAGAAATTCTAATTCTTTTAAAAAAAATGATTCTAAAAAGAAAAAATCTTTTTTAAATCGTCTTATAACAAAACAAAAAGGTGAACCAATAAACCAATTAGACAGATCTTTTAAAAGCATAAGTGGCGGCATGAGTAAGATTGTTGCAATTACAGGCCATAGAGGATCTGGAGTAACAAGTTCAGTTGTGAACTTAGCTTCTGTTGCCTCAAAAAGAGGATTAAGTACCATAATAATAGATATGGACATTGATTACAGAAGCATGAATATGTATTTTAGTGCATTTTATGAAAAAACAAAGAAAGATGAACAAATAAATTCTTCACTTGTAAGAACACTTGCAAGACCACAAGATTATATGACCACCTCATTTAACATCAAGGATAATTTCTGGCTTACATCATTAGGATATGAATTTTGCGATGTAAAGCTTATAAATCAATTTTACAATAATATAAAACTCATTGGCATGCTGTCATTTTTTCGAAATAAATTCAATTTGATAATTTTAGATATGCCTTTAGATTTAATGAAAAACTTTCAGGAAACTCTTATACACATAGATATATTCGGGCTATGTGTTTCAAATAATATTTATTCAATACTCAGTTGCCTTAGAAATATGGAAGTAGCTCTCAATAAAGAACAAATGTCAAATATAAATGTAAAGTTAAAATTGTTAATAACTAAATACAATGATCGATCTAGATTTCAGAAAAAAATCTTTACCCAAGAAAGAGTATGTGAGGTTATAACCTCTGGATTAAGTGAGTATTTTGTAAGTCCAGTATCTTCATCAGGTATTATTCCATATATTCAGGAATTTGACTTACAAATTGAAAGAGATGTTCCGATAATAAATATAACAAAAAATTCTGAAGAAATGTATGGAAATATATTATTAAGATTAATGGAGGGGATTGGATAAATGGATTTAGGTAATGTAAAGAGCGTCTCACCAGGTAAAAAGCTGTTTAAAAAAATACTGGCTATTATTTTTGCTATAGGAGTTATTGTAATCTCTTATACAATATTAACTAATGCTGACAAAGCTGCAACAGATACAATTGAAGTTCTTAGAGTAAGATCTGGAGAGGGAATTCCTGCTTTTGTAGTTTTAACAGAAGATAAAATTGAAAAATATAACATTATAAAAAGAGAATACACTGAAGATATGGTTTTAGCTGAGGATATTTCTGATGTTTTAGGTAAGTTCACTAAATATTATTTAAGACAAAACAGCATCATTTATGAAGATCAATTTACAGATGAAAAGCCTCTTAGAAATGAATGGCTCTACGAAATGAATGAAGAAAATGAAGTACTTACCCTTCCCTACAACCTTTTAGAGTGTGGCGGCGACATACTTATGCCAGGTGACAGGGTAAGGATACGTGTATCATACGAAGTGGAAACAGATGAACCAATTGATGACAACAGTCCCAACAATGTTCTAACAAGAACCAGAGGCAGGACAATTCAAACAGATATTTTATTTGAAAGCATTGTTATAAAAGATATGTTAAACGCAAACAGCCAATCAGTATATGAAGTGTATCAAGAAGTTCTTAAGTTAGATGAAGATTCTAGACAAGACGTTATGAAAAGTGAAGACTTTTTAAACAACATTCAACCAAGAGCCCTTTTGCTTGAAGGGACAAAGGAACAAATGAATGAATTTGCTAAATACAATGCCTATTCTGATAAAGCTTTTTTAATAACCATGTTAAGCAGAGCAGATAGCGATGTTATACTGGATTTTAGGGATGAGGTGGGACTATATGGACTTGAAAGGTAAAAAAAGAGTTTCCAGCATGATAAGTAAGATATCTTCAAAAGAGTTAATAGGTTCAGAGCTTCAAGAAAATAAGCTTATATATAGTGTAGTTGGATTTCTTCCATCCTGTGATTTTGTGGACAATGCACTTTTAATAAGCAATTTAGGATATCTTCTCAGTCAAAAAGGCTTGAATACCTGTATTGTAGATTTAAAGGTTTTTTATCCAAATTTATATCAGTTTTTAGATGTAAAGCCTAATAAAAAGTCTGACGGGTTAATTAAGGTGTTAAAAAGTGACAAGGTTGATATACGTGAAGAAATGCTTCATACAAGATATGAAAGACTATATCTTTTATCCCCTAGTCCCCACGATTTAATGGAAGAGTACTATGATTTTGATTTTGAAAATATTGAACGTGTAATATCAACGCTTAAAAATACATTCGACATTGTGCTAATTGACATTCCCAATAATCCACCTTTAGAATTCTGCCTTGGAGCAATGAATAACTGCCATGTAGGTTTTTTTACTGCTTCAGAGAGAATCGAAGTATCTGGAAACATGATGAAACTTTTAGATTATGCAAATTCAGTGGGAATAAGCACTGCAAAATTTACCAGTGTAATATTAATGAACCTTTTAGGCCTAGACTATGACTACAAAGTTATTGAGGAAATGGGATTTAATATTGCTGCAAAAATTCCTTTTGTTAAATCTGCCATAACCTACTCTCTTGAAGGAAGGATTTATGTAAAAGATAATCCTTTGATAAATAAATATTTTAAAAGAGAATTACATAAACTTGCAGATAATCTTTCAGAACAGTAAAAGTGAGGTGAAAAAATTTGCTTAACAGAGGTAAAATCAGTAATATGCAACAAAAGACATCTTATAAGTCCAATAAGCATGAAGATGGTGAACATTTAAAAAAGAAATATACAACCATTAGTTTTGATGAAGCATTAGAATTATGCCAAAAGTACATTACAAAAATTGCAACAAATGCTTTTAGAAGAGAACACAACCCGGCCAGAAAACGTGAAATGACAAAAGCATATATTTATGAATTTGTAGATTCACAAAAACCTGTAGTAGAAGGTTTTAATGATTTATCAGATTTAAAAAAGTCTCTCACAAATGAAATAACTCATTACGGCCCAATTACAAAAGCCATGCAGGATGCTTCAATAGATGAAATACGGGCTAACGCTCCTGATCAAATTTTTGTTGAAAGCGGAGGTAAAACTCTAAGGTGGGAAGAAAATTTTAATGATAGAGAACATATGGAAAGAATAATATCAAAACTTATAGGTGTGTCTAAAGTTCGACTTACGCCTAAGATACCCATGGTTAATGCTAGGACAATTGAAGGCTACAGGGTAAATGCAACTCATGGAGAAATATCTCCATATAGTGCACCGGCTTTTCTTATCAGAAAATTTAGCAAAAAGAGCATTACTCCAGAGGTAATGATAAAAAATGAATCCTTTTCAACTAACATGTTTAAATTGCTTTCACTTATTCCAAAATCAGATTTATCATGGATTACAGTAGGTCCTACTGGAAGTGGTAAAACCACTTTAAATGAAATTCTTGTAAAGGAAATTAATCCTATGTCTAGGATAATAACTATAGAAAATCCATCTGAAATGAGACTTATTCGTAGAGAAGGTAACAGTGAACATGGAAGAATAATTAATGATGTTTTGCAGTATGAATCTGTTCCAGACGATGATGATTCTAGTCCGGCAACTATGGAAAACCTTCTTATAAATGCTATGAGACAATCTCCCCATTGGATTGGACCGGGAGAACTTAGAACACCAGGAGAATTTGCAACTGCTCTAAGAGCAGCTCAAACAGGTCATTATTTCTTTACAACGCTTCATGCTGAAGGAGACAGAGAAGCAATATATAGATTTTTGACAGCATATCTTATGGCATCTAATGAGCCGGCAGAACTTGCACTTAGAAATATATGCAATGCTGTTAAGTTTGTGGTTTATCAAGAAAAATTAGCAGATGGAACCAGAAAGGTAACTTCTATATCAGAAATCTTAGGTTCAGATGGATTAGAGCCAATAATAAACCCAATTTATAAGTTTGTCTGTGAAGATGTCTTAGAAGAAGAAGGAAGCCATAAAGTACTTAAAATACTTGGAAAACACAAAAGGGTTGGAAGTTTGTCTGAAAAAGTTCAACAATCAATGCTTAAATCAGGAATTAAAAAAAGCAGATTTAATTTTTTGACAGAACCACCAAAAGACTTAGAAAAAGAGGTGTATGAACCAGATGGACTTAACATTAATTATTAGTATTATATTTGGAATAGCAGCATTTGCATTAATTAATATAGTTTTTGAAATTAAATTTTTTGAAGGATTCTTAAATGCTTTCCTTAACATACTGGATAATATGGCAGAGAGCTTGGGCAAATATAATACAAAAAGATATATTGAACGTATAAAAAAAGAGAGAATTGTAAAAAGAAAAGAAAATATCTTTGCAAAGTATAATAGATTGATTGAAAGACTTATACTTGACTTTAATATGCCTTTTACCCTTGAAAGTTTTACGTCCATACTATGTATACTTTTTGCTATAAGTGTTCTTGTTATTGTATTTTTTATGCAAAACATAACATTGTCTGTAGTTATTGCAGTTTCAATTTTTATTGGAATACTTACATACTTTGTAATGCAATCTAAATCAATCAAAGCCGAAAAACTTGAAAACATAATGGATGCTGAGGATTTGATATGTCCTTTAGCTCGTGAAGGTGTTCTTGTTGCAATAAAAAAAGTAATGGAAAGTGATGAATACATAAGTCCAAATATAAGACCATTCTTTCAGCAGTTTATAGACAACTGTGAAAATAACGGCTACTCTTTCAAACAGGCTATAACCCTTTTAAACAGACAGTTAGGCCCTAAATTTGACAACTTTACTAAAAAGGCAATTGTATTTGAATACAATGAAAGAAAAGGTATGGCAGATATATTTTTAGACATCGTAGATGAAAATGCTGTCTTAAGGGAGATAAACACCAGAAAGGATAGAATTTTTAGAAAAATGAACAGAGATTTCATACTAAAAACTATAATTATTATTCTATTTTTTATATATGCATTGACTGTTCAAGAGTTCAGGGAATTTATGATACATAGTGATTTAGGAAAGCTTATTAATACTGTTCTTATAAGTGCTATATGTTTAAGTTTTGCCAGATGTCAGGCACTTCAGGGTAATCTAGGTCCAGGAGGTGAATTTCATTGACTTTTTTAGCAAAACTTTGTGCATTTATTTCAATTTTATACTTAATTAAAGTTATAATTTATCCCTTCTTTAAACCTGTAAGCAAGAAACAGAAAAAGCATGTTCGCATGTACATGAAAGAACGTAAAAATGTAAGGTTTAAAGAAAAATTTAATAGCTTAAAAAAAGAGTTTGCATTCAAATATGTAAGAAATTTAATTGGAAATGCTGAAAAAACAAGATTTCAAAAGATTATTGACAGGCTAGACCTTGGAATTAGACCAGAAGAAATAAGAATAAATCAATTAATGTATACATCGGGAGCTGTGATTTTAACTGTATTTATGACAAGTGCAAACAGACTTTTAGGATGTGTAGCTGCAATATTTATAGTATTAGGATGGTTATACCCGGTAGAAGAGCTTGAAAAGATAATAGAAAAAAAGGATAAAAATATCTCTTTTGAGTTCCCTTCTTTTTACAGCATGGTTTACTATCAGTACTCTAAATCGGTAAATATTTATCTTGCTGATGTTATAAAAGACTATATTAAAAATGCTGGACCTGATATGGCAGATGAACTTGGGGTAATGCTTGACAATATGGTATATGGAGAAGAATATGCAATAAAACAACTTAAAAAACGTGTTCCTCTTCATCATATAATAAAATTTTGTGACATAATGGAAACACGTCTTAACGGCTATGACAATATATCACAAATGTCTTACCTTAAAAATGAATTAGACGAATATAGAATAAGGGCACTAGAAAATGAGCTTCAAAAAAGACAGAGCACTAATTCAAGAATACAGCTTATACTAATTGTAGTTCTTATGATATATATCGCTATATATTATCTATTTATGGTTTTGGCATCCTTAAAAATGTTTCAGTGAAAAAAGAAAATTTTTTTCATATAGATTACAAGTTGTACGTTTTAGCATCTTTTGAAATATTTCAATAAAAAGAAAATGGAGGTATTATTTATGAAAACTAAAAAAATAATTAGAAATTTATTAAAAGACCAATCAGGAGAGTTTGGAGTAAAACAAATTGCTATAACTGTTGCAGTCATAGTAATTATAGGTTTTATTATTGTAATTGTTCAAAATAACCTAGATGGTTGGATTGGAGAGATATGGGATTTATTTATGGAACAAATAGAAAACTTGATATCTTAAGGCGGTGTAATAAATGCAGGGTATAGCAAAGGCTTTGCTGACAACAATACTTGTAACCATATGTATGCTGTTGTTTACAAACCTGATTTTCTTTTTTCCTTGGTATATGACATTGATTATTGAAACTTTTAACATATCCCAAGTTGCTGCCAGTGATAATTACATAAAACAGTCTTATTATGACGATGCAATGGAGAGACTCAGTGATCGACCTATATTCAGGGAAAACGCAGGAGCTATAGAAATAACAGCTATTAATGAAAGTGGCACAAGTGCTATAGGAAACGATAATGAAACATATTATGAAGAACTATCAGAAAATCAAAAACCTTACAGACAACGGGGCACCCCTATAACAGTTGAAATAAGTGCCGTTTATCCTTTGACAATAACTCTTTGGGGTGAGGAGTATGAAAGAGAATTACCTGTTTCCTTTTCTATTACAACAACAGGTCTTAAGCATTATAAAGATTTAGACTATTATTTTGAGTGAATGGGAATGAGGACTATTGAAAAATATTGCAATAGGTATATTAATAATAATATTGACGTCAATAATTATAGAACCAATGGTGGAGACTGTAAATATTTTAAGAGAAAGAGTGATATTAACATCTGCTCTAACCAACTCTTTTCGTGCAGCTAAAGATAGAAGTATTGAAGAAGACAGTAGAAGAGATCTTCACGCAAGTGTGGATGAAGAATTATTTATAGAATATTTTTGTGAGGCATTTGAAGATGCTATGAATTTGAGTTTATCTTCAATTCATGGAAATGAAATAATTTTTGTTTGTGAAAACGAAAATTATAATGATTTTAATATTACAGTTAAAATAGATGAATATGAAGATGATATAACAGGTCAAATAGTAAGTGAAGTTAATTTAAAGGCAGCATCAATATATAATTTTAAGACAAAATATTTAAATCTTGCTGAAAACTCTCTTAGCTCTGATTATATGTTGACAGGAGAGCGAACGTTTCTACTGTTTGTAAGAAACTAACAAGCCTATGTAAGTGAGTGAAGTCGTTTAGCTAAAGCTAAATCAAAAACACGGCTGTGCTACTTATTGCAACACAGCCGTAATTGTATTTTTAAAACTTTTTTAATTTAAGCAAAATATAGAACTTTTAACAGTTACTTTATTGCTGTAATCAGATATTCTTTCACCATTCTCATCTACAACTGCTACATAGTAATCATAACTTCCCCATAGGGAAATTGTAAAAAACATTTTAATTGATGTTTCCGCTATTTTTTCAGGCTCATCCTCTGACCATGATGGCTTTGCATATATACCATAACGAACACATGATGCTTCATTATAATCCCATTTAACCTTCGTTATTAGACCTATTTCCTTAGATATCCTTAAATTCTCAGGTTCATTTAAATATGCTTCAACAGTTACAGCATTACTAAAACCTGATATTCTGTTTCCATCTTCATCAACTAATGCTATGTAGAAATCGTGTATTCCTGGAAGAGTTTCCACAGTTATTTCAGTTTCTGTTGTTTGTGCTATTTTTTCAGGTTGCTCTTCAGAATCTGTCTCTTTTCTATATATTCCATAATTAGCCTCCGAAATGGCATCCCATGTAAAATCTACTGCTAACTCCTCTACATCTGTCATTTCAAAATTTCCAGGTGCTCCTAGCAATAGTTCCACTGAAGTAAAAGCATCTATGACAGTGTTAACATCATCATAACAGTAATAAATGCTGTCTTCTCCTTTTATGCTACTATGACTATACTGTTCATTTTTCAGTAAATTTACAACAGTAACAGCATAACCTGCAAAATCTTTCAGTGATGATTGGGGTACAACATAACCATCAGTCATGGCTTTATAAAATATACCTGCAAGCTTACTATAACCTATGGCTTCTATTTCTTTTTCATTGTGAGTGCCACCTTCTGCAATAAGATATGCGGCCTTTGTAATAACTCCTCCTGCATTATGTGGTATAAAAGGATCCATGTTTGGAACATCGCTATACTGTGTTATTTCAGGATATGCGGCATTTCTCATGACCTTCCCTGTATCCTCGCCTATATACCAGTCAAACTCTCCCTCACTTAAAAGATAGTCTTCTAAGGCATATTCACTGATAACTCCAAATGTATCTGCTAATCCTTCATGCAAAGCCATATTTTCCTGACCATCATTATAGTCCAATCCTTCATGGTAAAGTATTAAATGTGTAAACTCATGTGCTACAATATCCAATGCAGCAGCTGTGCTTTTTCCCTCAGTAATCTCATTTCCCTCTTCATCAAGAGGTTTTCTGTTAAAAAACCAAACCTCACTATGATCTCCCCAATTACCATATGGTTCTGCACGTGCATTATGAGGTCCAAACATTATTCTACACCTTATTAATCCTCCCTCATCATCATATGAATTTCGATTAAAATGGTCATTAAAGAATTCTATTATTTTAGTTAAATTATAATGTGCATCAACTCCATGTGTAAGTCTGCTTATTGGCAAATCTGGATCTGCTTCAAAATGATTTTCTGTGTTGTTAAATACTTGAAAGTTTACTGCTTCACCAGTTTCAAAATTTTCATCTGGATTAATTAAATAAAATATCTCATTTTCTTCAACCATCTTTAAATCCTCAATAAGACCAAACTCACCAACTCCTGTTCCACAAACGCTGTTTTGTGAGTCGGCTCCAACTCTCTCTACATTAATAACATCCAGATTTTCTCCACAAATATAGTAAGTAAAACTATTTGGCTCTGGTTCTAATATACTTGTTGTAACTTTGTAAACATACTGATAAATATCATCAACAGGGTAAAGAATCAATTTAGGTGAAGACATATTAAAAATTTCAATTCTATAACCTAAATCCCTTTCTATTAGATTTATAATTTCTTCTTCTGATATTCTTAAAGGAGTGCTTTTTTTACTTAATTCTCCTATGTTCCCAATGCTTTTTCCTGATACAACTTCAACAACACCTTCATTGTTTACGTGAAAATTTTTTTCACTTCCATATACAGGGACTCCACCTTGCACCTGTACAGTTTTTACAACTGTCCTCCCCATTGAATTTGTAATCTGTTCAGTAATTTCAAATTCTAGTTCATCTACTTTTACTTCCCGTTCTTCAAAACTTTTAGCATAAACGCTTCTTACTATCTCTTCCGGTAATTCTTCTGACCTTTCAGTTAATCTACCTGAAATAAATGTTACGTCATCATTAGTTTTGTTCATTAAAGCTATTTCAGGTGTAAATTCTTTACTTTCCTCTACATCACCATAACTAACAATAGTGCCACTTGCAATAATACCCACTAACAAAATAATGCACAGAACTTTTGCTAAACCTTTCATTTGTAATACCTCCCTGATATATATTTTTGTTGCATACTACACATGTAAGCCAATTGGGTATTTTATGTTAACCAGTGGGTTCAATTACATAATGTTACACTTTCAACTTTTTATACATTTTATCATTTAAAATCCAATTTGTAAACAAAGTTTTACATCACTTCCCTTCCATCTAAAAATTTAAACTGTGATATAAAAAGCTCATAGTACATACCTTTTTTATTTATAAGCTCCTCATGAGTTCCCTCTTCTTTAATACCTTTATCATCAATAACCATTATCCTATCTGAATTCTGTATTGTTGAAAGCCTGTGGGCTATTACAAAAGACGTTCTGCCCTCTAAGAGATTTTGTATCCCCTGCTGGATAGACTTTTCAGTATAGGTATCAATACTGGCAGTTGCTTCATCTAATATGAGTATTCTTGGATTTGCTAAAAGCACTCTTGCAAAAGCAATTAGCTGTCTTTGTCCTGCTGATAACCTAGAACCTCTTTCATTTACATCGGTATCATAACCATCTGGAAGTTTTTTAATAAAATCATGGGCACAAACTGTCTTAGCAGCTTCTATAATTTCTTCATTACTTGCATCTAACTTTCCATATCTTATATTATCCTTTACCGTTCCCGAAAAAAGAAATGTATCCTGAAGCATTATTCCTAACTGACTTCTAAGACTCTCTAATGTTACTTTTGTCACATCTAACCCATCAATTAAAACTTTTCCCCTTGAAGTTTCATAAAATCTGCTTATAAGATTTATAATTGTAGTCTTTCCTGCTCCGGTAGGACCTACTAAAGCTACAGTTTCCCCCTCATTTATATAAAAATTTACATTTTGCAATACTGTCTGACTTTTATCATATCCAAAAGTTATATTTCTAAATTCTACATTTCCTTTTATTCTAGGCATTAAGTCAGCATTTTCACAATCTTTTATATCTGGCTTAATATCCATAATTTCAAATATCCTTTCAGCTCCAGCCAAATTTGTAATCAGTATATTGTAAAAATTAGATATATTCATAACAGGCACCCAAAACATTGATATATAACTTGTAAAAGCCACTAGAACCCCTATAGTGATTTCATCTGCATTTAAAAGTCTTAATCCATACCAAAAAACCAATACCGTTCCACCACCCCATGATAATTCCACTAAAGGCCAGAACATATCATTCATTCTAACAGCCCTCACAAAAGCAATTCTCTGATCATTTAAAAGTTCTCTAAAAGTACGTCTAGTCTTTTGCTCTCCGTTAAAGCCCTGTACAACTTTTATACCTGAGAAATTTTCGTGACTGTATGCGTTTAAATTGGATGTTTTTTTTCTTTCTATCTGCCATCTCTTTCTTGACACTATTTGAACTAAAAACATTAAAACAAATAGTATTGGAAGTGTACTAAAAGAAACCAGTGCCAGTTTGTAATTCATAGAAAACATTATTATAGCAATTACCACCATTTTTATTAAATCAGGAATAAGATTTGTAATGCTATTTGTAAAGAGCTCATTTAGAGCATTCACATCTCCAACTATACGTGCTAATATCTTTCCCACCGATCTATTGTCAAAAAAATTAAATGAAAGTTTTTGAATATGGTTATAAAGCTGTTGCCTTAAAGACAAAAGTATTTTATTAGATACTCCAGACATTATAAGTATTCTATATTTTGCACAAATCATTGCAGCAAAATTTGCAAAAGCCATAATAGATCCTAGTATTAGAAGTCCCTTAACATCACTGTTTGAAATATATGTGTCAATTCCAACTTTCATAAAATAGGGATTTAAAAGTTCAACAAAAATCACTATACCAATTAAAATTAATACTTTTATAACAGTCCGAATATACGGTTTAAGGTATGAAAACAGGCGCATTACAACTTTTATATTTACAGTTTCTTTTAAGTTTTCATCTTTTCTAAAATTATTAACAGGCATTACACTACCTCCTCTTCGTCATAAAATGTTATTTTGCCAAGCTGATTTAAGTAAGTTTCATAATATTTCCCCTTTAAATCCAAAAGTTGCTGATGCTTGCCTCTTTCAACTATTTCACCATCTTCAAATATTAAGATTTCATCTGCATTTTTAACTGCAGAAATCCTGTGAGCAATAATAAATTTAGTTACACCCTTATGTTCATTAAGAGATTTTTGTATATCATGTTCTGTCTCCATATCAAGAGCTGATGTGGCATCATCGAGTATTAATATCTTAGCATCTTTCATAAAAGCTCTGGCTATCGATATTCTCTGTTTCTGTCCTCCTGAAAGCCCAACACCTCTCTCCCCAATGACAGTATCAAACTTTTGAGGCATCTTAGATATAAATTCATAAGCATTAGCATCTTTAGATACTGAAATAAGTTTTTCCTCTGATGCTTCATCTACTCCAAACTTTATATTTTCTTCTATAGAATCTGAAAACAAGAATACATCCTGCATAACAATTGAAATTTTACTACGTAAAAAATCTAAGTCCATATCTTTTACATCAATGCCATTTACCAAAACACTTCCTGATGATACATCATAAAACCGTCCAATTAAATTTATAAGAGATGTTTTTCCAGAGCCGGTAATTCCCATTATAGCAACTGTAGTCCCAGGCTGTGCATTAATATTTATGTTTTTTAATACAGGTATCCCCTTGTATTCAAAAAATACATCTTTAAATACTACATGCCCATTAAATTCTCTAGGCTTTAATGGATTTTCAGGACTCTTAATATCTGGCTGTTCTTTAAATATCTTTTCCACTTTTTTAAGAGACGCATAACACTGAGCAATAATATTTGTCAGCCATCCCATCATTCTCATAGGCCATATAAGCATAAAAATGTAATTGCTAAAAGCAACAAGGGTTCCTAATGAAATCTCATCGCCTATTACCAAAAAACCACCAACAGTTACTACAAGAACTATAATAAAATTTGACAAAAATTCGATTTTTGGAAAATACTTTCCCCACACCTTTGTCTGTTCCATATTGAGTCTGTAATTATGCTGGTTTTTCTTTAAGAATTTATTTATTTCAAACTTTTCCCTAGCAAATGCCTTGACAAGCCTCACCCCTGCAATATTCTCCTGAGCAGTTGTATTTAAGGCCGCTCTCTGATCACTTATTTTTCCATGAGTTTCTCCCACTCTTTTCTCAAGCTTGAAAACAACATATGCAAGAAAAGGCATTATCAGAATAGTCAAAAGAGCCAACTTCCAGCTAAGTGTAAAAAGAAGCACAGAAGCAACTAAAAAATACAGAGCTTGCTCAATACAAAGCATTATTCCAAAGGCAAGGGCATGTAAAATATTTTCAGTATCATCTTTAATTCTAGACATAAGTTCGCCGGTATTTACTTTGTCAAAATAACTAAATGAAAGTTTTTGAATATGATTAAACATATCCTGCCTTAAGTCCATAATTACTTTTGCAGCAGATAAATCAAAAGAATACTCCTTGATATAACAAAAAATTGCTTTTAAAACTGTTATAACTATAAGAGCTGTTATTATTCCAGAAAACAGATGAGTTTCACCTCCAATAATAACTCTGTCAACAATACTTCCTATTAGTCGAGGGCTGAACATATCTAGAGTTATACTTAAAAACATCATTAACAATGCTAATATATAAAACCACTTATATTTTTTCATATATAAAGCCAATCTTTTCAAAACCTTTGACCTCCTATTAACTAAATTCATTCTGCAATCATTTTAAAAACATATTGCTTATAAAATAACTGATTTTTCACCCCATTTATCTCTACTAAATTACAAAAAGGCCACGGAATATAATTCCATGACCTTTAAATATATTAAAGACCATGGGGTAAACCCTTCACCCCATGGTCTTGTTACCAACAAAATCTTATAACAAAAATCCATCATTTGAGGCAGGATTAGCAAAAATCAAATTTAAACGAAAACTTCCATTCAATGTCATATGAATAGTCTTTAACATACTTCCTACCTCCTTTCAAAAAAATTAAAAACACCGTATTTAAAATATTAATACATTACTTTACTTCTGTCAAGATATGTAACGTTTTTTTTAAATAAAATAATTTACATTATATAAATCCCAATTGTTGACTTGTGAATAATTGTAATAATAACTCCGCCTAAAACTGCATATGAAAAGCGAAAAACACCTGATTTGTCTTCATCAAATTCCTGATATTCTTCAAACTTCATTACGGTAAATAAATATTTTAAATATAAAAAAAGCTTTTTAAATCTTTTAGAAAAGTTTTTCCTTTTAATCATTATAATCAATGCTAAAAAACCACCAAATAAAAATGAATATGCCATACAATAGATTATAAATCTCAATCCCATTACAGCACCTATTGCAGAAAATAGTTTAACATCTCCTGCTCCAAGAAATCTTAATGCATAAAACAAAAACAAAATTATAAAGGGAACAATAATCCCTAAAAGAGAATCTTTAAAACCATCAGTTCCCGACATGATTAAGTTGGTTAGAAGTCCTAATAATATAGCTGGATACACTATGAAATTTTTGATTTTTGAGTATTTATAGTCAAAATAGACTGATAAAATAACAGTTAGAGAAAGCAAGACCAGTTTAATTATCATAAAATATTAGCCACCTTTGTAAATTTTTATATCAAGGTTTAAAGCCAAAAACGATTACCATACATTATATCATTTTACCAATATCTCTTCCACACTTTTTTCTTCTCGTAGGTGTATATATAAAATTATAGTTGTCAAAATATCTGTTTAATTGTAAAATAGTATATAAGGGTAATAAATTCTATATATGCAAATCAAAATCGTTCACCTAAAAGGAGGAGCCTCTCTATGAATAATTTCTACAGTGAGAAGCTGGAATTTGATTATGAAAGCAGTGCTTCAGGCAATTTTCTTGTAATAAGTATTGATGCGTCTGAGAAAATACATGAATATCAAGTAGGAATTTTAGCAAATAATCCAAACAAAAATATTTTGCCTTTGGATGTACGGCAAAAAGATGACAAACATAATTTATACTATAACATCACTTCTAAATTATCATTAGCTCAGTACCTTAAGCGCAATAAAATAGACAAAAATACTTTTGTTTCAATTTTTTCAGGCATTACAAAAACAATTTTATCTTCAAAAGACTATCTGTTTTCAGAGAAATCATTTCTCTTAATGGATGAATACATGTACATAAATCCAAACAACCTCGAAATTGCCCTTGTGTACTTACCTTTTAATGTGAATACACAATTGAATATTAATGATGTATTAAAAGAATTCACCAAAAACTTTATAATCAACAGTGCAGACATGGACGAATCAAATAATGATAATTTTATACAAAAAGTTATCAATTTACTTAAACTAGATACATTTACTGTTTTAGAATTTGAAAAACTTTTAAAAGAATTAAAAGTGCAGCAACCTTATAATAAAAACACAATCAATAAACCTGCCCCTACAGCTTCAGAGCAATTTAAAAATAAATCAAACAATACCCCAAAACCTCAAAGCGACTGTTTTGAAAAAAACAAACCTGACATACCACCTAGCAAGAATAATTTTAACATTCCTAAACCTCCAAAGAAAACTCAGAAACCTAAATCTTCTGTAGAAAAATCCAGGAACACAGAAACAAAAATGAAATATAATTCTAATGTAATTGTATTGGGTTTTGTGCTACAACTTATAATCGTGACTGGCTCTGTCATTTTATTAACATCTGATGCTTTAGATTCTTTAGGAAATGATATGGGAACAAATATAGTTGGCATAGTTATTTTAGCAGGTGCTATAAGCCTTCTTCTTTGGAAAAATATTTTAAATAAAAAAAATATCATAGAAACTGTTTCGTCAAAAGAGCCTGCACATCCAAAACCTTCAAACTCAAATATTAGCAAACCACAAGTAAACACCAATAAAAAAGAAATCCTATCTTTCTCGCAAAACAAACATCACCAAGAGCAAAATATCCAACCAAATGTTTTTAATACTAACTCTAAAGCTTCTGATGAAACAACATTATTATCTCAGGAAGGTCAGGACGAAACTACACTTCTTAACTCTCAAGACCCATCGCCACCATATTTACAGGCAAATAAAGATGGTGTATTAGAAGAAATAAAAATAACAAAACCTGAATTTATAATTGGCAGACTAAAAGATCAAGTTGACTATGTAACCCAAAACAAAGCAATTGGAAAAGTTCATGCTGAAATAATAACAAAGAACGGCCAATATTTTTTAAAAGATTTAAATTCCAAAAATGGAACATTTATAAATGATAAAAGACTAAACAGCAATGTAGAATATGAAATAAAAGACAACGATATAATTGTATTTGCAAATAGTAAATATATATTCAAAATTCCTTAAAAATCTATATAAAGTTATTAGGAGAAAACTCATGAATAATTTTAATGTAGGAGCAATATGCGACACAGGGAATATAAAAAAAATAAATCAGGATAATTTACTGGTCAAAATAGGAGAAACTCATTTTGGAGAGTTTGGTCTTTTTGTTATAGCAGATGGCATGGGCGGGCTTTCTGCTGGAGAAGTTGCAAGCAGCATCATTGTGAGTAACTTTAAAAAATGGTGGGAAAAGGATTTGTCAGCACTAATTAATACTGACAATTTTAACTTGCATTTAATTGACATTGGTCTGAAAAAATTAATACAAGCAATTAATCAAAATATACTAGACTATGGGACTTCAATAAAAGAAAGTGTTGGCTCTACCCTTTCAATGCTTTTTTTATATAATAATTCATATTTAATTAAGCATATTGGAGACAGCAGAATATATCTTATAAATAAAAATATAACCAAACTTACTAAAGACCATTCTTGGGTAGCACAGCTGGTAAGAGAGGGAAAACTAACTTGGAAACAAGCTAAAAATCATCCTAAACGAAATGTCCTCACAAAATGCATGGGAGTGTCTAACGATATTGACTTATATGAATTAAAAGGTTCTATAATGGAAACGGATAATTTTTTGCTATGCAGTGACGGATTTTATAATTATCTTGATGAACAGGAAATTTTAAAATATATACAAAAATGCAAAGGTAGCAACAATCATGTTCAAGAATATTTGTCAAGCATGTTAAAGAAAATTAAGTCCAAAAAAGCTCATGACAACATATCAGCTATTGCTGTCTTACAACACCATCAAAAGCCCAATGGTAAAAGACATTTTTTATTTCGTCAATGACCTTTTGGTGTACCATAACCTTCTTTTTCAATAATTGAAATAGCAGGCTTTTTATCTGCTGCTTCCTCTTTTAATTCCTCAAACATCTTTTCTGCCTCTTCTGTAAGAGCTCCTTCTGGTACTACCACAATAAGTGTTCTTGAAGTAATATCTTCATTGTCCTTTGTTTCTGAATACAATTTATTAATATTACCTCTTATTGAACTCTTTGCAACACTTATATTTTGATAGCTTTTAGCATATAGATTAATGCTTCTTACGTCATACACATCCTCCCCTTCCCCTGATTCATATTTTTTTAGTTCCTGTTCTTTTATATAGCTTCCATATTTAAAATTTTCTTGATCCCATACTGACTCACCTGCTTTCTCTATTTCTTCTATCATTAATGCTGGAGATGCATCACCGTCCATCCATCCTCTAACTGTTGCCCTCTGCTTTATATGGATTTCTGGAAGTACATTTATGGGAAGCACCGTTTCAATTTTATAACTAACCACTATATCTATGGATTTATTATCAGAAAAAATACGATTGTCAAACTCAAAAGCTCTTAAAGGATTTTCTCCCTCTCCTACAGCAATATAAGCTCCCGGTCCGCCCTGACTATTTAAAATGTTCTCGTTTATATATTTTCTCATAAAAAAGCGCACAACCGGCTCTGACAGCTCACTTTTAATGTTTTCATATCCTGCTCCGACAAATAGTGCAGCTACACTTATAAACTCTTTTTCAGGCTCATTTTTAACACCTTCTAAAACACCTTCCACTGCTGACACACTGTCATCATACAAACTTTCAAATTCATTTACATCTATATCCTCTCTGTTATTTCCCTGAAAACTGTTTCCCAGTGAATCAAACACTTCTAGAAGACCTGTCATATTCTCAGATGCACTTTCTCCATATTTATCAGTACTTTCAGTAATCTCATCATTCAAACTTTGAAGACCTGAAACTGAGTAAAGATAACTGTATGTTGAAAGCTCGTTGGCTGCACCATTTATAGCATTTTGCACATTATTTTGTATGTATCCCACCCTCATAAAAAAAGCTATGCTTAAAAAAACACACATAAATAAAGGAAGTGCAATTGCAGCTTCTACAGTCAATGAACCTTTATTTTGTCTTATAAGTCCAGAATAAAACAATTTTAATCATCCTCGCCAACTACATCTTCTATTTTTCCAAATACATTTCCAACTCCGTCTCTTACATCTGTTATAATTTCATCACCCATGCCTTTAAAAATTTTATTATCTACTTCTCTGACTATGTCCAATGCAAAATCCGTAGTCCTTATAAACTCAACTGGCTCATTTACAACTGCCTCCGAATGGGTTTTAATGATTATTGTATCTTTTAGACCAAAGGGTCTTAAAATAGGGGCAAAAGGATTTTTATACTCTGCCTTTACAGTTACTCTTATTTTTTTATATATTATATAATCCTCTGCCATTTCGGCAGTTACATCTAATGAGTCAGGCTTACCCAAAATAGATGCATTTGTCATTAGATATTTTGTATATTCTTCAATTTTAGACCTTTTTTTATCTTTTGCCTCTGATGATTCCAAAAGTGGTATTCTCCAGTAAAGACACACATCTTTCATATTATCTTTTAATATCTGAGCTTTAATCATATCCTTTGAAGGATTATTCCATACTTCAGCACCACGACATGCCGTTCTGTCAGCAACAGATTGTATGTATGACTGTTGATAAAGAAATTCTCCGATAAGTATCAACGCAATAAGCGTAAAAATAACAACAGGCACAACTATTGTTGCCTCAACGGTAAGGCTTCCCTTTTTATTTTTCAATATTTTACTGTACATTTTACATTACCTCTTTTAAAAAATAAAAACTTGCGTGTAAGCCCTTGATATTAGTTCTTTCACCAGCCTGCAATACTTGCAACAAACATATTAGGGCAAAGTTCTTTGCCCTAATATAAACTTAATGTCAGTGTTTTGCTGAATTTTAATCTTATTCTAAGACTTCACCTAAAGTCTCGATGCTTAGCTTTGGTCAAACGAGTTCACTACTATTTTAGCCACTTTCTTCTTCTGATATAGGTGTTGGAATCCCTTTAGTAGTTTCTTCTTCAACCTGATCAGTAAAAATTCTATCCATAATACCATTAACAAAATCAAATATAGCTCTTCTGAAAATTAATGCAATAGCAACTAAAACTGCAATAATTATAACTATCTCAACTGTACCTAGTCCGTCTTCTTCCTTTAAAAATTTTTTAATCATGTCTTTTACCTCCTCATATTTTAAATACTTACATACCTCCCATAAGAGATATGACTGCTGGAGTCGCTACTATCAATATAACTGCCACAAACATCAGCATCATTGGAAAAAGCAACTTTGAACTTGCCTCTTCTCCCACTCTCCTAGCTGCATGTTTTCTCATTTCCCAGCATTCACTTGATTGTCTAAGAAGCACTGGTATCATATCCGAGCTTCCCTTACTAAGGTTTTGAATTATTACAGAAGAAAATCTAGTTATCTCTGGTATCCTGCACCTCTTAGCAAAATCCTCAAAGGCATTTATTTCTGATTTACCAGCTCTTATATCACCAAGTACAACTCTTAACTCTTCATATAAAACAGTTTCTTTATCACTTTGGTCAACAATTTTTTCCCAAGCCCTTGAAACTGTCATACCTGCACTTACAAGAAGAATAAGTTGATTTAAAAAGTCTGGAAAATCAATTTGTATGCTAAGCCTTCTTTTTTTCACTTTTCCGTCTAATTCCCTGTAAGAAGCAAATACTATAAGACCTAAAAGAAACAATCCAAAAAATACATACTCAAAGGTGATTTCCTCCATAGAAACTCCTACAAGTGAAAAAAGAAGTAGTACTATAAAGAAGAGAGCTATTTTATTAGCCCAATAAATTTGAAGGTAATAAACTGAATACTTAGGTCCCTTTAACTCAGATATTTTGTTGAGAATTTTTCTATCATATTCTGTATTATAAGAATATTTAAACTTATCAAGAATAATAAGCCCAATAGACAGCAAATCTTTTAACTTATATTCATCTTTATCCAGTGGCTCTGTGTATTCACTATATTTATTCTTTGATAAAAGAAGCAGTACAATAAATATAATCAATACAATTATAAATATTATTAACATATGACCTCCACACCAATCAAACTTTAATATCTATTATTTTGCGAGATACAAAGTAACCTACAGCCATAATAATAATTGAAACTGTCATTACCAATCTTCCTAAAATGCTGTTAAATAAAGGATCCATATATCCTTCTGTCGTTACCGTAAGAAGCACTATCATTATGATGGGCACAAAAGATAAGATTTTATGTTCAAACTTTTTTGATGCAATTGTGGTGTTAATATCTTCTTTGATTTCAATTTTCTCATTTATTACATCTGATGAATTTCTAATGACGCTTACTAAATTCCCGCCTGTTCTTTTACAGGTTTTAAATACCTCTGTGAAATTTTTAATATCTTCAATTTTTGACCTTTTGGCCAAATCATCTAAAGCACTTTCCACAGTTTCATTCATATTTAACTTTCTCACTATATACTCAACTTCTTTGATTATATATACATCAGAAGTTGGATATAAAACTTTTAAGTCTTTTAACACATCTGAAAAAGCAGATTCTGGTGATTTACCTGCAGTCAAAGAAGATGAAAGTGCATACAGCATATCTTTAAACTGCAAATTCAAGTGATTTCTTCTCTTTTTAATTAACTCCTTTTTCTTAAATCTAGGATAAAAAAGAGCAAATGGAGTCAAAAGTAATGATAAAATTACATTTTGATAAAATATAAAGCCAATTACCAAAAGAATAACTGCTGCAAAAAGAGTATATAGAATCTTTTCAATTGGCTTCATAACGTAGACATCATAATCAATTAAAACAGTTTGAGTATCCTTTTCCTTTGCAACACTTAGAGCCATTTTCTCACTCTCCTCGTTCTTAAAATACATCAGATATACCAGCTATTTTAAACTTTAATTTATTAACCATTTTATTATCTGTTCTCTTTAACTTACCTAGCACTCTTTTTTGAGAATCTTCTCCTTCTTCCTCAAATACATAAAGAGGATTTAGTTGAATATTTCCTTCTTTGTAACCAACAACTTCAGTAATTTCCATGGCTTTTCTGGATTTATCTCTAATTCTTGATAAATGAACAATTACATCAATTGCAGAGGAAATTTGATGTCTAATGGCTTCTAAAGGTATATTAGAACCACTTAAAACCATTGTTTCAAGTCTTGAAAGAATGTCTTTAGTTGAGTTTGCATGTCCTGTAGATAAAGAACCATCATGTCCTGTATTCATGGCTTGAAGCATATCTATAGCTTCAGGACCACGAACTTCACCTACTATAATTCTTTCAGGTCTCATTCGAAGTGATGTTTTTATAAGATCTCTTATTGTTATTTCACCTTTTCCTTCAGTATTTGCATTTCTAGTTTCCATCCTTACAATATTCTCTATACCTACAATTTGTAATTCTGCTGAATCTTCTATTGTAATAATTCTTTCATCTTTGGGAATATAATTTGACAGGGCATTTAAAAATGTAGTTTTTCCAGATCCTGTTCCACCGCTTATAAAAATGTTATATTTTGCTCTAACCATCTTGTTAAGGACTTCTGCAACTTCTTCTGTAATTGAACCAAACTCTATAAGCTGTTCTATAGTCATAGGGTTTTCAGGAAACTTTCTTATTGTTACAATAGGTCCATTTAACGCTATAGGCGGCAAAACCACGTTTACACGAGATCCATCTGCAAGTCTTGCATCTGCAATAGGAGTTGATTCATTAACTGTCCTGTTTACCTTTGATACAATAGCCTGAATTACATCTTCCAGCCTTCTTTGATTTTCAAAGCAAACATCTTTCCTATAAGTCCTTCCATCTTTTTCAATAAAAATTGTGTCCGGTCCATTTATCATTATTTCTGTTATACTCTTGTCGTCTATAATTGGCTGAAGTACATCAAGCCTTCTCATAGAGTTAAAAACCATATCAGTAATTTCTTTTTTTTCACTAATACTTAAATAATGCTCTCTTGATGCATTAAAAACCTCAGATGTTATTACTTCTCGAATTTCTTCATCAGAATAATCCTTTGACAAATCAATGCTATCGTTTATCTGCTTTCTTATTTCATCAATAAGTTTTTCTTTTATATCCATTTAAAACACCCTCATAATTTGTATATTATCTGGTTCAACGCATTTCCTAAAGGATTTTCCTTATCCATAAGATACATAATATCAAAGGCTTCCATTCCATTTATATATGGTATTTTTGCAAAGGCAGTCTTTTCTCCTAAAGTCAAATTATTTAAACTCTCTAAGTTTAAGTCAGTACATTTATTTAAAATAAACTCTCCTTTTTCAATAAAATCCAATCCCTTTCTCTTATTTAAAATTTCAAACCCTTTTAACATTTCCTCAAACTTTAGCTTTGAAACTTTATCATAAGATAACACATAAAACAGGTAATCACTTTTTTGAAGCAGTGATATATTGATATTATTTAGCTCATTACCTATATCGGCAATAATCACATCATAATAAGCCATTTTTTTCATCTGCTCAATAAGTCTTTTTATTTCATCAGTGGTAACATCTTCAATATCCAATATATTTTCTGGTGGGAAAAAATAATGTATACCTGTTGTGTCATCAATTATCCTACTTGTCTCTATTTTAAGAGACAGATTTTTGCTGTTCTCTTTTAAAAAAAACATGATATTTGATAAACTTTGACCATTTCCAGCAGAATTGAAAAAAGCTGTTGTAGAAGAAAACCTTTCTAGGTTAAGATAAAATACATTCAAATTATTTTTCACACATTCCAGTGCAGCTGCCACAGCCAAAGTGGACGTTCCTGTTCCTCCACTCGGTGAAAAAAAAGTAAAAACCTTTGTATTTTTAGAACCATCTTTAGTATGGATTTCAAAATTACTCTTTTCTGAAAAAATATTCAAAACAGCACTTACCAAATTATCACCTGTCTGATACTTGCTTATTATTTCAAAGTCTTTAATTTCTTTTGGTAAAATGCCTGCTGACAAAACTACAGGTGCAACTACTTTTTTTAAGTCAATATCTTCCCTGTAAAAAAAGGGATCAATTATCAAAATGTCAACTCTATCAGTTTTATCAATATGCTCATATAAAGACTTTTCATTTGTGAATGACTTAACATAGAATTTGTTTTTGTGCTTTGAGGATATAAAGTCAATGAAACTATCAATGTAATCTTGATCGTTATCTGCAATTACCAATCTTAGTTCATACATTTTTAATACCTCGACAGAATAGTATTTTTTTAAGAGTAGAAAATATTAATTAACTTCTTATATATATTATATTACAAATTATAAGAATTTCCAATACTTTTTTCTTTAAACTTATTCTGTTTTTATTCATTTTTTCAATGTTATGGCTTCAAAGTGTGTGGATTTGCTTATATTTAAGGTTTTTTTATGTTATTTTTTTATTATAATTTTATTTTTTTCGACAGATATTTCTGAAACATTGTTCTTAATTTAAATTATATTTTCATAATAATTGCAGCTACCTATTTGATGTGCTATAATTAATAGATAAAAATTGCGAACTATAAACTCCAAGGCATGGTGGTTATTTTTTTATGATTAAATTTCAATTCAGTGTGAAAAACAGAAAACTATTTCAGTTAGAACCTGCTAAAGTCATAGTATTAAGTTTTATAATAGTTATACTTTCTGGAACTTTACTTTTGACTCTTCCCATAGCTTCAAATGCTCATGTTGAAAAGGCAGATTTTCTAACTGCACTATTTACTGCAACATCTGCCACCTGTGTAACAGGTCTTGTAGTAGTAGATACCGGTACACAGTGGTCACTTTTTGGACAGATTGTTATTCTCACACTGATTCAAATAGGTGCATTAGGATTTGTAACTTTTGCCACATTCTTCTCGGTTTTGCTAGGAAGAAAAGTTGGACTTAAGACAATGATATTGGCTCAACAATCTTTAAGCGACTTTAGTTTTGAAGGTGTAGTAAACCTTATTAAAAATGTAGTACTTGCTACTTTTTCAATTCAGTTAGCGGGTGCTCTTATTTTATCAACAAGGTTTGTTCCACACTTTGGGCTAGAAGGTTTTTACATATCAATATTTCATTCTATATCGTCCTTTTGTAATGCAGGATTCGATATACTGGGAGGTTACCAAAGTCTTACCAATTATAATGATGATCCTATACTTTTATTTATTACATCAACCCTTATTATTTTCGGTGGGCTTGGTTTCGTTGTGTGGAAAAATTTGTGGGAATATCGCAAAGACAAAGTTCTTCTTCTTCACACAAAGGTAGTTTTAGGATTGGTTTTTTCACTTATTGCTTTTGGTACAATATTTTTCTTCTTTTCAGAATTTAATAATCCTTATACCCTAGGCCAATTAAATTTAAGTGAAAAAATGAGTGCTGCCTTTTTTCAATCTGTAACAACTCGAACTGCAGGTTTTAATTCAATTGATACAGGCAGTATGCAGGAAATATCTAAAGCAATGTCAATACTGCTTATGTTTATAGGTGCAGCACCTGGTTCTACAGGTGGTGGTGTTAAAATAACCACTTTTGGAGTTATTTTAGTTGCTGTTATCTCACAAATCAGAGGTTCTCAGCACACTATCGTATTTAAAAGAAGAGTTCCATACCTAACTGTAACTAAAGCTCTTGCAATAGTTAGCCTTAGTGCTATAGTTATCGTTACACTCACAACAATACTTCTGGCAATAGAAGATCTTCCATTTTTAGATGTGTTTTTTGAGTCTGTATCTGCATTTGGAACTGTAGGTTTGTCTGCTATAGGAACAAGTACTTTAAGCAACATCAGCAGAATTTTCTTAATAATCACTATGTTTGTCGGAAGAATTGGTCCTCTTTCTTTTGCAATTGCATTGACAATGCAAAATACACGAAAGAAAAAGCAGGATGTTGTTTACCCTGAAGGAAAAATAATTGTCGGTTAAAAAAGCACCACCTTTTATAAGGTGATGCTTTTTAGAAAAATTTAAATTTTATTTCGCTTACCTACAAAATAATCTTTAAGTTCCATCTGATCTTTGCTTGAAGAAACAGCGATAATATAATCTCCTTCTTTTAAAACTGTAAAACCATTTGGTATTATAACCTCCTCATTTCTTATAACAGAAATAAGAACACAGTCTTTTGGAATATTTATATCCTTTAAAGTCCTATTACACACTGGGGACTCATGAGTTATTACAATCTCATTTAGAACCAGCTTACCACTCTTTAGTCTTAAAAGAGTTTTAATGCCAGAGTAATCAACTTCCTGCTCAATAAGGTCAGCTATTATAGAAGTGCTACTCACTGCTATATCTACACCAAGTTTTTGAAATACTTCAATGTTCTTTGGATTGTTCACCCTTGCTATAGTTCTATTTACTCCAAAATTCCTCTTGGCCAATTGACAGGCAATAAGATTATCTTCATCCTTCCCTGTCACTGCAATAAAAATATCACAATTTTTAGCTTCTATTTCTGAAAGCACATTTAAATCTGTGCCATCTCCATTTATCACTGGAATATGAAGGTCATTTGCAACTTTTCTGCACATATCCTCCAGTGGTTCGATAATAACAATTTTATGTTTGTATGGGAGAAGGGTTTTAACAAGATAGTATCCAAGTTTTCCTCCTCCTGCTATAACAATGTACATCTTTTAACCTCCAACAAAATTAGTTATCAAAAATATCTAGCTCAATGATTTATTTGCAATTACAAGTATATCACTTTTTTCAAGTACAAAATTAGGATTTGCAAAATTAAACTCACCATTTCTTATAACACCAAACAAATGAGAATTTTCACTAGATTTCATGGATTTGAGTTTTTTTCCTATATTAATATTACTCACTTTTTTCTGTTTATAAAAAATCATGGAATTTCCAATAGTTTGTCTGTGAATATCTTCTTTTCCAATCATAATAGACTTTATTACATCAACTGTAATATCAGTGGGGCAAATCGTCTTTAGTCCAAATTGGTGAAATACATGTTCCCTAGTAGGATTATATATCCTAGCTATCACTTTTGGAACTTTAAATATTTCCTTTGCAACCTGACAAGCCATAATATTTACATTGTCACTTGGTGTGACAGCTGCTAGGGCATCTGCAGTTTTTATACCTGCCTGCTTTAAAATATCCTGATCAATAGGAACTCCTGTAAGAGTTATTCCATTAAAGTCTGTCGGCAATGCTTTAAACGAATTACTGTCACTATCAATGATTACAACATCATGACCCTCTTCAGATAAAACATGTGCAAACCTTGATCCAACTTTTCCACACCCAATTATAATTACATGCATTGTATTCCTCCTGCAAAAAACAACTGTTTATATTTTTATTTAATAGTCATAACATCTATTCTATATCATTTATATTATTATTGCATACTGTAATTTATGTTAATTTGCTCTTAAATTCATAAATATACTTTGAACAGAGTTGAATATTTAAATTACACTCAATATTAATACCGATTGCTAAGATTTTTTATATATTGCAAACTAAATAAAACCATAAATTCCTATACATTTTAAAAAAAATATTCGGCAAACTATTAATAATTATAAAGAAAGGATGATATTGTGTTAGTATCTTTTGTCAGAACACTAATATTGTATTTGCTTGTTATTACAGTAATGAGACTAATGGGGAAACGCCAGATAGGAGAACTTCAACCTTTTGAACTTGTTGTAGCTATAATGATATCAGAACTGGCATCTGTTCCAATGCAAAATACAGGAATTCCCTTGATGAATGGTATTATTCCAATACTTACACTTTTAATTGCACAATTGCTCTTTTCTTTTATTGGCCTTAAAAGCACAAGAGCAAGAGGTATTATTTGCGGCAAACCAAGTGTTTTGATACAAAATGGTAAACTTAAAGAACCTGAGCTCAGAAAAGAAATGTATACAATAAATGACCTTTTAGAACAATTGCGAATAAAAAACATACCAAATATTGCAGATGTAGAGTTTGCAATATTAGAAACAAATGGACAGCTAAGTATTATTCCCAAATCTCAAAAAAGACCTGTAATTCCTGAAGACCTAAATATACAGACAGAATATGAAGGGGCCCCCCTTGACCTTATTATTGATGGCAATATAAATATGGATAATTTAAAGATTGCTAATTTAAATGAAAAATGGATTTTTGATGAGTTAAACAAATTTGGAATAAAAGATGTGAAAGATGTTTTGTTTGCCAGCCTAGATTCATCAGGTAATTTGTATTTCCAGATTAGAGAAAAAGGAAGGAGGATAAATTAATTGCATACCTTTAAAGTTTTAGGAGGCCTTGCACTGGTTTTGGCATTGATAATAGGATCATCATTTTTCTCTTCAAGAACTCTTTCTGCATCTTCTCAAAGAATTGAAGAAAAAATTCTTGAAGTTGAGACCAACACATATAAAAATAATTGGGATTTAGCTAGTAATAGTCTTTCAATCATTATAGAAGAATGGCCTGAAACAGAAAAATCTTGGAGTATTTTATTAGACCATTCTGATATTGATGATATTAGCACTTCAATATTTAGATTGTCTAGATATTTAGAAGCAGAAGATTCCACACAAACATTAGCTGAAATAGCTGCTTTAAAGCAGCTATTAAAAACCATTCCTGATAGAGAAGTTCTGTCTTTGAGTAATATCTTTTAGTAAAAAATTCTCCATTTCAATTTGTGTATATGTATTTTATACCATTGACACAAAAAGGCATAAGTTATAGAATGTCTTATGTGTATGTTCTGAACCATTCGCCCTTTTAGATTAACAAATGTAAATGGTTTAAAATACACTATGGGCTACAAATGGGTTGTTTGCTATCAAGGGTATATACTACCCTTGATTTTTTAAAAAGGGGAAAAATTATTACAAATAAAGGAGCTGTATAAAATGGGAAATTTACTTGCTAATAAGAACATTCTTGTTATGGGTGTAAGAAACAAATGGAGTATAGCATGGGGTATTGTAAATGCCGCCATTAATGAGGGTGCAAATATAATAATTACATATCAAGGTGAAAGAGAAAAAAAAGGAGCTTTAGAGCTTGGTGGGGATTCTACATTTCAATGTGATATTTCCTCAGATGAAGACATTGATAATTTATTTTCTAATATTAAAGAAAAATATGGCACAATTCATGGGGTTGTCCACAGTATAGCTCATGCTAATACTGAAGATTTAAAAAATGACTTTGTTTATACTTCAAGGGATGGTTTCTCACACGCTATGAATATTAGTGCATATTCTCTAGTAGCTGTTACTCGTCGTGCAAAAGAAATTATGTCAGAAGGAGGAAGTATCATAACCCTTACATATATGGGATCTGAAAAAGTATTTCCTGGATACAACGTTATGGGAGTTGCAAAAGCAGCCCTTGAGACCAGCGTAAGATATTTAGCTTCCGATTTAGGTCCTTCAGGCATTAAAGTAAATGCTATTTCAGCTGGTCCTATAAAAACATTATCTGCTAAAGGAGTAAAAAACTTCGGAAATATATTAGATACAGTAGAAGAAAAGGCTCCACTGAGAAGAAATATAACTCCTGAAGATGTAGGCAAGTCTGCACTATATCTTTTAAGCGATTTATCTAGTGGCTTAACTGGGGAAGTCATCCATATAGACAGCGGTTACAACATAATGGGCATATAAAATTCAAGATGGGCAATTCAAGATGGATTCAAGATGGGGACGGTTCTTTCCTTTCATAAAATGAAAGGAAAGAACCGTCCCCATCTTGAATCGTCTTTTGTCACTTTGCAAACACTTCTATAGCTTTATTTTTAAACTCAATATTAACTGGCAAACAGCATCCTTTTTCACCATCAATAGACAATGCTATATCATCATAACTTTTTATAACACACTTTTTTGTTCTAAGTTTAATTACATTTTTATTTTGTAAATTATCTTTTCCTAAAACTTTAAAGAAAATTCCTGCCATCTCAATAGGATTGCAATTTTTTATTATTATAATATCCATCATTCCATCTGTATAATCTGCATCTTTTATTATATTATTAAAACCTCCTGCCTGATTTCCATTTAAAATAAAAAACAGCAAAATATCTTCCTCAATAATTTCATCATCTGTTTCAAATCTCATTTTAAATGATTTCAAGCTTGTAACTTCACTTATTGCTTTTAAATAATATGCAAAAGGGCCAAAACTTTTTTTAAGCTCTTTATGTGTACTAAAAGACACTTCAACAAAAGCTCCACCTGCAAATGAGCTAAAAAAATGCTTTTCATTACTTACAAGCCCAACATCAACTTTCTTAGTTTTTCCTGAAAGTATAATATCGATACACTTATCCAACTTATCAGGAATATTTAGTATAGAAGCAAAATCATTACATGTTCCAGAAGGAATTAATCCCATAGGCACATTTATATTTTCCTTTAAAAGTATATCTCCAACGCTACTTATAGTCCCATCTCCCCCAGATGCCACTACAAAATCAAATTGATTATTTTTTAGTACTTGAATAAAATGTTTATTATCTTTACTTGTCCGATATGGTTGAATTAAAATATTTTTTTTCTGAAATCTGTCAATTATATAATCAAGTTTATTTGGTGTACTCTGAACACCTGAAAACGGATTATAAATTAAAAGAGCTCTCTTCATATTCACTCTTCCCTTCTCTTTATTCACTCTATTTTATAATTATATTATATTGCAAAACAATATGCAATATAAGGAATAATCAAAGAGTATGTATATTTATTGTAATTTGTATATTCTGTTATCTCCCCAAGCAAAAAACGGTTATTCTATTTTCTAAGCTAAAATAGAATAACCGTTTTTATATACATTAATTATGATTTTTTACACTATCGTATTTTTACTCACAATTACTGGAAAACCCTCGGTTCCTTCAAGGTTAATTCCCTTTGTTATTCTAACACCTTTATCCACAATTAAGTGTTCTATTTTCACACCCTCTTCTATTACGGAGCCTTGCATTATTATACTATTTTTAACAACTGAATCTCTTTTAACTGTAACACCTCTAAAAAGCACAGAATCTGCAACTGATCCTTCAACTATAGATCCATCTGCAACTATAGAATTTTCCACTTCTGCTTCCTCATTATACTTTGCAGGTGGTTCATCTTTAACTTTTGTATAAACACGACCATATTCAGCAAAAAGCTGACGTCTAATATCAGGATTCAACATTTCCATATTAATTCTGTAATATGCATTAATTGTACTTATATTTCTCCAATAACCATCAAACTTATAACCATATATATTAAGTACATTCAGCTTTTCAATAAGAACATCCTTTACAAAATCATACTTCCCGTGAGCAGCACATTCTTGAAGCAATGAAATCAGTAATTCTCTTTTTAAAATATATATTCCCATTGAACAAATTGTTGATTGGGGATTTTTGTGTTTTTCACGTAAATCTGTTATTTTTCCATTTTCGTCTACATCCATATTGCCCATATACTGCAATTCTTCATAGGGAAAATCATGCATATCTCTGTATGCAATTGTTATGTCTGCATTTTTCTCAATGTGATAATCAAGCATACCATCAAAAGGCATTTTGTAGACACAATTACCCTGTGCAACAACTACATATTCCTCAAAACTTCTCTCTAAAAAAGTAATATTATGAACCATAGCATCAGCACTTCCCTGATACCATCCTGAATTCTCTCCTGAAAGAAATGGTGGAAAAACAAATAAACCATCATTTCTTCTGTCCAAATCCCATTCCTTACCAGAGCCTAAATGATCCATTAGAGAGCGAAAGCTGTACTGAGTAAGAACTCCAACATTAGTTATTCCTGAATTGACCATATTGGATAAAACAAAATCTATCATTCTATACTTTCCACCTACTGGAACCGCTGTACTTGAACGATGCTCAGCTAATTCTCTTAGCCTGCCATTTTTACCTCCGGTAAGAATGATTCCCATTGTACTTTTCATTCACACTCTCCTCCCTTTAAAATACTTTCTCCTGACTCAATATTTAGAGAACAGTACTCACCAGAGTCAATGTATGAATCTATCACTACATTTTTGCCTAGTTTGCATTTGTCAGGAACTTCAGCTTTTTCTCCTACAACTGTTATACCAGAAGAATACAGATTTGGTTTTTCTTTGTTTGGTATGTTTTCACCAATTCCCATAGTCACATTGTTGCCAATCTTCGCACCTTCACCTATTATACTCTGTTTTATAACTGTCTTTTTCCCTATAGAAGTATCCATCATAACAATTGAATCTTCAATTTCAGAATCCTCATCTATGTAAACTCCCGGGAAAATTACAGAGTTTTTGACTTTTCCATAAACCATGCACCCTTCTGCTACAATAGATTTTTTCACACTGCCCTTAGGTCCAATATAATGAGCTGGTTTTACATGGTTAAGAGTGTATATCTTCCAAGCAGGATCAAAAAGATTAAACTCTGGAACCCTGCTAATAAGATCCATGTTAGACTCCCAATACGCCTGTATAGTACCTACGTCTCTCCAATATCCACTAAATTGATAAGCCCACATATTTCTGTTTTCATTAAGCATCATGGGAATTATATTTTTTCCAAAGTCATGATTTGATTGAGGATTTTCATCATCACGAATAAGGTACTCTCTTAAAACTTCCCAAGTAAATATGTAGACACCCATTGAAGCAAGATTACTTTTAGGATTTTTAGGTTTTTCCTCAAATTCGTAAACTTTTCCATTTTCATAGGTATTCATTATACCATACCTACTAGCCTCCTCCCATGGAACATTTATCACTGAAATAGTAGCATCTGCATTGTTTTCCTTGTGAAAATCAAGCATTTTTGAATAATTCATCTTATAGATATGATCACCTGATAAAATCACTACATATTTAGGTGAATGTTTGTCTACATAATGAATGTTTTGACAAACAGCATTTGCCGTACCCTTGTACCACTCTCCTATTTCCGCCTTGAGATAAGGTGATAATATGGTAACTCCACCATTTATCCTGTCCATATCCCATGGTTTACCAATGCCGATATGTGCATTGAGTTCAAGGGGTTGATACTGTGTCAATACACCTACAGTGTCAATATCAGAATTGACACAGTTACTCAAAGAAAAATCAATTATTCTGTACTTAGCTCCATATGAAACAGCTGGTTTTGCTATTTTATTTGTTAGTACACCTAACCTGCTACCCTGTCCTCCAGCTAGCAGTAATGCAAGTATCTCCTTGTTTTGCATTAAATCCCCCCAACTTGTTTAAGTATAATTATTGTATTCTATATAGAGAAATTTAATCCTCTAAAAAATCATATAAATATTAATAATATTATAAAAAAATTAAAATAAATATGTTAATGATGAATAATTAATGTTATAATGTAATTGTATTAATTTCTTTTAATAGGTAACAGGTTAGATTATAAGCTTTACCATAAGAACTATATTTTTTAGCTTCACCTAAAAAACAAATAAATATAATCTACAAACTTCTAAAATATTGGAGTGATAAAATATGGAATTAAAAGTTGGAGATCTTGTATCCATTCGACATTTCTCTGGAACAAAATTATTTAAAAGTCTAGTATTAGAATCAAACAGTGATACTATTTGGGTTAAACTTGTTGAAGATATCGCTCTTTTAAATTGTTCCATTGGAGACCCTATAGTACTTGGATATGAATTGGAGGATGAAGTTTACATATCTAGCTGTACTCTTCTAGATATGGACAAACCCCAAAATGCATTGAACGTAAAAATTGACAACTTTGAGACAACAACAAATAAAAGATTATTTGTAAGGTTTCCTGTTTCCATTTATGCAGAGGCCAGAATTGGACAATCTCAAACAAAGAATCTTGCCATGGTGAAGAATATCAGCTTTAATGGTATGATGATACATTCAAAACATGACTTCCCTCTATATCAGGAATTGAAATTTGATTTACATGTTGGAATTACCATCCATATAAAAGCTGTTGTCATTAGAAAAACAAAAGATACACATAACTATGAATATGGGTTAAAAATTCTTTATACTGATGTCCACACACCTAATTTATTAAAAAAATATCTCGTGCTGTTAAAAAAAGAACAGGAAGAATTTATGAAAAAATTTAAAGAAGATTAAAAAAAGTTTTTGTTAAAACTTTTAAACCTATTTAGTAATACCTTAGCCGCTTATTATTAAATTTATAAGCGGCTAAATAAATTTATCTAATATCTCTTATAAAATTAGAGCCCTTAATAACCGTGAGTTGAAATTTACAGATTAAAGACATCTTGCTTAATTTCTATAAAAACTTCATAAGATTTGCCATCTCAATGGCTGTCGCTGCTGCTTCATATCCTTTATTCCCAGATTTTGTTCCTGCCCTTTCTATTGCCTGTTCAATGGTATCTGTTGTCAACACTCCAAACACTACAGGCATACTCTCATCTAAAGATACTTTGGCAATTCCCTTTGACATCTCATTTGAAACATAATCAAAATGAGGTGTAGAACCTTTTATTACTGCACCTACACAAATTACAGCATCATATTTTTTTGATTTTGCCATCTTTTGAGCTACAAGTGGAATTTCAAATGCACCAGGTACCCAAGAAACTTCAATATCTGACTCTTCTGCACCATGTCTTACAAGGCCATCTATCACTCCCCCTAAAAGCTTGCTGCTTATAAATTCATTAAACCGTCCAATCACCACTCCAAATTTTAAACCTGTTGCTATTAGCTTCCCTTGATTTGTTTTAACCATTTTAATTGTCCTCCTTATAATCCTTTAAATCTAATTCTGATAACATATGCCCCATTTTTTCTTTTTTTGTCTTTAGATAAAATTCATTAACCTTATTTTCTTTTATCTCAAGAGGTACCCTGTCCATAAGTTCTAATCCATGCCCTTTTAATCCCACTAACTTTTTAGGATTGTTTGTAAGAAGTCTTATTTTGTTAATGCCAAGGTCACGTAGTATCTGAGCACCAATTCCATACTCTCTTAAATCTGGTGGAAAGCCTAATAATACATTGGCTTCTACAGTATCCTTTCCTTTGTCTTGAAGCTCATATGCCCTTACCTTATTGACAAGACCTATGCCCCTTCCTTCCTGACGCATGTATAAAAGCACCCCTCTACCCTCATCACTTATTTTACTCAGGGCAGCCTCTAATTGCTCTCCACAGTCACACCTTAGTGAGTGAAAAGCATCTCCAGTTAAACACTCTGAATGAACTCTAACAAGCACTGGTACATCCTTATTTGAAATATCACCTTTCACCAGTGCAACATGGTGTTCACCACTAATAACATTTTCATAGGCAACTATTTTAAATTCTCCATATTCTGTAGGCATCTTTGCCTCTGCAGCTCTTTTAATGAGTTTTTCAGTATTTCTCCTGTAGCTTATTATATCAGCAATTGTAATAATTTTAAGATTGTGTTTTTTTACATATTCCATTAACTGTGAAACTCTAGCCATTGTTCCATCTTCATTCATTATTTCACATATTACGCCTGCTGGATAAAGCCCTGCCATTTGTGCTAAATCTACAGATGCTTCAGTATGTCCTGCTCTTTTTAAAACTCCTCCCTCCATTGCAATTAATGGGAAAACATGCCCCGGTCTTAAAAAATCATCAGCTTTTGCTTGCTCTTTGGCAAGTTCTTTTATGGTATTTGCTCTTTCAAAAGCAGAAATGCCTGTGGTGGAATCTTTATGGTCTACAGTAATAGTAAAAGCTGTTTTCATATGTTCATTGTTTTCTTCAACCATAAGATCAAGCTTTAATTTTTCTGCTTTAGATTTTTTCAAAGGTGCACAAATCATCCCCCTTCCATAAGTCGCCATAAAATTTATGCTCTCAGGGGTTACCTTTTGTGCAGCCATTATTAAATCCCCTTCATTTTCTCTGTCCTCATCATCAATTACAACTACCATCTTTCCTTGTTTTATGTCTTCTAAAGCCTCTTCTACTTTATTAAATTTCATTTTAAAAATCTTCCCCTCTCTTTAAAAAATAACCTCCCTATTCTGAATCAGAGTTTATTCACTAAGCAAATCCATTTTGTTTTAAAAAATCTAAATCTATTTTTTCAGTTGAATCTTCCATTACTGCATCTTTGTTTGCCAATTTCTCAATGTATTTTCCTATCATGTCACATTCTATGTTTATTATATCTTCAGGTTTTTTTGTGCTAAGAGTAGTCATTTCCGCTGTAAGAGGAATTAGTGAAACTTCAAAACTTCTATCTTTAACATTAGCAATTGTAAGACTGGTTCCATCTAGTGCCACCGACCCCTTCTTGATAATATATTTTAGTATATTTGAATTTGCAGTAATTTTAAGCCATATTGCATTATCCTCTTCCGATTTATCAAATATTTTTCCAGTGCCGTCAATATGCCCTGTTACAATGTGTCCCCCCAAACGGTCTCCTAATCTTAAAGCTCTTTCAAGGTTTACTTTTTCTCCAACTTTTAAGCTTCCCAAATTTGTCTTTCTCATTGTCTCAGGCATAACATCAGCAATAAACTCTCTACCTGTAAAATTTGTAATGGTTAGACATATACCATTTACAGCTATACTATCTCCTAACTTTGCATCCTCTATAATTCTCATACACTGAACAGCTAATTTAATCGACTTACTTGACGGTATTATTTTTTTTACTATCCCTATTTCTTCAATAATGCCTGTAAACATATCCTTCTCCTATTCTTTAAAATAACCTTCAATTAAAATATCATTACCAAACTTACTTAACGAAATATCTTTTAATTCTAATGCATCTTGCATTTTATTTATTCCCCCTCCCTCAACAGGAGTAACAGCATTTTTACCTCCTATTATCTTTGGTGCTATAAAAAACATTGCCTTGTCTACTATTTTTGAACAAATAGCATGGCTGTTAAGATTGCCGCCCCCTTCCAATAATACACTGTCTATATTAATCTTGTATAGCTCACACATTAATTGATCTAAATTCACATGCCTTCCTTCTGTTTTTATCACTTTTACACCTTTTTTTGTTAATCTTTCTTCTTTATCTTTGTCAATTGAACAGGTCGTTGCAAGTATCGCAGGTGCTTTTGAGTCAGAATTAAATACATTACTACTCTCTGGCACAATCCCCTGACCATCCACAATAACTCTTAAAGGGTCTTGCCCCTCCTTTTCTTCAAGTCTTGTAGTCAAAAAAGGATTGTCTTTTATAACTGTGTTTGAACCTACCATTATGGCAGCTACTCTATCTCTCAAGGTATGTACATGCCGCCTCGCCTGAGTCCCCGTAATCCATTTAGAATGCCCTGAAGAGGATGCAATTTTTCCGTCTAATGTCATGGCTGTTTTCATAATTACAAAAGGCTTTCTTTTAACCACATAATTTATAAATATCTCATTTAAAATCTTCGCTTCACTTTCTAGCACTCCAACTTCTACTTCTAAACCTGCTTCTTTTAAAATGTTAACCCCTCTCCCTGAAACTTTTGGATTAGGATCTATCATTGCAATAACAACCTTTTTTATCCCAGCCTCTATAATTGCTTTTGTACAGGGCGGCGTTCTTCCATAGTGAGAGCAAGGCTCTAAGTTGACATACATCGTACTTCCAGCTAAAGAAGAATTAGTATTATTAATTGCAGCAACTTCAGCATGGGCACATCCTACAATTTCATGAAAACCTTCAGAAACAACCCTGTCATTATTAACAATAACAGCTCCTACAAGAGGATTAGGATTTGTCTTTCCCCATCCTCTTTTAGCTAACTCTATCGCTCTTTTCATATAATATTCATGATTATACATAAAACTCTCCATTCTGCAAACTTAAAATCTCAAAAACTTCAAAAATATTATCTTTATCTTAAGGCATTTTATCTATTTCTAAGTTCCTACCTAAAACTTCCATTTTTAGTTTTTCTAAAAAATTTGGCTTTTTAAAATTAAAAAATCTCCCTAAAACTTCACAGGGAGAATTTATACTAATTAAAAGAGTTAATCATATCTTCTCCCATCCAGACTTTCACGCACAAAGACGTTTTACTGTCGGCTCCGGACTTTGACCGGATCTGCCTAAAAAGGCTCGTGGGCTTGTAGAAATTATCTACCTACCACCGGTAAGGAATTTCACCTATCCCTGAAGATAAAAAGTATTAATTTTTAATAAAATATACCATAGTAATTTTCTTAAGTCAAGGAATTTTTTATAGAATCTATTTGTTTTTGTTTTTGCTTTCTCAAATAGTCTTTCATATAGTTCATTGCACTTATGTCTTCATAAATAACTCTTATTCCGTATTCAATATGGTTTTTATTTGGCATTTTTCTCATGATTTCACCTTTTAAAAATATCATTTTTTTATCCATGTATATATCAATTTCAATTTCATCACCTGCCTCTAAATCTACTTTAGAGTAAATAAGCATCCCGTAATAACTAATATCCTTGATTAATCCTAGATGCTTTTTCCTTCCAAATTCTCCTCTGACATCAGAATATAAAGAAACTGGAAACCTTTCATGCCTTCTTTGACTTGCTTCTTCTTCAGATTTGTCAATTACCACTTCCAATATTCTTTCTTTTCCGTCAATTTCTTTTATATCGCACCCAATCACATACATCTCTCCATCTTTTTCCACACCTAAAACAACAGGATCTCCTATTGAAAAATCCAAAACAGCAAAATCCTTTGTTAGTTGAATTTTAATTTTATCTTCATAGACATCAGTTACAATACTTTTATAAGACTTGATACTAGAATAGTGCCTTACAGTAATACAATCACCAGACTTAATTAAATTCATAGGATATCCTCCTGAAGCAAATTATTCACTTACTATTATTATAATACTGTTTTTAACTAATGTCAAAGCAAAGGAAGTCTTTGGGTGTATAAAGACTTCCTTTTTTATCCTTTTATATTCCCTTAAAACACTTTTCTACATGTTTTTGATCAATATCTTTTTTATTGTTAAATTTATATATCAACCAAACTACAGCAGTTACAACAATTGATATCGGAAGTGCAATAATCACAGGGTCATAATTAGAAAGAAATTCTAGAGATGTTCCCTGCACTAAAAAAGGTTTTCCAAATATCAGTCTACAAAGTTGCAAACTAGACGCATTTGCACTATGAATGAAAAATATCCATATAAAGCTACTTACAAAACCTGATACAATTCCACCAATTGCTGATGCCTTAGGCATCTTTTTTAGATATATAGCCCCTACATATACTGGAAGAAATGTAGCAGCAGTAAGCCCCATAAACAGAGCAGTCCCTCTAGCTATTATTTCCATGCTTGCATCAAGTTCATTTGACAACCAAGTTAAAACAGTGCTTAAAACAATAACAATCAATAGTCCGATTCTGGTAATCAGCAGAGAATTTTCTTTTTTCTTAAACCCCTTTTGATATACATCTCTTCCTATTGCAGTTCCCATAGTGTGAAACAGTGAACTCAATGTCGACATACCAGCTGCAAGAAGTGCTAAAAGAAATATTGTGCCAAACCATTCAGGCACATAATTACTTATATAATGAGGTATTATATTATCAACACCAACTGCAACAACTGAAATCTTATTTGTATCTTCAAAAATTATTACATTAGATAAAGCTCCCATAATAAAAGCAACGCCAGTCATCATTAAAATAAATACTCCACCTGAAACAACTGCTCTATTAAGCTCCCTGTTACTTTTAACGGTCATGAACCTTACCACAAGCTGTGGCTGTGCTAAAACACCTATACCTACTCCCATAACTATTGAAGAAACTAAAGCCCACCAAAATGGCGAATTAAATTCAGGCATTGATGTCCAACCTCTAAAACCTGCCTGAATGTTGTTCATTGTCTGTTCTTGCACCGAAGAATTATTAAAGAGTTCTGTAAGTTGATTATGAGCATTGACAACTCCGCCTAATCTTGCATATGTGAAAATAAGCAAAAATATCATTCCCAAAAACATAATAGATCCTTGAAATGCATCTGTATACATAACTCCTTTTAAGCCTCCCATTGAAACATATATAGCAACAACTGAGACAAAAAGCAAAAGAGCCACCTCAAAAGACATTCCAAAAAAAGACTCCATAAATGCCACTCCACCTCTTAAAACAGAAGAAGCATAAATTGGCATAAAAATAAAAATTACTATTCCTGAAAAAATTTGAATAAATCTAGAGTTAAATCTTTTTCCTAAAAGTTCCGGAAAAGTATGACTGTCAAGGTTATGACCCATTTTCCTGGTTCTCTTTCCAAAAAATACAAAAGCAATAAAAACTCCAACAAATATATTTAAAAAAGTAAGCCATAAAATTCCCATCCCAAAATTAGCCGCAGCACCTCCAAAACCTACTATAGCAGCTGTGCTGATAAAGGTAGCTCCATAAGATAACGCCATTACTAGAGGATGAATTTTTCTTCCCGCTACCATAAAATCCTGTGAACTTTTTGTTTGTTTATATCCGATATAACCTAGAAATGCAATTACTGACAAGTAAACAACTATTAAAATAATAGTATATAAATTAATCGTATATGAATCCATTTTTAATCCTCCCTAAAATTAAAGTATAATCAAAAAACCAGATAATATAGCTTTTTGAAAAGTATACACTTTTTATAAAGTGCACCTGATAAAATACGTTAATCTTAAGGATCAAGCTATTTCCTGAATAATCGACCTGTTCTCTTATTCCAAACTGCAAGTCCTATAAACGCAGTAATATCTCATTGTTTATTTGGATTTAAAGATTTGATTCTATCTCTCGTTCTTTTTCTTCCCATGTTTCCTCTTCTTTAATATCCATTTCTTCACTTTCTATCCCCTTATTCCAATTCAAAAGACCATAGACAACACATACAACTGTACTTAAAATGCATAATAAATATACACTCCAAATCCAAAAATCAGGTAAACCCAACAAAATACTCCCCCCCTTCAAAGCATTACACCTTTGTAATGATTCTTGCCTTACGTACCCATCGCTACTGGATTTACACAAATATGTAACCTTTTACAACATTTGAAAATACCAGAGTGAAAAAGTACTCCTATGAAAGTCATATAAAATCTCTAACTTCATTTTACTAAAAAAAACTCTTGTTATCAATCTTATTTTACATAAATAATATACTTCCTTACATGACAGGTGCATATATTATTTATATTCAAAATATAAAAGGAATATTTTCATTTATTTTAAAATATTATTTTTTACACCTACAATTATGGAACCAAATTAAAAGATAACTGTACTAAAATTAAATTAATTGTATATACATATTATTTAATTGTACATAGGTGTATTTAAATATATTTGACAGAATGTATTTCTGTGATATAATTGTTTATAGTAAATATTTCTGATATGTGATTAAAGAAAATAGTCTATAAAAAAGAGGGGAATTAGAAATGAAACTTATTGAACTATTTAAAACTAAAAAACCTGTAATATCCTTTGAAATATTTCCACCTAAACTGGATATGCCTATAGAGTCTATATATAATAAGCTCAGTGACTTTAAAGCTTTAAAACCTGATTTCATGAGTGTAACCTATGGTGCAGGCGGCAGTGCTAAAGATCGCACCATTGAAATTGCGACAAAAATAAAAAAAGACTATAATATCGAAAGTATGGCACACTTTACATGCGTAGGTCATTCTAAAGAAGAAATAGATGCCCTGTTGGACTCTTTAAAAAAGCATGGGTTAGATAATGTATTAGCCCTAAGAGGAGACCCTCCAGCAAATCAACCTGATTTCGATTTTAGCAAGAATGTATACCAATATGCAAGCGAATTGATAGAACATATTAAAAAGAAGAACGATCTTTGTATAGCTGCTGCCGCATATGCTGAAGGACATATAGGCAGTTGCCGTATCAAAGATGACCTTATAAATTTAAAACATAAAGTTGATAAAGGAGTTGATTTTTTAGTTACACAGTTGTTTTTTGATAATAGAATTTTTTATGACTTTTTGGATAGAGCCTTAGCTTTAGGAATCACCTGCCCTGTAACAACTGGCATTATGCCTGTTTTTAAAGCAGACCAAATTAAAAAATTGGCTTCTCTTTGTGGTACGTCAATTCCCGCTAAATTACTTATTATGATGGACAAATATGGTGACAATCCAGATGATATGCTAAAAGCAGGAATAGAATATGCAAGTAACCAAATACAAGATTTAATAGACAATGGTGTTGATGGCATCCACCTTTTAACTATGAACAGAGCTAAATCTACAAAAAGGATTCTCCAAAACCTTAATATGCCACAAAACTAATCACAGTGAACACAGTAAGGGTATGTATATTAAAGATGAAGTACATATAGTTTTTGTAAGAAAAAAGGAATTGGTTTAGCTAAAGCTAAACCAATTCCTTTTTCATTACTTCTTCAAAAGAGATTTCTGCATTGTATTTGATTATGTAATCCAATACTTCCTGTTCTGTAAACACTCTAACAAGATCCATGTCTTCGTTTAGTACATATAAAATATGAAATCTATCAAAATCCATACTCTTTATGATATCCCCCAGTTTTTTTGTGTTTAGCACTACAAGCTCTCTTACTGGATAGATACCTTTTTTTTTAAATCTTGATCTCCTGTATATGAGATTTTTAATGTTCATTAATGCTACCTCCATTTTATAATTCTTTAAAATAAATGAAAAATATATTGCTAAAACCAGCAAGCTAATATTGTATTTGCTGGTAAAATACTGAACACACCCTAAAAAACACAACAATATTAAAAATCCAGTGGATATTATTCTTATATATTTTGAAGCTTTAAATAAACCAAACTTCTCTTCAAAAATGTCTTTTAGTATCCTGCCTCCATCTAAAGGGAATACCGGTGATAAATTAAATGCAGCCAGTGAAATGTTAGCATAGATAAAAAAAAGCATATTATTTACACAATATGCTTTTAAAATAAAACATGTAATGAAAAGTAGAAGGTTCGCAATGGGACCACTGATATTAACAATGCTACGTTTTACTAAAGATAAATGGTTATTCTCAATAGCTGCACTTAGTCCTATGGGCAATACTTTAATTGACTCTATCCTAGATTTCATTAATTTTGCTGTAAAAACATGAGCCAATTCATGAACTGTCATTGAGAAAAATATAATGCTATACTCAATAAAATAATTAAAATATATTGTTATTGCAATAAATCCAATAAAAATAAGATTTACTCTTACTTTAACAGGTTTTTTTAAAATTACTATAAAAAAACCTCCTTGTTTTTTTATGTGTCCTACTCAACCGAACCACCAATATAATCCAGAGGGTTTACAGGCACGCCCTCCTTAAGTAATACAAAATAAAGAGACGGATTTTTAAACTTCCCTGTGTTACCTACCTTTGCTATAATATCTCCCTTGTCAACATATTGACCTTTTTCTACTAGTACTTTTGAACAGCAGGCATAAATTGTCACCATGTTTTTTCCATGTTTAATTTTTATAAAATTCCCCTTTTCTGAATTTTCTCCAGTTTCCAACACTTCTCCACTATAAGCTGCTTTTATAGAAGTATCCATCCCAGCTTCAATATTAATTCCTTTACTATATTCAGAAATATCACCTGTCATATTAAGCTGTTCTCCAAAGAAAGAGGATATTGTCCCCCCTACAGGAATAATAAACGAATACTCTTTATGCTCTGATAAAAAATCTCTATCCTCTGCAAAAATTTCATCATCACTGTTATAACTAATGCTGTCAACCATTTTTTCTTCAAAAAGAATTTCATCAGATATATCCTTTTCCTGTAAACTCAAATCATTATCATTTATATTATAATTTTCATTCTGGCTGTTTGAACTGCTATTATCATCTTGAGTTTTCAAAATACCTGTATCGGAATTTAACCCATCTGTTCTTTGAATAATGTCATCTATTTGAGAAAAAAATCCTTTAATATCAATGTTATAACTTAATGCAGCTACTATTTTATTTTCAAGATAGTTTGTAACAGTGCTATCTACACCTTTAATAATTCCTCCAAAAGTCAGCAATAATACGCATAAAACCGTTTGTAATATCAGCTTTTGAATTATGGTAAAGGATTCCCGTTCCTCTTTTGACTTTTTAATCTTTCTTGTCTTTCTCCGATTTTGAATTGACTGTCTCGGATATCTGTTTCTTATCATAATATCGTCCACTTGTATAGCACATC
>NZ_JAVDDS010000080.1 GCF_030848475.1 Herbivorax alkaliphila
GAGCAAACACATTCAATTTGGGGACGGTTCTTGAATTGAATTTTTAAGTTTTAAATAGGTATAATTATGGTGGTAATGTTTTTGTCTTAAGTTTAATGTTTAGATTTAGATAAAAGCTCACTTACATTTGTTATAATTAAAAGCAATGAATTAAAAGCAGAATGTGTTATAATAATTTGCAAATAACGATTTGAAAGAAGGTAATGATATGGTAATAATGCTTTTTGGAATATCAAATGTAGGGAAGACTGTAACAGGTGAGAAGCTGGCTCAAAAACTAAAATATTCTTTCTTTGATTTAGATGATGAAATAAGAAAGAGGTTTCAAATGACCTTGGAAGACTTCATGAAAGAATATCCATGGCCAGATGAAAGATTTAAAATAAAAGGTGAAATCTTAAAGAATTTGCTAAAAGAACATAAAGATAATATAGTTATTGCAGTAAGTCCAATTTTCTATTCAAGATACTTTAACTCACTTTTAGATTTAGAACAGGTAATTGCAATTGAATTACAGGATTCAGCAGAGAATATTTTCGAAAGACTGGTTTTTTCTGATGAAAACGATAATATTTATACAGATGAGGAATATAAGCAGAAGCACAAAAATTATTATATTAAAGATATAAATGAAGATATAGTATATGTAAGAAAAACTTTTAAAAAAATTGAAAATAAGTACTTCATAGATAATCGTCCTGTGGATCAAGTAGCTGATGAATTAGTGGGGATGATTCAAAAATTAAAATAGGAACTACTTTTAATTTTTACGAAAGTTTTTTATTTTTCAAAAAACTTTCGTAAAAATTGGGTTGATAGTTACGTAAGGTGTAAAGAGGCCTATTAAATAATTAGCTTCACATTCATAAGAACATAATATTGTAAATTGCTTCCTAAGAAAACAATTTATAATATTAGTCTTCATAATCTTCTTTGTCAAATTGCATTACCTGTCTTTTTCTTGCCATTTCATCACTATCTAAATATTCATCGTAGGTTGTTTTTTTGTCTATTAGTCCCTTTGGTGTAATTTCCATAATACGATTTGCTGTTGTTTGAATAAATTGATAATCTTGTGAGGTGAAAAGTGAAACTCCAGAGAATTTTATAAGTCCATTATTTAAAGAGGTTATAGATTCCATATCAAGGTGATTGGTAGGTTCATCAAGTATCAAAACATTTGACCTTAGAATCATCATCTTAGATAACATTACACGCACTCTTTCACCACCTGAAAGCACCTTTACTTTTTTTAGAGCTTCTTCTCCAGAGAACAACATACGCCCAAGGAAACCGCGAACATAGGTGACATCTTTTTCGGGAGAAAATGGCATTAAGAAATCGACAATAGTTTCTTCGCCGACAAATAGTTCCGTATTATCTTTAGGGAAATAAGAAACATTTGTCGTTACACCCCATTTATAACTCCCTTCATCAGGTTCAAGCTCACCAGATAATATTCGAAATAAGGTTGTGGTGGCCATGTTGTTCGGTCCAACAAAAGCTATCTTATCTTCTCGTCCCACAGTAAAGGATATATTATCTAAGACCTTAACTCCATCAATAGTCTTTGAAAGGTTTTCTACTGTTAATACTTCATTACCAATTTCCCTACTAGGCTTAAAATTAATGTAAGGATATTTTCTGCTTGATGGTTTTATATCATCTAATTCAATTTTTTCCAAAGCTCTTTTCCGTGATGTAGCTTGTTTTGATTTAGATGCATTTGCACTAAATCTTTGAATAAACTCTTGTAACTCTTTAATTTTATCTTCCTTCTTTTGGTTTGCTTCCTTCATTTGTTTTATCATCAATTGACTGGATTCATACCAGAAGTCATAGTTACCTGTATAGAGTTGTATCTTTGCATAATCAATATCAGCAATATGAGTACATACTTTATTGAGAAAGTGGCGGTCATGAGATACAACAATAACAATATTTTCAAAATTGATTAAGAATTCTTCAAGCCAACGTATTGCTTCAAGATCCAAGTGGTTTGTTGGCTCATCTAAAAGTAATATATCAGGGTTACCGAATAACGCCTGTGCAAGTAAGACTTTTACTTTTTTACTAGCGTTCAGGTCTTTCATTTTTTTGCAATGCAAGTCATTCTCTACGCCTAAACCGTTTAATAAGGAAGCGGCATTAGATTCAGCCTCCCAACCATCCATTGCTGCGAAATCAGCTTCTAATTCGCTAGCTTTAATTCCATCTTCATCTGTGAAATCCTCTTTTGCATAGAGTTCTTCTTTTTCTCTCATTATTTCATACAATTTTTTATTCCCCATAATAACTGTATCTAGTACATCAAAATCATCATACTTAAAGTGATTTTGTTGCAAGAAGGATAACCTTTGTCCCGGTGTAATAACAATTTCACCTTTTGAGGTCTCGATTTGACCAGATAGTATTTTTAAAAAGGTTGACTTACCGGCACCGTTGGCACCGATTAACCCATAACAATTTCCCTCTGTAAATTTTATGTTCACATCCTCAAACAATGCCATCTTTCCTAACCTAAGTGTTACATTACAAGCCTGTATCATTAAAATCCTCCTAAATTACATAAGTTCTATTATTTTTACGCGACATTTCTATTCTATCGTATATTCTTGAATTTACAAGAGTCAAATAGGGAACGGTTTTAGAATTGAATTTTGAAGCTGTATATGGTGGGTAATATCACTAAAATTAGGAATAACTTTTTAAAAAGTTATAATTAAAAGTAATGATATAAACACAAAATATGATATAATACTCTATATATTGAATGCTAGAACTTATAATGTAGTGATTAGCTAAAGCTAAACATAGAGGCTTCAGGTGGAGACTTAGAACTAGAATAAAAAATATTCCAATTAAGACAAAAAACAAAGACAAGGAGGGGTTGAAATGGAAATTAAGTTTGAAATAACAGAAGAAGATTATATAAAATTTAATTTATATCATATAAAGAATTCACCATCACAAAGAAAGATATATAACCTTTTTAAGTATGTGACACCTATTATATTTGCAATATTAATGTATTTTATTGGAACGCGTGTATATGAACCACTTGGTTATTATTGGATTATTCTTTCGCTAATATTTGTAGTGGCATGGTTTATTATATATCCAAAGGAATATAAAAAAACATTAATAAAACAAACTGAAAAACTATTGCGCGAGGATGATAATTCATCATTTTTTGGCAAAAAAACTATGTTGGTTGATGAAAATAATATTAAAATATTTAGTGAGAACTCATCTGAAACAATACACAAAAACGGTATAAAAAGGATAAAAGTTTATGATGATATGATTATTATTTATTTGAGTGCAATAACTGCACAAATTATACCAACTAGATATTTGGACGATGAATCAAAGACGAAACTTATAAGTTTCAATAACTAACAATAAATTGATTATAAATAATAGGATTAAAATGGAGAGGTGTTATGTATAAATTAAACATTGATAATAATAGTTTGGAAAAAGTAAAAGAAACAAGTTTTGCAGATAATGAAATAAAAGAAAGAAGTGGTATTGAAGAATGGATTCGAAAAGATCCTACTATTCTTGAGGAAGATTTACTTATAATTGCACATGAGTATGACAAGTTTGAAGTAAACGAAAGACTGGATTTATTAGCTTTAGACAAAGAGGGAAATACAGTTATAATTGAAGTGAAACGAGATCAAACTGGTTCTAATGTTGATTTTCAAGCTTTAAAGTATTGTTCATATTGCTCTACATTAACACCTAACGACATAGTAGAGACTTATAAAGAATATCTTAATAAATTTGGGAAAGAAGAAAACCCAATAGAAAACTTACTTGATTTTTTAGAACTAGACGCTGAAGATATGTTAAACGGCATTTTAAATACTGGACAGAGAATCATTATTATTGGTAAAACCATAGATAAAAGAATTCTTTCAGTATGTGCATGGTTATATCAAAATAATATTGATGTAAAGTGCATGACCATTGTACCTTATAAAGAACATATAGCAGGTCAAGTTTTTATTGATATAAACCAGTTAATACCACTATTTACCACGGAAGATTATTTTATCAACAAAAAGAAAAAAGATACTTCGAAAGGTAAAGTACTCCAGTCAGATGAAGTAATCAACTTTTTTGAGGGAATAATTGAAATAGCAAAAAAAAGAGGTTTTAATATATCCTATAGTCCAAGAAAGCCTTATGCAAAAATATACACTGGAATAAGAGGTTTATTTTTTGCTATAGTATACAAAAAAAGAAACTCAGAATTTTCTATAGAAGTATCAGCTAATAACCAACAGATTAAAGAAGAATTATTTTCAGTTTTTGAAGAAAACAAAACACTAATACAGTCAGAAACAGGCTTAGATTATGAAGTACAAAAGGAAGGTGTTAGAAATCCAGAATGGGGAAGAGTTATCACTGTTATAAGTCATGATAACAAATATGCATTATCTGATTATATTCAAGAGGTGGGAAAAAAGTTTGTAGATGTTACAAGAATTTTTATAGATAAATGGAACAAAGATTAATAGTGATATGAAGAACTTATATTTATAAGAGAAATCTTCAGGTGGAGTTGAGTTTCTTTATGTAGGTAAATCCACCATTATACCACATTCAATTTATTCAAGTGGAGAACCGTCCCTTGCTTGAATACACCTTGCTTGAATACTATTTATCATCTATATCTACATTTATACCTAATAGTTTTCCAAGAGCCAATTCATCTGTTAATGTTAATATTGTATTATCAACTATTATATTATTGAATTCTTTCTTTGTCAGTAACTTTTTAATTTCATCTATTTGATTTTGATTAACTGTCGCTATATATTGCTTGTCTGTATTAGTAAAATGTTCATAAACTATTCTAAACATATCCACTTTCTGTCGTTCATCTATTCCATCAAAAAGTCTGCTATCATGAAAAATAAAATCTATATTGTGATTGTGTCCTTTAAAAAGAATGGTTAAGTCATAACAAAATATTTTAACATTGTTAATTCCATCAGAATTATCTGATTCTATTTTTGCATCTATATCGAATAACAATTGATTTTCACCATCATTGACTTCAATTTTAAGACCAGCTACACTATCAGGATAGAATTTTTTAGCTAGAAACCTAAAATAATTTATAAGCTTTGAATTTTCAGGTTCTATTTGTTTAAGATATTTTTCAGCCTTTTCAGCTAGGCTTATTAGTTCTTTACCAGTATTTCTTTCTTTTTCTTTATATTCTAATTGTAAATCCTGATACTTTTTTAAACTTTCTCTTTTAGATTTTAAAGCTGCACTCTTATTACTTAGACTCACAAAAACATCCAATGCTTGATGTTCTCCTAAATACTCCATTAGCCTATCTAGTTCTTTTTGTAATTGTTTTGATTTTTCTGACTTGTTCATTATTTCTGCATCTAATCTATTTCTTTGTTCTAGTAATCTTTTTTTCCTATTAATAATTAATTTTTCATAAAATCTCTCTAATTCATCTAACTTTTTTGTCATACTTTCTGGAAAATTGACGTTTGCCTCATCATATATTTTTTTAATATCATTTTTGTTTATATCTGGACTAATATTAAGTCCGTTATCTATACTTTCTATATTGTTTTGTAACATTATAATTTTATTATTTAAATCAAAAAGTTCTCTTTCAACTTTATCTGCTTCAATTTGTACATCATAATAGTCATCAGCTACTTTAAAGTTTTTTAAATTTTTATCAAGGTTTTTAATTTGCTCATCAAGATCTATTAAAGTCAATGTAACATCTTTATTTCCTGTAAAAAAATCTTTAAGCAAAGAATCTTTTTTAAAGTTTTTTTCTAATTCTTCAATTCTATCTTTCTCTTTCTTTATTTTTTGTTTTTTTTGCATTAAAAACACATCTAATCCCAGTAAAAAAGCATTATAAAGAAATCTTTGATAGTCACTATGTAATTCACCAGGTTTTTCATAACTAACATATGATTACCTTTTAAGTCTTATGAAAAACGGAATTAAAGAACGAAAAGTTAGAAATGATGTGTCTTCTGGTATATCAAAACATAACTCACCTATCTTTTTGGTAAATTTACTAATAAATAAGTCTTCACCATTCAAAAAAATCCTATTAGGATTATCTGTCAACCTTTTAGCAGTATACATCGTATTTTTTATTTCAAACTCTAAGTAAAATTCCCAACCTGGCAACTTATCGCAAAATTCCTTATAATTATCTTTGCTAGCTCCAAGACAAAAGTGGATAATACGTACTAATAAAGATTTCCCCACTCCATTATAAGTTTGGCCTTTCTCAGTAAGTTCGGGATTTTTTTGTTTTGCAGCTATAAAACTTAATCCTGTCTTATTAAATTTAACTTCTTTAAAAGTATCCATATTAGAATAAACTCTAATTAGTCGCATTTTATAACACCCCCATCCTGCTCCTCTAATATTCCTAATGTGTAAAGGAAAAGCAAAGTTAATAGTAAGTTATCAAAACTGTGTTTTGCAGGATACCTATTATTTTTATAGTCATCTAAATATTCATTCCACAGTTCATCAACAGATTTATTTCTTTCTAATTTACTTAAAATATAGCTCCCAAATCCAAGTAGTGATTGAGAAAAATTTGTATGCTTAGTTGGAATTATCATTTTTCTCCCTCCAATGAAGGTTCTTCGAAAATATCACATGTTTCAAAATATTTAGCCATTATAACAATAACTGTTGTTTGATAAGCATGCTCAAGTCTAGGACTAAGCCGTTCAACTATATTCCAAAACAATTTGTCACCACTGTTCAGTTCCTTTTCTTCAGAATAAACATCATTTATTTTTTCTCTCAAAGCATCTGCAAGAAAATTACTATTATTCGCTAAGTACTCCTCCAAGCAAAACACCTGTAAATACCCACCTTTTAATAAGTATGCTACTGGTTCTGTTAATTTATTAAATATTATTTTTTCTTCCCAATCTGGTAGTACTATATCATCATCGCCATTTCCTTTTAAAGGTAGTTTCATTATATGGCTAATTACTTCACTTAAAATTGAATAATCTATTTGCTTAATTTTTGAAGGATCTGGTATATGTCCCACTATACTAAATATCTGATCATCTTCTAAAGTAAATAAAATATTTTCAATATCTTTAGCTGTAAAAAATTTTGTTTCACTAAGTTGATACTTGTTTTTTAACATCCGAATTGCCTGTTCACACTCTGCGTTTACACCTTTATATTTATCATTAACAACAAAATAAAATTTATTTATTGGATCCCAATACTCTTTTAGTTTAGAAAAATCTTTATTAAGTTTTGCTATAACATCGATATAAGACTTTCTTATATCTTCAGGTGCATATACTTGAAAATATATACCTTTATCTCTTATGTACCCATCATTTTTTCTATCACCTATGTTGCCCCAAGGTTTTATAGCTTGAAATTCTTTTTCTGCATAGTTCATAATATCAACAAACATATCTTCAAACAACTGTCCATCACTTTTAAAGATTTTGTTTTGAAATAATTGACGAACTAATGTCTTTTCATTAACATTCATACTATAAAATCTCCCTCAAATATAACTTTTATCTTATTCTAAGACTCCACCTGAAGCCTTGATGTTTAGCTTTAGCTAAACGAGTTCACTCTAATATTTTCATTAAAACTTTAAATTTATTAAAGGTAATATATTTAAAATACTAAGTATATCTATATATTATCAAAGAACATTTGTTCGTGCAATAGTTTTTAATAAAATAATGGACGGTTCTTGAAACTGGGGACGGTTCTTGAATTGAATTCAATTCAAGAACCGTCCCCAGTTTCATTAGCCATATGCCAAAGGATACCATAGACAATGTAGAGATAACGTTGTTTGAAGGGTTGGCTGGGCGTTAAAGGAGATTATTACTAATACTATTTAATGAATTTAGAGATATAGGGATGACAGATATAGTATGAGGAGAAACGACGAAATAATTAGGAAGGAAT
>NZ_JAVDDS010000081.1 GCF_030848475.1 Herbivorax alkaliphila
TTTATTTAGATTTTCCCGCCCGATATTAATTTTTAACAGTCGAAATTATCAACGGTACCACAAACTATGTTTAATACAATATTATCATATAAAACATAAAAACTACAACTAAACACAAAATGCTTTTTACAGTAAATGAAACCGCTAAAATTTTAAACATCTGAATGAATAAGGCTTATGAACTTATAAATGAACAGCAAATACTAAATGTACGAGTTGGTAGAAAAGTATTAATTCCTACTAAACAGACATTAGAATAATGGCTTGTTAAATCTGCAGGTTAAGTCACAGAAATAAATGTTTTAGAATAATATATTGGATAAATGGCTTTTGATGGGGGTTTATTTATATATGAAAAAAACTAAATACATAGTCGAAGAGGTATTTGATTCAAAAGATACTCAAAGCAAAAAAAAGAGTATTGAGAAAATATTAATTAATATAATCAGAAAAACAGAAGCAAACAAAATATATGAATTACAATAAATATTATCAATAAAGTTTATATGTAATTCATGAATCAAGGAACATGATTTTACAATATCCAAAAGGATTATTGTAAAACATGTAGCTTAAAATAATAACTTACGAAGCCTTATAAATATGTAAAAAGTTAGAGGTAACATCTCATAACTATCTGTTTTGCTGTAAGTAAAGTACTCATGAGGTTATAACTATGGTTAAAGTTGCAATATATTGTAGATTGTCAGATGAAGACAAAAATAAATCCATTCCCACTAGCGATTCAGAAAGTATTCAAAACCAAAAGAATATGCTTACTAAGTATAGCCTTGATCAGGGATGGAGTATTTATAAAATATATTCTGATGATGATTTTTCTGGACTTGACAGTGATAGACCTGAATGGAATAACATGATACAAGAAGCACAAGAAAAAAAGTTTAATATTATATTATGCAAAAGTCAAGCCAGATTCACAAGGGACATGGAAGTAGTTGAGAAATACTTCCATAATAAATTTATAGAGTGGGGTATTAGGTTTATTGGCTTAGCTGATAGCTCTGATACTTTAAATAAGGGAAACAAAAAACAACGCCAAATAAATGGGCTTGTGAATGAATGGTATTGTGAAGATGTATCTGAAAATATAAAGTCCGTATTTGATGTAAAAAGAAATGAAGGTAAATTCATAGGTTCATTTGCTTGTTATGGCTATAAAAAAGACCCTGAAAACAAAAATAATTTACTAATTGATGACGAAACAGCCCAGGTAATAAAAATGATATTTGAATGGTATTTAGAAGGATATGGAACACAACACATTGCATATATGCTAAACGAAAAAAGAATTTTTAATCCTACAAAATATAAACAAAATGTAGGTTTGAATTTTAAAAATTCAAGTGCAAAGAATAATTTCGGATTGTGGAATAAAACAACAGTTAAACGCATTCTAAAAAATGAAATGTATATAGGAAATATGATACAGGGAAAAAGAAAAAAAGTAAGTTATAAATCAAAAAAGATAATTTCAACTCCACAAGAAGAATGGATTAGAATAGAAAATACACATGAGCCAATAATAAGCAAAGAAACATTTAATGAAGTGCAAAGGCGTATATCATCTAGGCAGAGAAGCACAGGTAAAGGACAGGCACATATTTTTTCTACAAAGGTTAAATGTTTAGATTGTGGTTCTACAATGAATAAAGTTACTACTTTTAGAGGGAATAAAAGATATATTTATTTGAGATGTAAAACTTACTCTTTAGGTAATAAAAATTTATGTACTAGTCACAGTATAAGACTTGATGAACTAGAAGAAATAATCACAGAACGAATAATCAAATATATAAACAGCTATCTTGATGAAAACAGTATTATTAACAAACTAAAATCAGAATCAAACTTAAACAACAAATTTGAGAAAATGAAAAATGAAATTTCAAGTATTATGCAGAAGATAGATCAAAACTCTTTAATATTAAAGAATCTGTATATTGATAAAGTAAAGGCAAATATTACAAATGAGCAATTTATAGAACTCAACAATAGTTTTTTAGACGAAAAGAATCAGTTACTTAAAAGAAAAGAAGAGCTTAATAAAAACATTAATGAGTTCATTGAAAACTCTAAAAACATTAATAAATGGTCTGAAATTGTTAAAAAATATAAGGGTTTTAAACAAATCAATCACATAATAGTTAATGAGTTTATCGATTATATCGAAATAGGCGAAAAAAACAAAGATTCAGGGCAGAAGATTAAGCTTCATTGGTTGTTTTAGTAAAAATTCAAACTTTAGTGTGGTATAATTAACTTATACACAAGTTGATGAAAAAACAACAAGAAACAGGACAAAGTCTTTTTTATTGACGCCTATAGGTACATTAGGTGTTTTAAAGATTACTAAATATGAAAAAAAGGTAGATAAAATAAAACCTTATATTGACGTATTGTTAGAAAAAGGATATAGAATATCTCAAAAATTATATGAAGACATATTAAAAAAAGAAAATGAAATATAGTTTTGTGTTTAAAAGACCACCACATGTGGAGCTGTACCATCTAAAAGTGCTACTTTTAATTCAGGTATTACAACCCCATCTAAACTGTCATTGTCACTTGAGCAGTGCATAAATTCAAGATTATATCCCATATCTAAAACTTGATTTCCTATTTTTTTCATAAAAGTAGACTTCCCAACACCTGGGCCACCTTTTATACAAATTATTCTATCAGCTTCTTCCTGAGTTATTATGTAATCATAGTAGCTAAAAAACCCTTGAGAAGTATTGCCACCTGGAAACATGTGCCGAACTTTACCTTTTGACATGAAAAATCCCTCCATAAAAACATTAAGTTTATTATATAAAATATGCATACGGAAAGATTATGTGATTTTTACAACCCTAACTTTTAATTATACATTAATATCTTTGCCATAACGTATACTTTGAATTACTGTATATGGCGAAACACTTCCCCAAGTATAGTCACTAAAATATTTAAACCAAATATACGCCATTTCAATCTGCTCATTAATTGATTTATATTCATTAAATAGCCTTTTATTTCCTTTTGTAAGTTCATCAAAGTAATGTACATAACAATCCTTTATTAAGTTTTTAATATCTAAATTCATAGGCAAAGATAAACTCTCTAAAATATAGTTGTAAAATAACTTTTTATCATATATCACTTCTCTTTCTAGCTTTTGATCTCTCTGTCTTTGAAAAGCTGTATCTAAATATTTATTTGCTATATCAAATTCTCCTGCTTTAATTGCTAAAGCAACAACTTCAGTACAAGCACTTTTCCAATTTGGAACTTTTTTTATCCACAATTCATCAGCAAACTGCATAATATGTTTAAGTGCCTGAGACAGTGATTTTTTATCCTCTTTTCCTGAGTTAAGCCAATTAAAAAAATACAACAGTTCATATTGAATGCTTTTAGCATGTACCTGACCTACTCTTACACCAGGTGCCACCTCTATTTGCTTCTTTTCCAAGGCAATTTTAGCATATCTTTCTCCTAATAGCACTTTTTCTTTGGTTTCTTGCCAATTACTGTTGAGTAAGTATAAAATCACTCTATCTTTTATTGCTAGAGCATACATCAAGCTTTTCCATTTGTTTTTTTCAACATTATCTATCTGAATTCTTTCATCCGCATTTTCAAAAGCATTTATTCTTTTTTTTAAATCATCCCATCTTTTCTCCATATTGATGTATTTATCACTCAATTATAATCACTCCCAATAGCTTGTCTCATTCATTATTCGGAATTAATTTGTATAAATATCTATTAACACTTGATTATAACACAGTACTAAGACCTTAAATTAACTCTCACTCATAATATCATACCACAGTAAACCTTGTTCTTCTAGTACATTTTCTTTTTCTCTCAAAATAATAGATAAATTTACAATTTTATAGATTTAACCCCTTTATGTATAAAACATCCCAGAATTTCATCGAATATCGGCACCAAATGGTACTAAACCAAGTTTTGCAAGTTTAAAGTGCTGAATTCCAAAAGGTATTCCTATAATTGTTATACAAAAAAATCCCCCTATTATAAGGTGCATTATTGCAAGTTCCCATCCCAAAAAAATAATCCAGATAATGTTCAATAAAAGTCCTCCTACCCCAAAATTGCCACTTTTTATTTCTTTGCCAAAAGGCCACAAAACAAGTACAGCAATTTTGAAACACTGGATCCCAAATGGTATACCTATAATTGTTATGCACATAATTAATCCTGCTAACATCCAGATTAATGCCGATATAAGACCTCCAAATATAAACCAAATAATATTACCTAAACATCCCATTTTACTCGCCCCTATATTTAAAAATATTAACTACTAATAATTAGTATTTTAAACTATATATTTTTAGAATACAATATACAAAGCTATTACTATTTTATATGTCCATTTCATTTAAAATCTTTTTTAATTCTTTTAAATCTTCTTCTGTCAATGTAGTACCCTTACCCATTTTTTCGTGTTCAGGATCCCAATCTCTTAAATCATATTTAGGCTCTTTTCCGTTCCAGCTAATTAAATTTAATTCTTTAGTCCATCCTCTTCCTGACTCTGACAAAACTCCAAGCTTCTCTTTTATTTCAAACTTTATATTCGCCATAGCTATTTTCTCCTTTCTTTCTTGTCACATAAAATTTAATTTTTTCAGCTATTATATTCTACTACTTACCACTTTACTTCGTCAACACTGTTAAAATTTATACTTTGATATAGATCTTAAAAGCAGCCCCCCTCTAATCACATATTATTACTTTTAATTTATACAACTAAACTCTCTACTTTAATTGTAGCCAACCTTTGGATATGTTATAATTGTGTAGGTTCTACCAATGTTATGTTAAGAACAGTAAATCAAACAATACCAAATGAAAGGATGGGTAGCATGAAAAAACTAGAGGGAAAACTTGCACTTATAACAGGTTCTTCTAGGGGGATAGGTCAAAAAACTGCAATTGCCCTTGCAAAGGAAGGTTGTAATATTATTGTCCATGGAAGAAAAGAAGAAAATACTTTTAAAACAATTGAACTTTTAAAGGAAACAGGGGTAAAAACATACTCTGTATCGGGAGAACTTTCAAACCCAGAAGCTGTTGAAAATATAATTGAAACTGTAAAAAATAAAATTGGAAACATTGATATTCTTTATAATAACGCAGCTATAATGGCTAAATTTAAACCTATATGGGAAATTCCTCGCAAAGACTGGGACGAAATCATGCAAATCAACTTTTATACCCCAGTACAATTTTGTACAGCATTTGGACAGGATATGAAAAGCAAAAGATATGGCAGGATTGTAAACCTAACTACAGGTATGGAAAACCAACCAAGTCTATGTCCTTATTCCGTTTCAAAAGTAGCCTTAGATAAGTTTACAAAAGAACTGGCATTTGAATTAAAAGATACAGGAGTTTTGGTAAACATGCTAGACCCAGGTTGGCTAAAAACAGACCTTGGTGGCCCAAATGCTGACCATGAAGTTGACACAGTAATCCCTGGTGCAATTGTGCCTGCACTTTTAGATTCAGATGGCGTTACTGGATATTTCTTTAGTGCACAGGATTATAATAAATCTTCCACATAAATTTAAATTAAAAATCTAATTTTTTTAAAAAACTTTTAAAAAAGTACTAAAGTAATTTTTGGTTTTTATCGATACTTAATCTGACAATCAAAAATAACATTTTAAAGTATATATATTTACTCCCCTAATAAACCGTGCATTCTCCCTTCTAACCTTAGAATGCCACGGTTCTTTTTTTGGGAAGACAGGGGGACGGTTCTCTTGTCTCAATTCAAAAATTGAGACAAGAGAACCGTCCCCCTGTCTTCCGGGTTTTCAGTTTATGATTTTTACTGTCTTCCCTGTCTCGGGTTTTCAGTTTATGATTTTTAATAATTGCTCTTCTGCATCTTTAATATCTACAGGTATTTCAACATCTATTCCCTTTTTTCTTAACTTATTAAAAAGCTTTGACAAAAGAGGTGCCTCAAGTCCTACCTTTTCAAAAAGTTCAATGTTGCTTAAAAGTTCTTTTGGTCCTTCTCCACTTATTATTTTCCCATCGCTAATCAAGTAAATTTTATCTGCAACTTCTGAAACAATATTTAAATCGTGGGTTGTAATAATAAGCGTTATTCCAAACTCCTTATTTATTTTATTTAGAAGTGATAAGATGTCACTTTTTGAAGTGACATCTAAAGAGTCAAAGGGTTCATCCATTACCAGTATTTTAGGGCTATTAACAATCGCACCTGCTAGTGCTACTTTTTTCTTTTGTCCACCACTTAAATAGTGTGGAACTTTATTTAGAATATCTTCTATCTTTAATAAAGAAGCTATTTCTTTAACTCTTTTATCAATTTCACCTTTATCCACTTTATCATTTCTCATGGTAAAAGCAATATCATCGTATACTGTAGGTCCTATAATCTGCTCATCAACATTTTGAAATACAACTCCTATATTTTTTCTAATTTTCTCAAAATTTTTATAAGGATCCATTCCCATAACTTCAACTGTCCCATCAACTGCTTTTAACAAACCAAGAATATGAGAAATAAGCGTAGTTTTACCTGATCCATTAGGACCTAAAACAACTACCCGATCACTTGGATTAACTAAAAATTCCAAGCCACAAAGATGTACTTTAGTTTTATCTGGATAAAAATGTTTTAAGCAATTTACCTTTACAATAGCATTCAAAAAACAATCACTCCTGTTAAAATAATTATAGACAGGGTTATATATAAATAGTCTAGCAAACAAAACTTTTTACACTTATAGTTATTTATAATTCCCCCGTCATATCCTCTAAGAGAAAAAATTTGATACATACGATTGCTCATATCAATTGAGTGTATAACCATAACACCTAAGGCTCCAGCTACATTTTTTAAATTTGCAAAAATATTAAAAGATCTATAGCCACCTCTAAGTCTCATACTTTTAATAAGGTTGCCTATCTGATCGATAAAAATAAATAAAGACCTATATGTAAAAAGAAATATATCAACTAAAAGGTCTGGTAAAAAAATAGACAACACCTTAAATATATCTATGTACGATGTAGTAGTTATAAGTAGTATCATGTTCAATGCTGCCCCAACAGCCTTAAATATTACAAGCACACCAGCTTGTACAGACTGTTGCATCATTATAGCTGCAAAAATCAAGCTAAAAAAAGCTGGGTATAATGCTAGTACACAAACTGTCTTTAAAGGAATTTTGGAAAATATCAATATTCCCATTAGAACAATCATGACTCCACCTATCATTATTATATTATCTGAAACCACTATAGCCATTAAAACAAAAAGGGCAAAAAACATTTTACTAACAGCTTTTAAACGATGAAATATACTGTTCCCGCTATTCGAAATACTGTCTATCTCTGCTAAATAATGCATTTATAATACTCCTGTACTTTTTATCTACTTATATTTCAAATACTCCACTTAAGAATTAGTGTTTGCTTTTAGACAAACAACCCAACTCTTTTTTTATAAGTAAAATTACTTGTCAGCTACTGTATTGTTTTGATTTGTTATATCAGGTCTTATTTTGTTGAAAAATTTTATTATTAAAGCTGTTCCTATTGATTCTATAAAAATACCCACTAAGAAGATTATTATAATAGCAGCCCATCCTGAAATAAGTAAAAAATTCGCATCTTCTATTTCATGCTCGTGGTGGTCATGCTCATGACTATCATGCTCGTGGTGGTCATCCTCATGACTATCATGCTCGTGGTGATCATCCTCATGACTATCATGCTCATGGTGGTCATCCTCATGACTATCATGC
>NZ_JAVDDS010000082.1 GCF_030848475.1 Herbivorax alkaliphila
CGAAGTAACTAATGCATCAAATACATCCTGATTCACAGATATAAAATCTTCTTTAATATGAGCCGAAATATTATTCCAAATTGAATTACTATTATTAATTTCAATCTTTTCATCTGATTGATTTAAGTAATTTAATAAATATCTATAACTTTGATTAACTTCAGAAATTTCAAGTCCTTCAAATCCTAAAACTTCTGTCATCTTATCTTTGGTATCGTAAACAGCCCTTTGATAAACCATAGAAATAGCAACTGAAATATTAAATAGGTACATACATTTTTTAAACGAGGGTGCATATATTATTGGTATTTTTTGAAAAAGGGGATAAACAACATCTGTTTTGGTTGTTTATCCCCTTTTTTATCTGTTTTCCAACTACCTAATTCACTTTACTTCCCCATATTGCAACATTTTCTGCTAATGCACTGAATGTCATTACATACTTCTTAAGTCCATCATCCCACTGCTGAAGCACCACTCCTTTGTAATTTTCTCCGTTTATTTCAAACACTATATCGTTCCCATCTTTAAGTTGCCATGTCCCACTTAAACTGCCTGAAATTGTGCCATTACTTTCTAACTTAATTTCAATCGAATCTTTAATATTTGCTGATATATCTTTACCGTGATTTATAAATTCATAAGTACCACTGACTTCCTCTTCTAAGTATTGCCTAATTGTTTCCTTAGCATAGCGATGCGGTGCAATAACAGGCCATCCATCTTCATTAATAAACATTTGATGAACTCTTACCTGATGCATTTCGTCCCTTCCTGGAAAACGAGTGTGGAAAAAGATATAGTATTTATCCTGTTCCTCATCATAATATGCTGAATTATGTCCAGGTGAAACATAGCCTATACCACTTTCTAAAAATTGAAAATTGCCAAGTAACTTAACTCCATAAGGCTCAATAGCAGCATCGTCAAAAAATGAACTTCTTGACCCTTTAGCATCAATCATCTCGTTTCCTGCACCATCATAATATGGCCCATCAGGGTTTTTAGAACGTGCAACTCTAATATTATAGCCCCCTGCTGCATCAAGCCCTCCATATGACAAAAACAAGTAATAATACTCTGATTCAGAACTGTAAAGAATGTACGGGGCTTCAATTCTACTGTGATTTTCTCCTAAAAGTTTCTTTCCATACCCTTGTCCTTCAACAGGTTTTCCTGTATCAGCATCCATTTTAAGAATAAATATTCCACCTGAATAAGAACCATATACCATCCACAGCTCACCTTCATTATCAAAAAAAACATGAGGGTCTATTGCATTTGGGTGAACTGTTGCATCATACTCTCTTCCATCTTCACTTGGTTCTCCCCACATTCCAGACTTTAATAAAATCCCTTCATCTCTATAAGATCCCTCAACATTATCTGCTACTGCCAGCCCAAGAGTAGACCTTGGTGAATCACCTTTACAAAGACAATAGTACATATAATATCTTCCATCATTTAATCTTACTATGTCCCCTGCCCACATTGTGTCTGTTTCTGCCCATTCAAAAGATTCCTTTAACTCATCATATACATTTGGTATCAGTGAATTTCTATTATGAACACTTGAATTTATCTGTTCCCATTGGATTAAATCATCAGTTTTGGCAAAAGCAAGATGCGAACCAATTATATAGTAATAACCATCAACTTTGATTACTGATGGATCATGAACACTAGCCTCTCTGTAACTTGGCACAAAAGAAGGCGTAGTCGGAACAATTTCTGGTGTTGGCTCCGGTGTCAAAGATGTTTCAACAGGAAATTCATTTATAATATCTAGTATATATCTCTTAAGCAAAATAGCATCACTTGAATCAATCAATCCGTCACCATTTAAATCTGCTACCTTCATATAATTTTCAACAGGAAAATCATCAGTTATCTCTAATATATATCTTGCTAACAAATGATAGTCAGTTGAATCAATATTTCCATCTCCATTTAAATCACCATGCAAAATATCTTCTTCAGACTCTAAAGCCGATATTTCAAAAAATATAACATCGGATACTGAAATATTAATACTGCCACAAAACACAACAACGAGAGCAAACATTGATACAATAATTGTACCTACCTTAATAACAGAATTTTTAATCACAATACCTACCCCCTACATATTTTTTGTCTATCTCTTTTCTCTACACAATACAAGTTCGTAAATATCAATTTTTTGTTGACCATTTAAAAATTTTAACAAAGATAAAGAGACGGTTCTTCTGTCCTAGATTGGCATTATGACAAATGAACCCTCTCATTTTCTTTCCCCTGTCCTTAAAGCTTTGACCTTTAGCATTAACTTACGCTAAGCTTACTATAGTTATATCTAAATTATGGGATAACTGGATTGGTTAAGAAAACTATTATCATTAAAATTACAAATACTACAGATAATCCAGCTCCTATAATCGAAAGCCTCTCATAGTTTAACACATTCAAAACCCTAGTTCTTGTGTTAGAAGACTTAAAAGCTGTGTATATAACTCCATTTCTGTTTGTATTCATATTTAAGAGAACATGAGCATATTCTCTCTTTTGTTTTGTTGACAAAGTCCTAACAGCCTTCTGATCACATGTAATCTCCATATCTTTTAAGAATATCATTAAAAATAGCCACATCAAGGCGTTAAACCAGTGTATACAAACTATAAATATAGACAACATCCTTAAAAAATTATCTCGCCTCTTAATATGTATGTTTTCATGTAATAATATATACTTTAATTCTTTTTTAAATTCACGGGGAATAATAATTTTCTGTTTGAAAACACCATAAACCATTGGTGATTGAACTGAATTACTAATATAAATATTGTCTCTTAAATGAATAGATTTATCAAACTCTATTTTAGAGAAAAAATAGAGTATACTTATAATAATTATAGATACTACAACCCCTGCAATCCATACATAAGAGCTAATACTAAACGCTGTTTTAAAATAAGTTTCTCTATACACAACAGGAAATAAGGTTTCTGCAGTTCCTACATAATTGCTAAATGTTGGGGTAATATTAGGTTCATAAGCAATATATTTTAGATGTACTTCTTCTACTCTTTTCACAATACCACCTAAATAATTAAATATACTCATTCTGCTCGAAAGAGCAAAAGGCAAAACAAGTCGAAGAAACACCAGTCCCCACAGCATATATATGCCTATTCTAGGAATTATCTTGAAAAATCTCAATAAGATAATGAATACCCCTATTACAGATGCAGCAATACTCATATTCAAAATAAAATAAAACAGTGTATCAATCACTTTAGTCACCACTTTTCTCAATAATCCTTTTAAGCTCTTCTACTTCATCATCACTTAATTTTTCATTGTCCACAAAGGAAGAAAAGAAAGCCTTTTTAGAACCATTAAAAAGTTTATTAATTAGTTTATTTGTTTCTGTTTTTTGAACTTGCTCTTTTGTAATAAGTGGTGTACAAATAAAGTTTGGTTCATCTCTTTTAACAAAACCTTTACTAACAAGCTTTTTTAATACAGTATACGTAGTATTTTTATTCCATCCAATTTTATCTTCTGCAATAAGCGTCAAATCCTTTGCACTAACAGGTGAATTTTCCCATACAAATTTCATAAGTTTTAGTTCACTGTCGTATAGTTTTATATATTCCATATCACCAACTCCTCCTATAATATTTTCTACCAACTAAAACAATAACCTTTTTTCTGATAGTAAATATTTTGTCCTATCTTAAGGCTTAATCTAAAACCTTGAAGTTTAAATAAGGCTAAACTAGCTTTTTCACTTTTAAACTATTATAGTAGTATGTATTTAAATTATACCAATAGCTCATTTTTGTCAACCCTGACCACTCAATCTAGGTGCACATTATTAAAAGGAAAAAACATTACCTTTATTCACACCACTCAATCAAACACATATAATAAATATAATGAAAATTGAATACACTAATTTTAAATAAATTAGTGTATAAATTTTTTATCAAATGTATTATAATTATAATGCTATCATTTGATTCAGGCTAAAGAGGAGATATTTTTTATGAACAAAAAAGCAACACTCAAAGCTATTTTAATTGCCATTTTTCTTGTCCTTCTCTATTTTGTAACTGTTAATGTGTATTATTTATTTTTTTTACAAAGCGTAGAAGGGCATGCTGCTACAAATCTTTTAAAAAGAATAATACCTCTTTTATGTACAATTATCGTATTTTTAACTGGCAGTAACAAAATTAACAAAAAAGACGCAACTTTTCTTAAAATATCATATTTAATGATTTTAGGTGCTGAAATTTCTTTTATTTTTGATGAATTTATCTTAGGTGTTGCTTTTTTCGGACTCTGTCAAATTTTCCTTAGTATAAGGCATTATGCAGGAATTTCAGATTTACCAAAAGTAAAAGAACACTCACAAAAAATAAAACACAATAAGAAATTTCTCTTTATTTCCGGCACAGTGATAGCACTTGTAGTTACTGTTTTAATCACCACAATCTACTATCCCCCTTTAGGTATGAATACAATTTTTTATTCAATCATTATATATGGAATAATTCTTGGGATATCTTTGTGGATTAGCATTGCAAACTATTATATTGGAAGTTTTCCAAAAAAGAATGCATTAATGATTATGATTGGTATGACTCTTTTTTTTGTAAGCGATATTTTGGTCGGTCTTGAAGTAATAATCGAAGATACGTATAATAAAAATATTCTAAATTTATTTTTATGGTTATTATACGCTCCCGCCATTACTCTTATCGCTTTAAGCGGATACAAATCTTCAAATCTACATAAGGGGTGAAAAAATCCTTAAAATAGATCCTATCAGCAATTTATGCCATTTTGTGTTATTTATATCATCTATATTAATCTCTTTACATACTTTTAAAGTACTCAAAAAGTCCTTCTTCATTTCCATTAAGCTAGGGCTTTCATACATCCAAACACCACATTCAAAGTGAAGATAAAAACTCCTATAGTCTAAATTTATCGTTCCAATAACACCATATTCATTATCTACTATAAGGTTTTTTGAATGAATAAACCCTGGCATATACTCATAAATTTTTACTCCACTTTCAACTAAAACCTTATAATTTAGTTTTGTAACAGCATGAACATACCATTTATCTCCATGGTGGGGAGTTATAATCCTAACATCAACCCCGCCTTTTGCTGCTGATATCAATGCCTTTATCATTTCGTTACTTACAATAAGATAAGGTGTTGTTATATAGATATATTTTTTAGCTTTATTAATTGAGTTTAAATAAACAGTTTCTCCAACCGGCTCATCATCCATCGGACTATCTGCAAAAGGCTGATAATAGCCAGAAGGAGTTTCAGTTTTTATGACCTTTCTATTATCTATAAACCTTCCATAATCTTCTTCAATCCCTTTTAGGTAATCCCACAACGATAAAAACATAACCGTCATATTCAAAACCGCTTCACCTTTTAACATTATCGCTGCATCTTTCCAGTGACCATGCTTTTCTACTTCATTTATATATTCATCCGCTAAATTAATACCACCGGTAAACCCTGTATGACCATCAATAATTACAATTTTTCTATGATCTCTATTGTTTATCCTTGTAGACAGCAGAGGTATAATTGGATTGAAAACACAACATTTAATTCCCATTCTCTCAAGTTTTTCATTATACTTATAGGGCAGTGTAAGAAGACATCCAAAATCATCATATATAATTCTAACTTCTACTCCCCTTCTGACTTTTTCAAGAAGAATATCCAAAATACTATCCCACATAACACCTTCATTAATGATAAAATACTCTAAAAATATATACCTTTCTGCCTTTTTAAGTTCTTCTTTTAATCTTTCAAATTTCCTCTCTCCTAATGGAAGATATTCACTTATTGTGTTTTTAAATGGTGGAAAAAATCCATAATCCTGAATATATCTTGATAAAACAACCAAATTCTCATTTTTCTCCCCTATTTCATCTAAATTTTTTGATTGAGTTTTTAAACTTTTCAATATTTTTTCTGTATTAGCCGCCATCTTCTTCCTGTTTTTTTTACTAAGCTTTTTACCTCCAAAAAACAGATAAAAAAGCCCTCCAAAAATAGGAAACAACACTATTGGAATAATCCATACTATTTTATACGATGGATTAATCTTATCATTTATAATCCAAATAACAGCGATAGTACTTATAAGTATGCTTACCCAATAGAATGCAACAAAGTACTCATTAAATGTAAAAATTACAGCTATTAAAACAAAAATCTGTGCTAATATAGCTGCAACTATTAAAGAAACTCTATGATATAAAATCTTAATTATTGATTTCATTTTAGTCCTCACTATATCTTAAAACTGTTTTTTGTATCCTTACTTAGTACCCCATTATAAAAGATTCTTATATGGAAATCACCGATTTACCTTCCTTAAACTAAGTGTAGGAAGACAAATCGATGTTTGAGTTGAATTAATACTTTTAAAAGCTACTCTCTATAACATTTTATTATGGATTTTCTATTTTTATACCATCTAAAAACCCATCATTTCAGTAAAATCAAGTATCTCATAATCTTCTGGAATGTCGAAAGCACTATCAGGCACTGAACCTATCTCAAGATCTGTGACCTTCATTTCCATAATTTCTCCACCTATAACTTTTAGAGGGAATCCCGTTTCTGCTTCCATCCAAACTTTCATGTTAGTACCCATATGACTTTGCTCAATAACATAACAATCGTTACCATTGTAATCCTCTACTCCAAGATACTCAACAGTTTCCCAATCAACATCATCAATTAACTCATCTATACTAGGCATTTCAAAAATTTCATCACCTAAATCCATAGACATTTTAAAAGCAGATTTTTCATCTGGAGATAATGTATAAATATAATTATCTTTAAGAATCAAAGTCATTGTCTCATCTTCTGCGTCCACTTCAAATCGAGCATTTTCCTGCTTCATTACAATGTTAAATTTCGCTGTTTCTTCATCACCTGTACTAACAACAGCATGGTAGGATAACTCATCAATTTGTGTCGCTGACTCAAATAGCTTCTCTAATTCTTCCTTTGAAAGATCTTCTACTCCTCCACATCCCCATAATGCAATAGCAAACACAAGTGAAATGCATAAAAGCATCAAACCTTTTCCCATCTTATTTTTCTTAACTTTCTTCAT
>NZ_JAVDDS010000083.1 GCF_030848475.1 Herbivorax alkaliphila
CTCACAAAGTAATATTAAGTGGAAATGGAATACAAAAAGTAAACTTCCAAAACCCAGGTAGATCCAGATTCAACCACCTTGTTATAACAAAACCACTTGAACATGGCTACGAATTCAACTCAACCAATAATGTATGGAACTCTATAGAAGAAAATTTTACCTACTCCACTCCAAGAGCAGGAACTACAAGCAGAATGGCAGCTTTATCTACTGCAAAGGGAAACCTTTCTGCTGCTGCAGTTAATACAAAAGTATATGCACTTGGAGGATATAATGGTGATTATATTGATTCAATAGATGAATATGATTATCTTACAGACGAGTGGACTTTTAATAAAGGAAGCATGCTCACAGCAAGAAGTGACATGGGAGTAGCTGTTTTGGACAACAGGATATACACATTTGGAGGATATGATGGAGAAAGTTACCTTCCTACGGTGGAATCATACTCACCTGTTTTAAATGAATCAAGAAGTGAAGCTGAAATGTTAACTCCAAGGCAGAGTTTATCTGCTGCTACTGTTGACGGAAAGATTTATGTACTTGGGGGATATAATGGAGAGTACTTAAGAACTGTTGAAGAATTTGACCCTTCCAAAGATAACAACCAGTGGACACAAAAACAGTCAATGGGTACTACAAGAAGTGGATTTGGAACTGCAGTAGTTGACGACAAAATATATGTAATAGGTGGATACAATGAGCCAGGTGGTTATTTACATACAGTTGAAGTGTATGATCCCAAAGAGGACAGATGGACAATAGCTAAACCTATGCCTACTGCAAGAGCTGCATTGGGAGTCTATGTTGTTAATGGAAATATATATGCGGTGGGAGGATATAATGGAAACCATCTTAGAGTGGTTGAAAAATATGATCCTCAAACAGATACATGGACTTCAAGAGAAAGTGTAAGAACTTCTAGAAGCTCCTTTGGGATTACATCTGTTTACAGCAAAATAATGCTGATAGGAGGAACAAATGGAAGTAATTATCTTGATAGAGTTGAAGAGTATATACCTGAAGATTTGCCAGGATTAAGATTTGCAGAAAAATATAGTGGAATTGAAAACGAGCAGGCAAGAAGATTATATATGTCTTCACATGCAAATATTTTAACAGGAAACTTTATTGAACAGCAAAATGACATAACAGTTAAAAGCTCAGGCATGGATATTGAACTGACAAGGACATATAACTCAAGCAAAGGACATGAGAGAACAACATTAGGTTATGGATGGATGCTAAATTATGAGACATCAATAAAAGATGTAGAGGACACTTCAGGAATAGTAACTGCATCTGCTTTAAATGTAAGAGAGTATCCAAGGGGTACAATATTAGGTGCTGTAACTAGAGATTCAAAACTTATTTATTTACAAAAAAACGTTGAAGGTACCAATTGGCATTATGTAAAAACAACTGAAGGATTAGAAGGGTTTGTACATGGGAACCATGTAAGAGATATTAAAGGAATTGAAGTCACATATGGAACAGGTTCAAGGGTTGTATTTGAAGAATGTCAGGACAATTCAGGAACTTATAAAACTCCGTATGGAACGTATGATAAGCTTGAAATGTTGGCACAGGGAGTTTTTACCCTTACAAATAAAGAGCAGGAAGTATATGAATATCATTCAGGAAGCCTTGCATCAATTAAAGATAAGCATGGAAACAAAATCGAAATATCATATATTTCTGATAATGATAATAGAATAAGCAAAATAGAAGAATCTGTAGACGGGGATGGATTTATAGAAAGAAGTCTTACTTTTGATTATGAAAAACATGGAGAGGAATATTATTTAAAAACTGTTACTGATAATGCAGGAAGAGTAGTAGAATATGACTATACTGAAGATGATAAAATAAAAGGAAATCTAACATCTGTTACAAATTTAAATGGAAAAACAACATCATACAATTACTATAATGAATATGAAAATGGAGAGATTAAAAGAAGCATAATCAAACAAATACTTGATGCTAACAACAATCAAGTAATTAAAAATGAATATGATCCATTAGGTAGACTTGTAAAACAGTATGATGCCTATGATAAGGCGAAATATCACATATATGTTGATGTGGCTGCTGATGAAAGTGGGGACCAGACCACTGACTCAGCTGAATTTTCTAGAATCTTTTATGATGAAAATGGAAATATGACAAAGGTAGTATTCAATATCCTAGATCAAAAGCCAATCAAGGTTATTGAAGCAGATGAAAGAGTTAAAGAATATGAATATTACGTGGAATATGATGGGTGGCATAATATAACAAATCTTAAAGAGCGAGATGAATTTTATAAAAATAGTTATTATGAGATGATGGAAGAAAACAGAAATACAAGAGAAGAAATAACAGATAGAAATGGAAACAGGACAAAATACTACAGGGATAAAAACAATAACACAACATTAATTGTAAATCCTGATGAGAGTAAAAAGGAATATCAATACGATTCAAAAAATAACATAACAAAAATAAAAGATGAGAGTGATAAAATTACATATTTCTTCTATGATGATGATGGAGCGAAGCTTTTAAGAAAGATTCAGCCTCTATTTAATGGAGAAACCTATAGCGAAGATGCAAATCAGGATAGATTTGCCATAACTACATATGAATACTATTCTGATTCCAAATATAAGATTAAAGGACTTTTAGAAAGTGTAACTGATGCAGAAGGTAATAGAACTGAGTATACTTACCACAGTGATACAGGAAATATGTTTATTGAAAAAGATTCTGAAAATAACAGAACAGAGTATCACTATGATGACAATGGAAGAGTAAGTACAGTAATAACTCCAAGTAGAATGAGTACCATGTATGAATACGATAATATGGGTAATGTTTTAAAGGTTATAGAAAGCGATGGATATGGTGAATCTAGACCTGTAACCAGAACCAGTATAACAAGAATGGTTTATGATGATAACGGCAACAAGAAAATGGAAGTGCCAGCTAATTTATATGATGCTGAACTAGAAGTAGATGGTGAATATACTGGAGATCACGGCTACAGATTTACATATGACAATAACGGAAGAATTAAAACTGAAACTGACCCAGAAGGATATACCACAACATATGTATATGATGCAGCTGGAAATCTTAGAGAAGAAATAAGAGCAAATGATTCAGCATATATTTATGAATATGATGTATTAAACCGTGTTACAAGTAAATCTTTTAGAGAATCTCCACAAGCAGAATCTGAACTTTTAGAAGAGTACTTTTATTTCATACTTGATGATGGAAAAACTCAGGTAACACATAGAAAATATTTTACTGATACAGATTATGCAACAGTAGTAGAGAAGTATGATTATGCCGATAGGCTTGTTTCAAAAACAAATCCTGATTCAAGTGTAGAGGAATTTGTTTACAATCCAAATGGAACTGTAAAAGAAAAAACAACTCCTAATGGAACAACATTTTATGAATATGATGGAATGGATAGAGAAGTGTCAACTTGGGTTCCATTTAAAAATACAGATATTGGAACACTTTATACATATAGTTCTACATCTTATGATAAAACAGGTCTTGTTATAAATGAAAGTACAGGAAAAGAGCCTGTGTTAAAAGATCAGTATCCATTTAGTTTTGTATCAACAGACTATGAATACTACGACAATGGGCAATTAAAGTTTGTAACAGATAGCAGTGGTCAAAAAATATATTATGAGTATGACAAAGATGGAAATGTAGAATTAGAAGAAGAATATGTAGATGAAACCAACACAATAAAAACAGTCTATCAGAACAATCATTTTGGAAAGCCTGATGTGGTGACTGAATATATAAAAAGTGGAGATATTTATGGAAACTCCTTTGAAGATGAAGAAGAAATAGAACTTGTAACAACATACATCTATGACAAAAATGGAAATGTTACATCAATTACAACACCTGGTGAAGTGACCAGTACATTTGAGTATGATAATATGAACAGAAGGACAAAGTCCATAGAGCCAACTATAGACATAGAAGGAAATACATTATATATAGAAAACAGCACAACTTATAATTGGGAAGGCAATCCTTTAACTGAAAATGACGGTAATAATAATTATACATACTATACCTACAATAAAAGAGGAGATTTAGAAACAACCAGAACGCCTGTAACGGTAGACGGAGAAACTTCAAATTATTATACAGCCTTTGAATATGACAGAGCAGGAAGGCTTGTTATTGAGGTTTCGCCAAAAAATTACATAGAAGGAATACCGTTAAACAGCTTAAATAGAACTGAGTATGAATATGATGATATGGATAGACTTCTACAAAAATCATATGTTGGTAAGGTGACAGAGTATAATGCTTCTCAAAATGACTTTACATCGGTGGATAGAACTGTACTTATCAGCAAAAATGAGTACGATGAAAAGGGTAACCTTAAAAGGGAAACAGATGCCATAGGATATGAGGAAGATTATTGGACGGAGTATGAATACAATTTACAGGGCATGAACACTAGTGTCCTTAATCCTGAGGCGAATGATAAAGGACTTTCCTATAATAAAAAATATGTGTACGATGCACTTGGAAGGGTAAGAGAAGAATATACCATTAAAGGGGGAACCCATACACAGCCATCATATGAAGTTTTGACAAAATATCAATACGATGATGCAGACAACATATTAAACATAAAATCTAATAAAGAGGGAGAGTCTGAAAAGACAATAGAAGTAAATACTTATGACTATCTAGGTAACATCCTTACTCAAAAAGATGGAAACAATAACATTACAACTTATGAATACAATGAATTTAATAATTTGAGAAAAGTAATTTATCCAGAAGATGAAACAATAGACTCTAATATTGTTACTTACCAATATGATGTAATGGGTAATTTAAGAAAGTCTGAAAATTCTGTAGGCAGAGTAGACCTATACACATATAATTATCAAGGTCAGGAACTTACTCATACTGTACAGGAAAGTGATGGCAGCAGTGCTATAACAAATTCTGCAATATATGACAGAAACGGAAATCTGACTTATGAGATAGATGCTAGAGAAAACACTGTTATGTATCAGTATGACCAGCTTAACAGACTTGTAAAAGAGAGAAGTACAGCAGGAACTGTAGAGCATATTACAGAATATATATATGACCCTAATGGAAATGTTGAAGTAGAGAGACAGAAGGTTAAAGATGGTGACAGTGAAGTAGTAAGTGAATATACCAGTGTATATGATGAGCTAAACAGACTTATACAAAAAAGCGACCCATATAATGTAATAGAAAGCCTTAAATACAATGATGCAAGCCTTCAAATAGAGTCATATGATGCATACGATAATTTAACTATATTTGAATATGATAAAAACAACAGAGAGATAGAAACAAGGAGAGAATCAAATACAGGTGAACATATAGGTACAACGACTAAGAATTACGATTTGTCAGGTAATGTATCAAGTAGAACCGATGAAGAAAACAATACTACAAGATATGAATATGATGAATTTGACAGACTTACAAAGGTAATAAATGCTCTAGATGAAGAAACAATCTATACATATGATTTAAACGGGAATATGCTGACTCAGACAGATGGAAGGGAACATACAACAACTTATGAGTATAATGTAGCAGATCTTTTAATTAAAAGAAGTGACCATGGAGGAAGGACAGGAACAGAGGGAAATTATACCTATGAGCCAGAAAAAACAGTATCCCATGAGTACTATGCAGATGGAAGCCTTAAAGAGATGGTAGATAGGAAAGGTATAATATCAACATATGCATATGATGTTCATGGAAGACTTGAAGAAGAGACAGCAGGAAATATTGAAATTTCATATACGTATGATAAAAATGGAAATCAGCTTACAATAACTGATGATACAGGTACAACTACAAGAGCTTATGATGAACTAGGAAGAGTTACATCAAAAACCGTACCTAATATTGGCACAACAACCTTTGACTATGATATAATATATGACGAAGTTGAAGGATATGTGGCAGAAGTATCAACAGATCCTAAAGGAAATGAGACAACAAAGGTATATGACAGAGCAGGAAGACTTAAATTTGTAGTAGATGAAGATGATACAACAGAATATACCTATTACCCAGATGGAAGAAGAGAAAGTTTAGAATATCCTGACGGTTCAAGGCAGGAATATGAATACTATGACAGTGGTCTTCTTCATGTATTGACAAATAGAAAATCAGATGGAAGTATAATGGATACCTACACTTATGTATATGATGCTGCAGGTAACCAATTAGAAAAAGTAGAATATATAAATGGAGTAAATAAGGGTAAAACATCGTATACATACGACGACTTAAACAGACTTAAAACTGTAACTGAGCCAAGTGGAAGGCTTACTGAGTATAGCTATGATGCATCAGGCAACAGGGAAGTTGAAAAAATTGAGCATAATGGCGAAACAACAATTAACACTTATGAGAACAACGAGCAAAATCGCTTAGAAGAAGTAACAACAAGAGTTGATGGAAGTGTAACAGAGACAACTATATATACTTATGATGATAACGGTAACCAGCTTACAGTTACAACAAATGGCAGCATTGAGGTAACAAATACATACGATGATAAGAATCAATTAATTAGGACAGAAACTAATGGAAAAACTGTTGTAAACACTTACAACGGTGAAGGCTTAAGGGTAGCAAAATCAGTAAACGGATCTTTGACAAAATATTTATATGAGTATAACAAAGTGGTGCTTGAGGTTAATGGTAGTGGAGATGAGATAGGAAGGAATCTTTACGGTACAAACCTCTTAATGAGAACTGTTGACGATGAATCCTACTACTATATGTATAACGGTCATGCAGACGTAACAGCATTGATTAATGTAGCTACAGGAACAGTAGATGCAACTTATTACTATGATGCATTTGGTAATATATTAGAGCAAACAGGGGATGTAAATAATAATATAACTTATGCAGGCTATCAGTGGGATGAAGAAACAGGACTGTATTACCTAAATGCAAGAATGTATGATCCTAAGGTTGCAAGATTCTTGCAGGAGGACACATA
>NZ_JAVDDS010000084.1 GCF_030848475.1 Herbivorax alkaliphila
GAACTTTTTTTGGGTAAATTATATAATAAGTAAATTATTCAGGCCTGACCCCGTGCGTGCAAAAAGCGATAAAGTAAAAATGTAGCCATAAATACTGCAAAAACTCCTAAGATTAAATTTACTATTTCCCTATGCTCTAAAAATGCCATGATAACCGTCAATAGCATAAGTATTCCTAAAATATACGAACAGATTTTCAAAAATTTATAATACTTTTTATAATATATTTTTTTATCACCAATGAACTTGTCTAAATTTTTGTAAAAACACATAGATACTAATCCTGCAACTACTAAAAACATTAATATACTTATAATTTCAATTGGTTCTATATAAGCAAAAGATATAGTAATGCCATAAATAAATATCCCTTCTAAAAAATTAAATCCCATAAACAAAAATGTTCCTATTACATCTACTTCATTATCTTTTTTGTAAGTATTCTCAGATTGTTTGACCCTTTTCAAAAAGCAAAGAACTAAAAACGTTGAAATAAATGTTGCAGGTATTCCTAAAATCAAGTTTCTTACTTCATTATGTTTTGTAAATTCTACAACAACAGTCAAAAACATGAATATTCCTAAAATATACGAACAAACCCTCAGAAATTTATAATATTTTTTATAATATTCTTTATTTCTACCAATAACCTTATATATAATCATACAGATTATTCCCATAAATATTAAACCTATCAACCTATCTATAACTTTACCTGCCTCTATCAATACAAAAGAAATGGTAATACCCCAAATTAACATCCCCATTAAAAAATTGGCAAATATAAAAAATGCCTTATTTATTGTTTCTTCCATTTTGTTGTATTCTTTGTTCATAGAACATCGTAACCTCACTTTATACACTTGTTCCACTTGCTAAAAATGTACACTACCACAGTAAAAATTGCAAGTTAATAAGGGGTCAGGCTTGAATAATTTACTTCAGGCCTGACCCCATTAAGTTAGTCCTTTAAAGTCTTGTGTAATACAGTAAATGTCTCTGCTCTAGTTACATTTCTCTTAGGCTTAAATGAGTTGTCAGAGTAACCTGAAACAATATCTAAATCAACAGATTTTGTTACATACTCTAATGACCAAGAACCTATTTGATCAACATCTATAAATGTTAACGGTTCTAACCCTTCCTCAGCTTCAATATCAAATGCTCTAAGAACTAATACAACCATTTCTTCTCTAGTTAACTTTCTAGACGGCCTAAATGTATTATCTTCATATCCAGATATTATTTCATTATCAACAGCTGTTTGAATATGTCCAGCAGCCCAGTCAGGAATCTGATCCACATCTTCAAAGTTTAAGTTTATTTCCTTAGATGGCTCTAACGAAGCTGCATTTACAGCAATCACTGCCATCTCTGCTCTTGTTATATTGTTATTTGGTTTTATACTACCATCAGTATAACCACTTACAATACCTAGTTTTGCTAATTTCGTTATGTGCTCTACAGCCCAATGATCTTCAACATCTATAAATGTAACAGTACTTGGCAGTCCATCTTTTGATTCCTCAACTTCTTTTGAATCAGGTTTTGGCGTAGAAGAAGGTGGTGTATCACTAACATCCTCCTCATCATCATCGTCATCATTATCATCATCATCAGAAGGTTGTCCTGAAGATGGTGGTGATACCGGTCTATCGTTAGAATCAGTTTCTGGAACTGGTAAATCACCGCTATAGACTCCATCAAATTCATTATTTAAAAAATCCTTAAAGTTATAAATTTCAGTTTCACTGTGCTCATTTATCAATTCTTCTATTTCTTGAAGAAACTGCCCAAATGTTGTAACGTCTCTTCCCATCAAACCAGTCATTTCAAGTGCTCTATCTATCATATCCTCGATATCTTTAGGCAACTGTACAGCAAGTTTAACATCATAAACATTATCATCCTGATCTCTTACTATACCTGTCCCTCCAATATTCGAAAAATATATAAACATTCTTAATAATATCTTTGTGCCAAGATTATCATATCCACAATACATTACCATATCATTAATATCATATGCTATTGATTCAAAACCAGTTATTTCAATATCAAAATTTTCCTGATTTAAAATCATTATAACAGTTATTATGCCATCTTTTTGAGCTTGTGTGAATTCAGAAAATTCTTGAAGAGCTTCTTCAATATCATCTCTACTCATTCCAAGAAAAATATCATTGGCTTCATCAACATAATCTAAATATGTATCTTCATTTACTTTATATAATTCCCCTCTGAGAAACTCGATGGTTGTTTTACTCTTTTCAGCAACAGATGTTAATAAGATTGCTTCTTTAATAAATTTTTCAAGTTTACTCTTTTCTCTGTTTTCTAACTTGTAAATAACATCTTCTAAAATTAACTGTTTCCCTTTATCTGCAAGTAATATGTTTCTCATAACTACATCAAAGTTATCATTTCGATTCAACTTATCTAAAAGTGAATTTTTTTGATTTTGTGTTAAATCCTTTGCTCCCTCTCTTAATTCATCCAATTCATCCTGATTCAAATTGTCTACAAATTGATCTCTGTCATTTAAGAAAAGTTCTTGAGCCTCATTTATAAGACTTTCAATCCCATTTTCGGCAGACAATGAACTGTTGCCAAATGCTACTCCACCTGTTAATATTCCTGTAAAAATAGCAAACACCACTGCAAGAGAAAGAATACTTTTAAATGATTGGTTAAAGTTATTCTTCATTGTTATCCTCCTAATTTATACTTATTAAATGTTAAGACAGTTGAAAATATATTTTGAAAAACTGCTTATTAAAATAATATCACAATTGGCATTATGTTGCAATAGTGGGGTCAGGCTTGAATAATTTACTTATCCTACGATAAGTAAATTATTCAAGCCTGACCCCACTATTATTTTGCATACTTAGTATAATAAAATTCTACATCATCATAAATTTGCAAATCACTTTTGTCTATCAACTTCCAGCTGTCATTTTCATCTAAGTTCACAAAATACTTGTCTGCTGTATATGTATTTTTTATCTTTGTAACATAAGCTTCTGTACAGTATGGCAAAAGAAGCTCATAGACTGATTCGCCTCCCATCAAAAATACATTATCAGTATTGTACTTTAAAAGTTCATTAAATAATTGGTTTAATGACCGACATACAATAACTTTTTCATGATTAATTGAACCACTTTTACTAAGTACAATATTTACCCTGTCCTTTAAAGGCTCTTTTTTAGGTAACGATTCAAATGTCTTTCTACCCATAACTACCACTTTATTTATTGTAATTTCTTTAAAACGCTTCATGTCAGGGCTTATACGCTTTAACAAATTTCCCTTATAGCCAATTCCCCAATTTAAATCAACAGCAACAATTGCCTTCATAATAAACCTCCTAAAATTATATCGCTACGGGAATTTTTTTGATTTGAGGCCCCGCCGAGTATCCTTCTAAAACAAAATCTTCAACTTTAAAATCATAAAAGTCCTTTTTATCAGGATTTATATTCAATTTTGGTGCATCATAAGGTGTCCTGCTAATTAGTTCCTCAACTAAAGGTATATGCCTATCGTATATATGGGCATCGGCTATAACATGTATTAGTTCTCCAACTTCTAAATCACATGCTCTTGCAAACATATGTATCAAAACAGCATACTGGGATACATTCCAGTTGTTGGCAACCAAAACATCTTGAGATCTCTGATTCAATATCGCATTTAACTTGTTTTCTGTAACATTAAAAGTCATACTATAGGCACATGGATATAAATTCATTTCATTCAAATCACTGTGATTGTACATATTCACTATAATCCTTCTACTATATGGATTATTCTTTAAATCATATATCACTCTGTCAACCTGATCAAATTCACCCTCAGGATATTTATGTTTTATGCCCAACTGATAACCATATGCTTTTCCTATAGATCCCTCTTCATCAGCCCAACTATCCCATATTTTGCTGTTTAATTCATTAATATTATTGGACTTTTTTTGCCATATCCAGAGAATCTCATCAATCGCTGCTCTTAAATTAGTAGGTCTTAGCGTAAAAATTGGAAATTCCTTTTTTAAATTATATCTGTTGACTACACCAAATTTTTTTATTGTGTGGGCTGGCGTTCCGTCAGCCCACTTAGCTCTAATCTTTTGTCCCTCAGAAGAAATTCCATTTTGGAGAATATCCTTACACATTGAAATAAAAATTTCATCAGCTCTACTCACATTAACCCCTCAACTTCCTTTACAATTTTATCAATAAATTCAGACACGGCAACAGCTCCAAGATCTCCTTCCTTTCTAGATCTTACTGCTACAGCGTTGTCTTCAAGTTCCTTATCGCCTATTACAAGCATATAAGGTACTCTTTCAAGACGAGCTTCCCTTATCTTATAGCCTATTTTTTCATTTCTTGTATCAACCTCAACTCTGATACCCTTATCTTCAAGTTGCTTCTTAACTTTTAGTGCATACTCTACATGCTTATCAATTAGAGGAAGTACTTTGACCTGAACAGGAGACAACCAAACTGGGAAAGCTCCAGCATAATGCTCTGTTAAAATAGCAATGAATCTTTCAATACTTCCAAAAACAACCCTGTGTATCATAACAGGCCTGTGCTTTTCTCCATCTGCTCCAACATATGTCAAATCAAATCTTTCCGGCATTTGAAAGTCAAGTTGTATTGTACCACACTGCCAAGTACGTCCAATTGAGTCTTCTAAGTGAAAATCTATCTTAGGACCATAAAAAGCACCGTCACCTTCATTTAGTTTATACTCCTTACCTGATGTCTCCAATGCATCTTTTAGTGCATTTATTGCTACACCCCATTGTTCATCAGACCCCATGGAATCTTCAGGTCTTGTCGAAAGCTCTACATGATATTTAAAATCAAATACCTTATAGAAACTATCTATTAAATTTATTACCTCTAAAACTTCATCCTTTATTTGATCAGAAGTCATAAAAATATGTGCATCATCCTGTGTAAAACACCTAACACGCATTAAGCCATGCAAAGCTCCTGACAATTCATGTCTGTGAACCAAACCAAGCTCAGCAATTCTTTGTGGTAAGTCTCTATATGAATGAAGCTTTCTCTTATAAGCAATCATTCCTCCAGGACAGTTCATAGGTTTTATTGCAAAATCACCTTCATCAATATTTGTAAAATACATATTTTCTTTATAGTGATCCCAATGTCCTGAACGATGCCACAAATCCTCATTTAAAATAATAGGGGTTTTAATCTCCTGATAATTGTTTTTTGTATGCTCATCTCTCCAATAATCTTCAAGCAAATTTCTCAACACCATACCCTTTGGCATAAAGAATGGAAAACCTGGTCCCTCTTCATATATATCAAATAAATCCAGCTCTTTCCCAAGCTTTCTGTGATCTCTTTTCTTTGCTTCTTCCAATCTAAAAAGATATTCATCCAGTTTGCTCTTTTTAGGAAATGAAGTTCCATATATTCTTTGAAGCATTTTATTTTTTTCGCTTCCTCTCCAATAAGCTCCAGCTACAGACAATAACTTGTAAGCTTTAATCTTTCCAGTAGACTCTAAATGAGGCCCTGCACAAAGATCAACAAAATCCCCCTGCTTATAAAATGAAATTGTCTCTCCTTCAGGTAGCTCTTTAATTAATTCCACTTTATAAGTTTCACCTTTTTCTTCCATGAACTTTATTGCTTCATCTCTTTTAAGAGTAAATTTTTCCAGCTTTAAATTTTCTTTTATTATCTTTTTCATTTCCGTCTCTATTTTTTCAAAATCTTCGACTGTAAATGGTTTATCTACATCAAAATCATAATAAAATCCATTGTCTATTGCTGGTCCTATTGCAAGTTTTGCTTCTGGATAAAGTCTCTTTACTGCCTGTGCTAAAACATGGGAAGATGTATGCCTGTACGCTTCTTTTCCACCTTCAGTATCAAATGTAAGAAGGCTTAGCTGACAGTCTTTATTTAACTGCTCACTTAAATCCTTTACTTCTCCATCAACTTCACCAGCTAGAGCAACTCTTGCAAGTCCTGCACTTATACTCTCGGCAACTTCCTTTACTGAAATGCCTTCATTGTATTCTTTAATACTACCATCTTTAAGTGTAATTTTAACCATAAACATGTACCTCCTGTTTTTTAATCTATAAAAAAATAAAAAAAGCCACATCCCATACAAGGGACGAGAGCTTTTCCCGTGGTTCCACCCTAATTATTACTCATTGGGACTATAACGTAATCACCGTTTTAGCTCAGAGGTGGTCTTCAACTGCATTTCCCAAAAAACACTTTCAGCCCACGGTGCTTTCTCTCTTTGTAGGAAGATAACAGTCTACTCTTCTCTTCACAGCCAAATAAATTATACAATAAAAATTATATATCCATATTTAATGAATGTCAACTTTTAAGAAATCTGAAATCTAAGAG
>NZ_JAVDDS010000085.1 GCF_030848475.1 Herbivorax alkaliphila
AGGTATTTCTAAAGAGAGTTGTTTATTAAGTATTCGATTTTTATCAAGAAGATCAGTTATCAAATCAGAACTTAATTCTCCATGTTTAAGTCTAATATTTTCTAGTGTTTCTTCATTAAAATACTGAGGTCGCTCGCCCTTTGAAATGAATTCTTCTATCTTGTCTGAATTCATACCTATATCGTGTAGATAAATAGCCAGAAACAAAATCATAGCATCTTCTTGACTCCAGTGCCTGTCAGTAAACAACTTATCTAATCGAGCTTCAATTCTCTCTGAATGCTCTAGTCCATGTATGTTATAATGAGGGTATCTTTCATCTTTTCCCCATAATTCACGACAAAAAGGAATTACTTTGTTTTGTAAATATTCTCGATGATCATCATCTAAATAATCTCTAAGTTTTGCCATTATTGACTCCCCCAAATATAAATATAGTTAGACTTATATACAAATTATGTTACTATATGTGATACGAGTTTTCAAGAAAAATTTTGAAATATGACTCCTCAATATTTATTATTTATTTTAGTTTAAACCTCAAAATAAAGGTAGATTGCTCCTAATAAAATAGGATTTTTACTATACTTAGTAAAAAAATTTATCTGAATAAATTTTACTAATATAAAAACAATAATCCAATTTTTTTATATCAATCTAACAATACTTCTTAAGAACATTCAATAATATCGCTATCTTTTGACTATTTGAAACAGCCTCCTTGTAGTCCTCAAATAACAATGCCTCTATATCATTTAATAAATTCTCACTAAAACCTTCTATATCTTGATTTGCAAATGTCATTTCAACTTCTTCACCATTTTTATCTGCATACTTAATTTTATATGTCTCCTTGTCTCCTACATCAATCACATTCTGCTCATCAAAATCATTTATATCATCCACAGCAGACTTTACATCCTTCATAAAGATTTCAACAGTATTATCGTTCCAATCATCAATTCTTAATCCAGTAAATATCTTAGCTAAACTCTCTACAAACTCCACATTATCATTGCCTAGTTCTTTTACCTTCTTTAAAAGTTGATCTTTTGAATCTGCAAAAACATTGTTTTTTGTACTGCTTTTAAGACCATCATACCAATCTTTAGCAGCAGAAGTTAAAGTTAATCCTTCAATTCCTTTAGGTTCAAATACCTCTTTAAGGTTATCCGTTAAGTATCCTTCTATCAAATCATACTCAACATTGTCTAAAGATACAATACATTTTTTTAAAACATCTATGACTTTATCATAATCCTTTGTATTAAATATACTAAAAAGCCTATTAAACAAAAAATCTCTTGAGTTGATTCTAGTCCCTCTTAAGCTGTTTCTAAACTTATCTATTTTTTGATCAATAGCTTCAGGTGTAAAACTATCTATCACTCCTTCTTTTTTATGTATTTTTACATAGTCCACTTTATACTCTTTTGCATATTTAGGTAGTTGTAAAAACCATCTGTGAACTGCTTTAACTATGTATTCAAAAGTATTATACTTCTTCTCGCTTTCATCTAAATACTCTGAAAAAATCTTTTCCATTTCATTTATATATTTTTCTTTTTTTTCATCCCAGGTTTCACAATATATTTCATAATCAGAAGGCTTTTGATTTATATTTTCTAATAGCTGTCCTGTAATTTCCATTTCAACATTTCTATATGTTATTACAGTATGCTCTTTATATTCTCTTAAAACAACTGCAATATAAATTGGTATAAGTTCTAGTTTAAGCCCTATGCCGTATTCCGGCTTTGTTAACTTATCATAGAGTTCGCCAAAACTTTTTTCATTCCACCTGTATACCATATAAGGTTTTGAATAATTTGTCGCAACATTGTTAATATTCACCAATACAAAACCTCTATACTTTGCTAAATAAATAATAAAAACCCTTTGAAATAATATAACATTATATCTAAAAGGTTTCAAGAATTACGTACACTTTTCTAAAAATAGTTATGATGCATATTTCGGCACTATCTAGACAATTATTTCATATTGCTGTTCAGATGCCTTCGGGTTCAATGTACGGATAAGCCTAATTACGTAACGTGACCTCTCTTACACTCATAAGGTTTACTCTAATCTTTTCTTACATTCGTCAATAACAACTATTTAAGGTATAATTAAATTAATCATTTCTAAATGGGTCAATTTTATTTGTATACAAATATGGCTTTTTATTGACTAAATCACATAATTCATTAAACTTACTCTCTTTCATTAATAGTTGGCTACCTATTAAATAAGGGATTCTATCAGAATCACTGTCAGTGTCAGAGAAACTCACATCCCATCTAGAGTATCTTAAAACTTCTTCTCCTTCTTTATTGATTCCAACAATTCCATTACAATTCTCTATCATTTTTATCCCTAAAAGATGTAGAACTTCACTCCTTATACCTAAATACTGCCTTACTTTATATGTTAAGTATGAATCTTCAAACAATGTTGTATTTGTAGTGAGGAAAAAATCTAATTTTCTTAGATTCCCAAACAATATATTTTCATAATAATTCTCATCAAATAAACTGTATTCATTTCTTAATCCTAAAAAAGGTATCGATAAATCTGTTCCTTTAAATCCAATACCAGATAGAATCGTTATTGTTTTAAAACTATCCCCGAAGTTGTCTTTATATTCTCCAAGATTGTAAAACCATTTCTCATGATAAGCAATTCTTGTCCAATCACTTTTCTCTACATCTGTTACACAATCATCAATAAACTCAGGTAATTTTAAATCTTTTGGGCGAGGGATTATTGAATTATTTTGAGCAATTATTAGCCTTGTATCATCTAAGACAATACTAAACATTTCCTCTTCTATATCCTGCAAATGGGGATGCCCAGAATGACTGTTTAAATACTCATCAACTTCATTTCCCATATATTTTGTTAATATATCATAAAAATAAACATTAGGAGTGAGTACACTATATTTTCTACTATACAAAATGTCGCTAAACTCTTTTGTAAAATATTTACTGAAGATTTCATCAGTATAGTTATGGATTATTTGACCATTATCTACACCATATTTTTCTAGCAACAATAGCCTTGTATCAATTTTCTTAATTCTGTCATCTGTAGAATTGTATTTATGCTTATAATCCAAATATAGTCTGTTTTTCCCTTTACCAAGAACTATCCTTATCAAATGGTTAATTATTGGATTTTGAGTGGGATATATAGATCTAATAGAATCTATTATCTCCAAACTTTCTAACTCTTCATAACTGAAAAACTCCTTAACTAGCATTAGTAACAAAATAAGTGAATAGTCGATATACTGCTCCCTTTCATCAAGAAATTTAACAAATGGTTTCGCAATTTTTTCTCTCACCTCATCTTGTTTAATTAGATTACTCAATTCAGATATAACCCACTTATATCGATTTGCTTCTCCATATTTCAATCTTGTCAAAAGTAATGATAGGAGTTTTTCTTCACTATCTAAATTAGTTGATTTTGCTATTATGGGGCTCCAATCATATTCAATTTGACCTGATAACCTAAAGTCTATAATATCAAAAAGATCATCCCAATACTCCAATATGGATTGATTATCAAAGTTTATTGCAGTTAGAGCTTTGATTATTTCTCCGCCAACTGCTAATGAGTAATCAACTGAATAAAGATTGTTATATATATACTCAAAAAAATGTTTTTCTGCAACTTGAGAATTATACTCATACGCTGTTTTAAAAAGATCTATCTCCGTAAACCTCTTATACCAACCATCTGCATGGACTAAAAACATATGCATATAAATAAATGCCATTATGTCATCATCCAACTCTAAGTTATCAATTAACTCAATTAGCCTTTTTCTTGTAGGATCACTACTCCTTCTATCGAAACAACTTTTAACAAAACTACTTAAAAATACTTTAGACTCATCATCTAGAATTTGTACTTTATTAAAAAGGTAATGTAATCCTTGCAAATCGACATTTTTTATACCATATTGACTTATATATACTAATAAATCTTCATTTGAGAATTTATCAAAACTTAAGCGACTTACACCTAGGTTTCTAATTTTAACTTTTTTATTGAAGTTATTTCCGTCTTTTTTTCGACCGATATAATAAATACTGTCATTCCATTCAATATCAAAGGTTTCACATAGTTTTTTTAATCGCTCAGTCAGATAATAATTGCTAATATGTACTTTTCCTTCAACTCCAAAACGACTCATTAGTTCCGCAACAGATCTTCTTGCCTGTAGTGAAAAACCTTTTTCTGTTAGGCATTCAATGTTTTTAACATATGCCTCAACAAATGCTTCTGAAGTATTATTAGGAAATGTCTTATATATTGCATTCTCAATTTCAGGAGCAATCTCACTATTGCATGCAATTAATAAATACTCCAAACTTTCCTCAAGTATCCAGCTATTTACACATAGAGCAAGTTCATTCTTTAAATAGATAATCGCTAGGTTAATATCTGTATTAGCTAGCATTTCAAACCATTCTCGCTGATAAGTTTTTGTGCTTTTCCCATCAGTATGATAAACAACTGCATCTGCTAGGGGTTTTAACTTCAAAATATTTTGTAGTCCTATTTCTTTATTAACATTATATGTACTCTCAACACTATCAAGAAGATGACTAAATGTGCGATCTTTTCGAAAAGAATATGATAATAAATACTTGACCCCTTGTTTAAATTGATGTTTTGCTTCGTCTTCTTTCTTGGCTTTAGACAAAATAATAGCATGTTTGAAACAATAATCTGCTAGGTATGAATAATATCTATATTTATCTTCCCTCTTTATCTTTTCATCGGAAATTTGAATGAGGATTTCATTGTTCTCATTGCTTGCAATTTCAACAAAGAGATTTAATAGCCTGTATGTTGGTAATGGCCCTCCTGTAGATCCCTGCAGAAAAGTCATTGTCTCCTGAGACATTATTTTAACAGACTCTAGTATTTTCCTCCATGCATCTTTTGTTCTTATGTAAGCCATTGGAGCCTTAATCGTTTCATAAATAATGCTTTCATATTTGTATAAGTCACATGTTCTAGGAGTACCCTTGAATGGCTCTACATCTTTAATTAGCCATAAATAAGCATCATAAAGATTTGACTCAAAATCTTTGTCACTTAATTCTTTTTTTAAAAGAACCTTGTTTACTTCAGCAATAAATACTAACCAGTTATAGTACCAGTTTCTATATTTTATCTCCCTAATAAATCCATTTAATTCATCTTCTCTATGCTGAATTATCCATTCCATATTATCTACATAGAATTTTAATGATGACATTGTTTCTTCAGAATATGAATCTGAAACCTTTAAAGTCTCAAAAATTTTACTAATTAAACTTTCATCGATGTTTATATTACCGAAATAAGCCGAAACGCTTATTTTCCAGTATTTATTGTTGGGTATTTCTTCAATAATTTCAATAAGATTTTCTACTTTATCTCTTCTATGGTACTCCTGAATTACTGTCTTTCGATAATCAAATGCTTCTTTTCCCCAAACTTTCGATAACCTATCGATCATTTCCTGCCCCATATCTAAACATGCACAAATATAATACTTATACATTTCCATTTCATTCTCTAAACTATTTTGGTGGTGTTGAGAATCTGTTTTTCTTGATTCAATTAACAAGTCAATATAAGGTTCCCATTCTGGAATAATATTGTTAGTGGAACATAAAAAACATACTTTTAAGCCTTCATTTAATCCAAGTGCAACATGGCCTTCATATAGCAAGGTATCCTTAAGAGTATTGAATCCATTAATAAGTCCAACTCCCTGATAATATACTGTTGAGTTTTCATCAAAGGAATATTCTAAACTATAAATCATATTGCTTAACTCAGTACAAACAATGAGGGATCCATAGTCTTTTTGAACGCATGCGGTCTTGATAATTATTTCAAAGTTATGTCTTAAAGAACTTATATTATTACCATAATAAATACTATCTACAACAAACTCTTTATTGCAGTAGTTTAAAATTTCGTCAAATCTTTTTGATTCAAAAAGTAAAACTAGTAAATTAAGATATGATTTTCTATCTTTGTAAAACCCTTTCTTCTCTAGCCATTCAATTAAATCATTATATATAACTTTTTCTACATTTACTTCTTTCTTTTCAAGTGATTCTAATATATATCTTCTAAAACTTTCATGATATATTGTATAACCACCATTAGATGCATTAAATTTAAGAATACTTTGTATAGCATCTAGGCTTTGTCCTACAAATTGCCCCAAATGAGTAATTTCAATTAACTCCTTTTCTGATAAATAAAAAGGTGCACCTGATAATATCTGTGGTACCTTCTGCCCATCTGGTATTTTAGACATTATGTAATCATAATAATTTGCAAGATTATTATTGTATGGTGGAAAACTTTCAATTAAATCAATTGATATA
>NZ_JAVDDS010000086.1 GCF_030848475.1 Herbivorax alkaliphila
CTGCATACCCAACGTGGCTGAGGCTTAGATAGCTCCTATCTTGACGAAGCCATGTGGCACGGCTCGTTCTCCTTGCTTCTTCTTTCCGTGCCCTCTGTGGGTATGCGTTGTTGAACGAAGTACCCCTAAAAATGAACTCTCTAGAAGCATACCCTAAAAACTCTTCATTCATTTTTCCTAAACCTTTAAAATTTAGGTGCGATTAAAAATGCATATGCATATAACACTGTACATATTGCACCTATTGTTATTCCAAATATCGCTCTTACCATTCCATGTTTATGTGTATTTTTTTTAATATCTCTTATTGCAAGAATGCCAAATATTACTGCCAATGGAGCAGGTATTAATAGAGGTGAAAAAAGACCTAGGTATCCTGCTGCAATAGCATATCCAGATCTCCCAACTGGCAACAACATCCTCATTACAGCATCAGGTTCTCCCACACCCGTTCGCACACCACAATGTACACATACAACCGCTTTATTATTGATTTCCTTACCACATTCCCGACAAAACATTATTTCTTTCCTCCTAGAATCCTATGTACCAAGTATTAATTATTTGTACAATTATGTCAATATCCAATATAAATAATTTACTTTATTACTTTTATTTTAATCTCAAAAGTTTATATATAAATAATAAACTTCCACAATAAGAATCTACGTAGACTCTTATTATTCAGAGGTATTTCGTTCAACTTCGGCATACAAGAAGCCTTTGAGGGGTTACATAGCTCCTATGTCCCCGAAAAGGTTTGGTGAGCGACTCGTAATTCATTACTACCCTTGTATGCGTTGTTAAGTGTAGTTGGTCGCCCTCTTGTTCAGAGGCCGCTAGGATGGAGGCCTCTCAAATAAAACTATGAAAATTTTTTTTTATTTTCCAATGTTATTCCATTTTCTACATTGTCCTATTCTTTTTCCATTATCGCCTTGTTCTTTATCATATGAAAACTGTTTTAGTAAATCACAAGGAAATTCCTCGCATTTTCCACAATACTCTAGTTTTTTGGTTTCACAACATAATTTTACTGGACAATTTTCTCCCCAAAAAGGCTTTGAAATACTAACGCATCCTTCACATTTCATAGGTTCTTTGTATTCACATTCACTACAAAGCATACCACATCTTGATTCAATCATTTTTTTCTTCCCCCCTCATTAATTTCCTTTTGTAATTTCTTACTTAGTGAATTGAATATCAATTCATAAGACATATCAATCATTTTTTTCAAAATTTCATCAGGTACATCACCATCTAAATACACTGAATTCCAATGTGCTTTATTCATGTAATATCCTTCGCTAATATGTTTATATTGTTTTCTCAACGATTCTCCAAAACTTGGTTCGCACTTCAAGGTTATGATTGCCTTTTTATTTTTATCGCCTCCTTGCATAGCAAACATTTTTCCCGCGAGTAGATATCTTTTTGCATCCATTCAATTTTAAAATCACTTATTGCTCCCTTTTTTGAAAGACAATATTCTTCCAGCCATTTATATTTATAGTTCCTCCAGTATTTAATTGATTTCAATTCTATATTCTTCATCGGCAAACTTACTCACCCGCCGCAGGAAGCGGCGGTCTTGCGACCAATTGCACTTAACGGTTTGGCATGCCCGACGCCGTCAAAACCTACAAGGAGGCACTCATGCCCAGCAAGACTTCGCGGGCTAATGTGCCGACTGACTCGGTGGCTTTGACGGTGTGGTGCGGCTAACTTCATGCCCTACCCGCAAAGCCTTACTACATGAACCTTCTCATCCGCACCTTTACGGAGCATGCAGTGTTCTATGATGGACTGTGCCCCTCGAAGCCAGAGCCACAGGACGTGGCGCCTAAACATTTACTAATCTTTTCAGTTACTTAAGTTTATTATTTTAAGTTAAAACCCACAATATACCATTGCACAAAATATATTTGCTTTGGATTATTTTCATAGTATGTATTTTAGAATGTCTGTCAAATCATCTGTATCAACTGTATACATTGCACTCTCTTTAACAATTGGTGAACTGTTTATAGCAATAGACTTTGCACAGTATTTAAAAACTGGAATATCTGTCGCCCCATCTCCAACAGCAATACATTCTTCAGGCTTTATATTATTACTATTACAAAAATCTTTCAAACACTCAATTTTTTGTTCTGCCCCAATATATTCAAGAATTTTTCCAGTAAAAACTCCATCAACAACTTCATATTCACTACCATAATAACTATCAAACCCCCAAATATTGCAAACAACTTTAGCTACCTGCTTTGGTCCAACAGTAATTACAATTGATTTAATATTATGTACATGTAATACATTAACTACATTCATTATATTTTTTATAGGTTTTACAATATCCAAAAAACAGTGAGCAATTTTGCTTTCTTCAAGACCTAAAAGCAATTCCGCTCTAAGATAATCTGCTGATATATAGTTAATCAAGCCTTTTTCTTCCTGTTCTTGAATAAAGAAGTGCTCTTTTTCTTTTCCATTTATTATGCATGGTAACATAACAGAATGGATTTCTCTAATCAGAGTATCATCCAAATCAAAACAAATAAGCTTCACTTTCTCCACTCTATACACCTGCCTAAAAATTTACTTTAAAAGATTTAACACTTATTATATATCCTTTAATTATGACCTCAGAGCCTAACCTAGCCACACGACGTGGCGGAGAAACCCCTGCACAGTCTGTCATAGAACGTTGTGGATTTCCAAAGTTCATAAGCCTTAGCCAGACTTGGCTTGGCGAATGAATTTGGGTAAAGCGTAGCGAAACTGGAAATCCTTTGTTCTTTGATGTATGGTGCCTTACAAAGCCCTACTTATACATCCTTTAAACATATTTCTTTAACATACATTTTATATCGTTTGCCAACTTTATTGAAGCCTCTATCTCAACTTTTCTAACTGATACGCTTTCTACATTACATCCTATTGGAATTCCTTTCTCTATAGAAAATTCTAATAAATCATTAAAAATAGACTTAGATAGAGAAATAGACTTATTTAATATATCTTCAGAATTCATTAAATCATTCTCAAGCCACTTAGGTATGCTAATTCCTAGCCATTTCATAAACTCTAATGTTTTTATTGATCCACACGGTGTTAGTGTAAATATAATTGGAGCAATCTCTAAATTGTTAAACCTACAGTAATAGTAATAATCTGATAAAAAATCTTTCGCTGATTCTAAATTGTAGACCGCTTGTGTTATAAAATATTTGCACCCTTGTTTATATTTATTTACTATTCTTAGATGCTCATCTTTATTTTTCATGTGTCTTTCAGGTATCGCTACTCCACCCAAAATAGTATTTTGACTTAATTCCCTATTAATCTCATAAGCTTTTGATAATTTTAAGGGGACTAACTGATTTCTTGATGAAGCTCCAACAAAAACATTAAAATTATTACCATCTCTATTATTTGATATTAGTTCACAAAACTGGCTTTGCGTGTATTTAGCCACACACCTGTAAACTATTTTTGGAATTTCTAATTCCTTTAAATACTCCTCGCTGTATTCTAAAGGATCAATTGTTTCTATAAAAGGAAAAGGTCTAATATTCTGATTTCTATCCTTTTCATCATGAATGTCATAAATAGCAAGTCCGTCTATGTCTAGCTTTTTTATTCGCTCAATTTGTTTTTTTGATATTTCAGTAATTTTTTCTATTGAATTGTTAATTTTCGGTGGCGTTATACCATAAATAATAATTCCAAGTTTTTTATTTAATATTTTTTCCTTTAACATTAAAACCTCCACAAATAATATGATTTCTTCAAAGACTTTCTCATTAAGCACCATATTTCAAAGAACGTCGAGCGTCTACAACGTGTCCGAAGCTTAGATAACTCCTATCTTGCTGAGGACATGTGGTGCAGTCCTTCTACATGTTCAATCTCTAGAGACATACTCCATGTATTACTTACTGCACCCTTGTGAAGACGCATTGATATGTGATGGAATGGGCTTAGCGAAGCCATGGATGGCGAAGCGACTACTCCAAAGAACTTCTAATACATTTTTTTGAATATTTAATCTTCAAGCCAATCTTCCCAGAATAATAATTCAATATCTTTGTTTTCATGATGAATTTTACTTAATATTTTCTCCTTTTCATTTTCTGTTAATGGATTTTGCTCTAACTTAACTGGATTCTCTCTTCCTCTTGAAGCTTCTTTTATGTAACCTAATGCTTTTATAAAATTATCAAAAGTTGAAGAGATTAATTGTGAGTTCCATTTTCCTACACCGTGTATAGCAGTAAATACTGGAAATTCACTATTGCTCATATCTGTAAAAATTGCATCACCACAACAATCCTCATATCCAATTACTAACCATTCCTTTTTCCAATCTTCATCGCTTATACCTGTTAAGATATTTCCATTTTCATCAACACTATATCCGACTTGAGCCTCATCTAATTCCTCTACCTTATAAAGGTAAACTGTAGTATATCCCAAAGAGATTTCATTTAATTCAATTTTATTTCTTTTTATCATATATTCATTAATTAAATTCAATGCAGACACTCCCTAATACAATATACTCTCAAAGCCCAACTTAGTGAGCCATGGACGGCGAACGTCTCAACTAAGCCCATTCTATCATATATCGTTTTGATTCACGACGTTCCTGAACCGGACCCACAGAGCCTTTCTTCTTTGGCGGCCTTGGCCCGGTGAAGGAATGTGGCGAGTCCTTCTTCATGTTGATACTTCAGATCTCTGCTACATGCTTTTTCTCACGAGCCCTTGTGTGAATCTGTTGTTATCGGATTTTGGACGCCCCGCGAAGCAAGAGCCACAGGACGTGGCGACCTCAAATAGCCTTTTAATCGACTAATTTCCTATCATACAAAATGTATGATTTTCGTCAATGAATACCTTATACTCCTTATTAACAGTTATAGCAGATTCTTTACCTAATTCATATTCATCTTCCTTCAACCACTTTATTCCTGAAATTCGAACCCAGTTACTAATTTCAATATCATGTATCATTTCTACAAAACTCTCAATTATAAATAATAATTTTTCATAATTCTCAGGTATTGCGTATACATTAACAGCTTGCATCTTAATTTCTTTAATTAAGGTTGGTTTATCGTTTTGGCTTATGTTTGTAATAACATCAATAGTTGAAAGTATGCAAGCTTGAACCATAGCTCTTAAATCATGATGTCTCATAAGACCTGGCATCAATTCAATCCGTTTCTCATGTTGTGATAACACAGAAATCAAATCCTTATAATAACCTTCAAAAACAAGTGCATCAAGGAAATCACCTTCAGAAGACCACTCACTCAATAGTTTTTGTGGTATTAGTTGATTACTTGTTTTCAATATACCTACATTGCTTAATTCTAATTTTACAGTCTCCCATGAAAGTAGCTCAATATATATCATATCTATTGAAAGTGGACCTAACCACCTTCCTGACTCATCTGGCAAACTAATATGAATTTCCGTATCACCACCGTCATAATGGTCCCAAGCTGCAATCCAGAATACACGACTAAAACTTGAACGTATATAGTTATTTGTTTGACCAAGTCCTAGGTTTATTAACTTATCAGTTATTATTGTAACTTGATCGATTAATTTTAATATTTCAATAATAGATGGTCTATATGTTGGTTCGTGCTTAGAATTATTATATGCCTTCCTCAAATCGTGAAACAGGTCAACTTCGTTCTGAACAAAGCCATAATTTAAAAGCTCATTAATAAAAACAACCAAATTATTTCTTGAGCTTATCGAAGGGAAAATAACACTTTTGAGGAATAGCTCAAATTTTGTTCCTATTGAGGAAAGAATATCTTTTAACTCATCTATTTCAAAATCCCTTTTAGATAACTCTTCTAATTTCACCTTACATTCTTGTAAGTAACCACCAAACCTATCTCCAAAAGTTGCCATAAAACACCCCATTCTACTTTTTAATGCTACTAATTCAAACAATCATAATCAAGCTAAAAAGCAACTTAATACCATTCATATGTAAAAAAATATACTCCATAGACTTTCCTAAAAAATCTGCCGCAGGACGCGGCAATCCTTGCGTCCAATTTCCGATAACTTCGCA
>NZ_JAVDDS010000087.1 GCF_030848475.1 Herbivorax alkaliphila
TGTTTCTGGGAGTAAGAGTATACCTTCTGACTTAGGAGTTGATATTGTATTGGCAATTGATGTTCTATAATATAAATAAAATGATTAGGGTATATCAAAAGAATTCAGGAGGTCGTTTTTATGATTGCTAAAAATAAAATGTTTATTGTTTTAAGAAGTGTATTAGTAATTACAATAGTTGTCCTTGTATTTCTTAATTATAACGAATATAGTTTGAGAAATGATTATAGTGAATTTACAAAAAGAAATTTTTTGAGTTATACACATTATGGTGGATTTAAATCTGCTCCTAGACATATTTCTAGTGCAGAAAATAGATATGCGGATATATTGAATAATGAGTATGTCAGTAAATATGATGCTTATGGAATTCACAGAATCATGGACGACTTTATTTTGGATTTTGTTCCGACAAGATTAAAGGATGGAGTTGTCTTAGGCGTTATAGAGCCATTAAAGGGAGAAATAATAACAAAAACTACAATGGAAGAGATAGGTGCTTTTTTTCATTTGATGCTGGATGAACAATGGTACGTATATAGTTTTCAGTATAAAGATGTTTTAAAGGTTTTAGACGATGATTTGAGAACTAAAATAGAATATTTAGCTGAGCTAAATGATATGTGGGTGAATTCAATAGAAAGAAATATTGATTGGCTAGAATATAATATTCGTACTATAGAAGATAGAGATGCTAATGGGAACGTATATGAGAGGGCATTTAGTGGTTTTAGTTCTATAGATGAAATGAAAGAAAAATATCTTGGAGATGACTGGCGATTTATTGAGGCTCAAATAAAATGGGCAAATGCAGCATTGGACATAGAAAAAAACACTAGAGAATTTTTGGACAGTCATGGAGTGGAAACTATATCGGAGTTGCTGGAGTAAATCATTTAAGGTGTATTTAATATAGTTGTTGTTAAATAGGGAGGGAGATTATAATGTCAAAAAAGACAATAGTAATATCAGCATTAATAATTATATCATTAATTGTATCTGGTTTTATACAGTATAGAAATCGTAAAACATATGAAAACTTTGTTTCAAACAAGGCAAATACCTATACAATGGACTTAACTACAGAAAGTGTAAAAAATTATAACATAATAGAAGAAATACTAGAAAGTGGTGTAATTAGGATAGATCAGTATTATAGATTATCTGCAAAATACTACTTTGATAGACTTTTTAGTTTTATTGAAGATTTAATTGAGTTAGGGTTAGTTAAATTGGATTGTTATGGCATGTATTATGAAGAAAATAAGGATAAATTAAATGAAGGTTTACCAGAAAATAAAAAAAGGGATAAATATAAAGGATTTAGCCGAGATAGTTACATTGGGATAGTGATTTTCTACACTAGATTGTCAGAAAAAGGCGAAGAAAACAGACAATTAAAGGCACAAGATATAGTAGTAGAGTTGGATGACTCTATGAGAGAAAGGTTTGAGTTTATTCATAATATACACGAAGTTTGGGTTAATGCGATTGATGAATTAGGAGGAGTGATTATTGAAGATGGTGAAATAATAACTGACCTAGAATATTTAGAGAACCACTATAACGGATGCATTACTGATTCTGATGATTTTAAAAATTATATTTGCAATTTAGAAAAAAACTGGGTAGATTGCTTTTTGGAAGCAGGATATACCATTGATGAATTTAATAAAGAATTTAGATATTATGGACGGAAAACAGAAAACTAGATGACGTTCGTCATAAAATTATTATATTACTGACTGATGGAGAATCAAATGTAAGAAGAGGAGAAGAGGCTTTAGTAGCAAAAGAATTATTATTAATACAATTGCATTAGGTTCAGAGCTAGACTTAGACCTTATGCAGCATATTTCAAAAAATTCAGGAGGTGAGCTTTTTTACGTTCAAACAAATACTGAACTTAGTACTATGTCAGCACCAGCAACTGATGATATGCAATTTGCAGCTATGTCATTGACAAACACAAGTTCCAGTGGGAATTTAAGTTAATCCAATAGATTCAAACAGAACATTCGGAGATATCTTTGATTGCAAAATAGATTAAATCAAATTCTGCAAAGTTATATACAAAATTTAGCCATACCTAGTTCATGGAATATAAGGCTTATTAATGATTGATATAGAGGTGGTAAAGTTGAAATTAGACATGATTTTAATTCCGAATTAGACAAATCAAATGAGCAGATGTTAATTACATAAGATGAATTTGAACAAATAAATTTATGTTTAGATGAAATTTATGAATTTCGAAGGTTTTAAATGCTTTAAGAGATTCAGAAAAATTTGCAAGAAAAAATAAATGGGTTTATTTGAATTATAAAAGGGAGATTAGTGTTAATGAGAGGGAAAAAATTAAAATTGATATTAGTAATATTTATTGTGATATTACTATTTAGTAATTTAAATGAATATAGAATAAGAAAAAATCTTGATTCTATTAGTTATCAATCGACGTCAGTTGGTTTATTAACAAGAGGGGTAGTAGACAGAGAAAATTTATTAAGTGAAATACTTGAAAAAAAATATATTACCTGTTCCGATTCACGTATGATTAGTTATGTTTCTAAAAGAGTGCCTCAATTCAAGAAATTTGGAATGAAGATAAAAGAATCAGAGTCACATAAAAATCAAATTAAAACAGAAAGTGCTATCCTTGAATTTCATAATTTCATAAATTTTATATTCGAAGGGAAAAAGCGTATGTGTAATGAGGAATATAAATATAAAGTTGAACTTGATGGAGAGCTTAAAACTAAAATAGAATACTTGTACGAGCTAAATAATTTATGGTTTAACTCATATGAAAGAAATGCCACAGCAAAAAGTAAAATAAAAAACATCTATAATACAGAGTTGATTAGTCTTGAAAATTTTTTAATAGATATTGAAGAAGATACAATAAATTTCATGAAAAGCCATGATGTTGATAATATAAGTGAATTATTATATTAAGTATGCTGGAATTAAAAGCGAGTATATGACATGAGAAAAGAAATAATGGTCAGAAGTAATTGTTACAGGTTAATGTTTTAAAGATTGTTTTATATTGTGAATAAAAAGCACTGAGCACAAATGTTAAATTTTTAAGAAAAGTAAGATTGATTGGCTAAAGCTAAGTATAGGAGCTTTAGGTTGAGTCTTTGAGTTATATAAATGATTGAAAGAGGTGGTATGAATAATGAAAAATATTAAAAAAAATAGAGCTATAATAATGCTCATTATATGTATTTTATTAGTTGCTGTGTTTTTTATACAATTCCATGAAAGAAAAAAGATTGAATCTGAAATTTCAAGTGTATTAAATCACGAGGTGTATAAGTTAACTCATACGATTGTAGACAAATATAACATTAGCAACAAAATACTGGAAACTAATACAGTAACCTTGGGGCAGGCTGAAAAATTAGAAAGATATGCTGGTGATTTTAGGTACTATTGTCGGTACCTGTGTAGGGTAGGATATGAAACAGGTGAGTATGAGTATAGTATTTTCAAAAATAGTATGTATGAGACAATGGATGGAATAGAACTTTTTATATATAATTTAATTGATGAATATAATGAAGGTGAAAGGTTAAAAGACAATGATATTTTGATTAAATTAGATTCAGATTTAAATGCAGCGTTTAATTACATTAATGATTTGTATTGGAAGTGGCTTTGTGCAATAAATTTAGAAAATAATGTAGTTTCAACTAATTCAAGACCAATTAAACGTACTGATTCTATAATAAGCACTGAGTTTGAGTACTATGAAGAATATTATAAAAATATTGCTTTTAAGGACGATAGGTGGATAGACATGATAAATGCTTTACAATATGAAACAGATGAATTTTTAAAAGAATTTACACCTCAAATGGAAGCTTTAAATGAAAGCCTCTTGAATTAAACCAGTATTCCCTGATACTAAAAATGTTTTTGTTAATCATACATTAAATGGAGTAATAAGGAATAAAAAACATAAGGGTTTAGAAATTCTTAAATCAATAGTGGCAACGATCCCGTATTTGAAAAATGTTCTTGAGGTAGTAGAACATGATTTAATTAGTAAAATATAAACGGATTAGTTAATATAGCATATTACTGTTTTTATATAAACGGTAATATGCTATGATTAAATAAAATTAAAGAAATATTTTAGGGTGTTATTTTAGTAAGTATATTATTAAAGGGAGGCTTTTGGTTAATGTATAAAAAAAAATTAATACTTATTTTAGTATCATTTATTGTAATTTTTATATTTATTAATATAAATGAATTTAGACTAAAAAACAAATATAATTCTGTTAATTCAATAACTTTTGGTTCATCAATTAAAAATTTAGAGAGAGGCATTAGGGTGCGTGAAGAGAAACTTTTTGATATATTAGAAAAAGGATATATTACAGGGAGAGATGCAGGATTTATTATATTTAACAGTAGAAGGATACCTGACTTTAAAAAGTATGGGGTTAGACTCAACAAATTAAAAAGTTTTGAAGGAAAGTTTGAAACTGAAAAAGCCTTAGAATTTATTAATAATTATGTAGCAGAATGGGAAGTGAATAGGATAAATAAAGAACATGAAGATATAATAATTTATTTAGATAATGATTTAGAGGAAAAAATAGAGTTTATTTATGAATTAAATAACCTATGGTTTAATTCTTTAGAGGAAAATAAAGATGCTAAAGAATATGTCGAGCTTGAAAAGTTTTTGGTTAATATTGAAAACAATACAAGGGAGTTTATGGAAGAAAATCAAGTCGATTTTTAAATTTAAAATAGAAATGGGGTTATATATTATGAAAACCTTAAAGAAAAAATGGGTGCTGTTACTTGTTATATGTATAGTTTTAATTACTACGAGTGTTATTCAATATTCAGGAAGGAAAAAAATTAAAGATGAGATTTTGAGTAAGGTAAATCATGATACCTTTGAAGTGGTTAATTTAATTGCAGATAGTTACAATGTCTTAAAAGAGATAATGGAAACAGGCGTGATAACTAAAGAACAAGCACTAATTCTTAGAAATAATTCGCTTGATATACATAATTATTTTCATTATATTTCTTCTGTTGCTTATGAAATGGGAAAACATTCTGGCAATTATAAAAACGTAATAGATACATCAATGAGTATACATTATTATATTTATAAGTTTATAGAAGAGGATATTACGGGGATTATCTTAGATGATAATAATGCTTTAATCAAATTAGACAAAGATAAGGAAAGGGATTTTCGTGTTATTAAAGAGTTATATTGGCAATGGGTTTGTGCAGTTAATTTAAGAATTTCAACTGTTTCAAAGGAACTTTTTGAAAAACAGTTTAATGAAAGAAATTATGAAGAATATTATGGAGAAAATATTATTGAAGGTGATAAATGGGTCAGTATTATTAATTATTTGACAATGGGAACTGAGCATTATTTGAGTAAATTCGATCCCCCAATGAAACTAATTTTAGATAGAAAAATGGAATGAAATGCTGGATTCTTTTCCATTTGAACCAGAGGTAGCGATTTTAACAGGAGCATGGTATGGTGAAACTGCAAGACTCTATTGGTCAAATACAGATTGTGCAAATAGATACAATGTATAATAGAAGTAATCCACAAAGGAGATTATAATTCATATTTTTTCTTAGAGTATAGTATTGGTTACAGACAACGTGATGAACTATTCTATTAAGATAAGTTTATTAATAAAAG
>NZ_JAVDDS010000088.1 GCF_030848475.1 Herbivorax alkaliphila
TAATCAATGAAAAAGATTACCTATTATTACTTTGTAAAAATAAAACAAAAAAGTTAAAGGTATAAAAATAATAAGTAAATTATTCAAGCCTGACCCCACACGTTCTATTAATTTCGTTAGAATCATATCTTTAAATATAATGGACAATAGCACATTATAAGAAGCAAAAGAAGGAGTGATTCTAATGGGTATACCGGGGCTGGCTCTAAAGAAGGATAATAATAGGGTTCAGTGTGGACTAAGTGAAAGAGAAGTACAAAAAAGATATGAAAAATATGGGCCTAATGTATTACATGAAAAAGAAGGAGTCTCTGCTTTAAAAATTTTCATAGAACAATTTAGTGACTTTATGGTATTGATACTTCTTGCAGCAACAGCAGTTTCTATTTTTATGGGTGAGATGACAGAGGCAATTACAATAATAGTAATTGTTGTTGTAAATGCAATGTTAGGTTTTATACAGGAGTATAGAACTGAAAAAACCATGGAAGCATTAAAGGGACTTGCAGCACCTACTGCCAAGGTGATACGTAGTGGACGTAAAGTTGAAATTGTTGCAGATGATATTGTGCCAGAAGATTTAATAATTCTTGAAACAGGAGACCGTGTTCCAGCAGATGCCGTTTTAGTAGAGAGTAATGGATTTTTTGTTGATGAATCTTTATTGACTGGAGAGTCAGTACCTGTAGAAAAAAAATCCAACAACACTGATGATGAAAAACGCTTAATATATATGGGGACAATTGTCACAAGAGGAAGAGGAAGAGCAGTGGTATGTGGCACAGGTATGATGACGGAAATGGGTAAAATTGCAGGAATGATACAGGATGTTGAGACAGAAGAAACCCCATTGCAAAAAAGACTTGACCATTTAGGCAAATATATTGTTTATGGTTGCCTGCTAATTTGTGCTATTGTATCATTAACTGGAGTGTTAAGAGGAGAAGAGCTTTTTACAATGCTTTTATCAGGGATAAGTCTTGCAGTAGCAGCGGTTCCTGAAAGCCTGCCAGCGATAGTTACAATATCTCTAGCATTGGGTGTGCAGAGAATGCTTAAAAAAAAGGCTCTTATAAGAAAGCTGCCAGCGGTTGAGACTTTAGGATGTGCAAGTGTTATATGTTCTGATAAAACAGGTACACTAACTGAAAATAAAATGACTGTGAGAAAAATATATGCAGAAGATTATGTAGAAGTAAAAGGAAGCTCATTGAGCAGCAAAGGCGATTTTGTTTTAAGAGGTAGAGAAATAAATCCAGCCAAAGAAGATAGCCTGAAACTGGCACTAGAGATAGGGGTATTATGTAATAATGCCACTATGTCCAAAATTGTAGAAGACAAAGAAAGAGCTTTAGATAAAATAAAATCGGCGTTTACCAAAAAAGAAAAATGGGAGCTTAGTGGAGATCCTACAGAAGCAGCCCTTTTGGTGGCAGGAGCTAAAGCTGGGATTTTACAGGAAGAAATCAGCAAAGATTACAGGAGACTGGATGAGATTCCTTTTGATTCTGAGAAAAAATGTATGTCTGTTATATGTAAAAACAAAAAAGATGAAAGATTTGTATTTACAAAAGGTGCAGCAGATGTAATTATAGAAAAATGCAGCAAGATATATACATCAAGAGGAATTGTTAAGCTGGATGAAGCAAGTAAAAGAAAAATACTTAAAACAAATGATGATATGGCAAAAGATGCATTGAGAGTTTTAGGATTAGCATATAAAAAGATAACCAAATGCTCTAGATTTGGAAATGAAGAGTCAGAGCTTGTTTTTGTTGGACTTACCGGTATGATAGATCCACCTAGAAAAGAAGCATTTGATGCAGTTAAAAAGTGCAGGCTAGCTGGAATAAAGCCTGTAATGATTACTGGAGATCATAAAATTACAGCCTGTGCAATAGCCAAAGAATTAAATATTTTTTTAGATGGTAACAGAGTGCTTACAGGAAAAGAATTAGAAGAAATGGATGACAAAAAGCTCCAATCATTGGTGAATGAAGTTTCAGTATATGCAAGGGTATCTCCTAAACACAAACTAAGAATTGTAAAAGCACTGAAAAAAAGAGGTCACATTGTTGCCATGACAGGTGATGGTGTAAATGATGCTCCTGCTATAAAAGAGGCTGATATTGGAATTTCCATGGGCAAAACAGGAACAGATGTGACAAAAGAAGCTTCAGCTATGATTTTAATGGACGATAATTTTGCAACAATTGTATCTGCAGTAGAAGAAGGAAGGGTAATATACAACAATGTAAGAAAGTTTATTCGATATATGCTATCTTGCAATATAGGAGAAGTGCTTACCATGTTTATAGGAATGCTCGCTGGGCTTCCTCTTCCATTGCTTCCTATACAGATTCTCTGGGTAAACTTAGTAACAGATGGACTGCCTGCAATAGCATTAGGACTTGACCCTGCTGAAAAAGATATAATGATGAGGCGACCAAGGAGGGCAAAAGAAAGTATTTTCTCTAAGGGCTTACTAAATCTTATACTGTTTAGAGGAGTAATAATAGGACTTAGTACTTTAGCAGTATTTGCAAGCATACTTCATTTTACAAATAATGTTGACGCTGCGAGGACAGCGGCATTTGTTACATTGGTGATAACACAGCTTATACATGTTTTTGAGTGTAAATCAGAAAGAAAGAACATATTTGAAGTACCACTTTTTAATAATATACCTCTGGTTTTATCGGTAATATGTTCAGTGATTTTGATAGCAGGTGTAGTTTATCTGCCAATTTTACAAGGTGTATTTAAAACAGTGCCTTTGACCAGTAATGACTGGGTGTTAATAGGAGGTTTTTGCGCCTTGGGTCCTGTAGTTTCTAGCTTTTTCAAAGTGAATGCAAAATACATAAAGAGACGTTGTTAATTTGTAGAGTAAAAGTGAACTGGTTTAGCTTTATTCAAACATTGGTAACTCTACTCTATATGAAATCTATAAGAGTATATAAGATAAATGTCAAGGTAAATATTGCAAAAACTTTGGGGTGTGAAATGATAAAAATATAATAATATTTAACTTACGTTACTATCAATTGACTCTATAATTGGGTCAATTGATTCTTTATATTGAGGATCAATCTTAATTGCTTCTTCAAATTCTTCTATTCCCTGTTCATATTGACCGAAGCTAATATATACTAAACCAAGAATAAAATGACCGTTTGCTAAGTCTATTTCTTTTGCATATTTCGCTATTTCAATAGCTTCATTGTACCTACCTAAAGATATATTAGAGTGAACAGTTAACCTAATAACTATCAAATGAATTTCTTCATCAGTGGGATTCATATCAAGAATTTCATTACCAAGAGCTCTTGCTTCTTCCCATTCTTTATTTTCTACGTGGGATTCCAGCATAATTGCTTTTCTAAATATGTCAGTTTGCGTGTTATCTCCTGCATTGAATCCATAATATAAACCACCTACCAGTGCAATAACAGTAACAGCAATAAATGTAGGTCTTCCAAGAAATTTTTTTGACACTTTATTAAGTTTGACTATTCCTGAAGCTAAAAATCCTCCAATAAGTCCACCTAAATGACCAAAATTGTCTATGTTGCTAGCTGTAAACATAAAAAATGCGTTTAAAAGCAAAATAGTAATAACACTATTTTTAAAATATTTCTTAAATGCTGTAGGGTTTTCAACTCCAAAATAAAGCATTGCACCAATAAGTCCAAATATTGAGCCTGATGCACCTACAGAAGGCATGGCAGAAAACATAAAACTCATAATGCTACCAAAAATACCTGCGATTATATAGATAAAGCCATACTTTTTATGGCCATATATTCTTTCAATAAGTGAACCTAGAATGTAGAGTGAATAACAATTGACCAGTAAATGAGAAATTCCTGAGTGTATGAATATAGGTGTAAAAAATCTCCAATATTCACCTGAAATTATTCCTGAGTTTACCTTAGCCCCATACTCTACTATTAACTTTCCATAATCTATATTAGTAAAATAAGAAACAATGTGAAATATAATGAAAATAATAATGTTTGCAGCAATAAGTCCGTATGTTAAATATGGTTTTTTGGCGACAAATTTAATTTTTTGTTGATCTAGTTTTTCTTTTACTAATTGTTTAATGTCAACAGAGTTGTCTATTTCATTATAGTTTTGATTTAATGCATCTTTAAGAATGCTTGTTGGATTATTTTTATACATTTTGAATTCATTATAGTCAGTAACTGTGTTATCTTCTAAACCAACAACAGAACAAAATAAAAATTTTCCATCATAAGAGAGATCTTTACTTGCATTCTGTATTTCTTCTATTATGTACTGATTAGGGGATGAATCAAAAATAAATATTTCAAAAATATACATTGAGTTTATTTGATTCATTTGATCCATTCTTTTTCGAGAGGATTGGATACGATTTTTCATATCATGTTCACTTAATGAATTGGCATTAATTAGTTCCACAATCAACAGTTCTTTGCCTGTATATTTTTGAAGTATTTTAATGTTTTCATATTGAATAATTTCACCCTCATTATTAGTGAGGGGCATGTAATCCATTTCCTGTATTAATTTTGTATACACTAAATCCATGTATTTTTTTTTCATTGAGGTACCTCGTAAATTAAATTGATTTTATATAGATACATTATTACATAATTTTAGTTCATTAATCAAGGGGGAAGGAAATGAGGATTTAGATTCCTAGTGCTCATAAATATATTTCATTTCAAATAGTTATGAATCTTTTTTAGGATTTAAAAGAATTTCTTTAGCTTTATACACAGTAGCTTTTAGTATTATTGTAGTTCTTGTTTTGTAATTTAATTCGCTGTGCGTTGAATTTGCTAGTTACCTTCTAACTAAAGAACCCTACTAAAATAATTATTATTCCAACAACATAAGTAATATAACTAAAAAATACATTTAGTCCAATCACAAAATCACTAGGTTCAGAATTTTTAAATCTCCACCCATATTTGAGATACCAAGGTATCTCAGGTTTTCGTGCAAATAATGCACCAAAAAAAACGCATGCAAAACCTATAGCGATTTTTCCAAAATTAATTGTGAGTTCATCTTTTGCGAAAGGCATAATAATAAGCCCTAAAGTTATGCCAAGTAATGGTATTAAGATTGCTAAAACATATATCAAGTTACCATTAGGTTCTTTGCCGCTTTTAATAGATTGGCCATAATATCCAGACAACTTTATACCACAATCATCACATCTTTCTTTTTTTCGAGAATATATAGAACCACATTTAGTACAAACTTTTTTATCTGTGATGCTGGATACTTGGTCATAACTTAACTTTGCATTACATTTCCAACAAGTCTCTCTTTTATCGCCATTTAATTCTTGGCATTTATGACAAGTCTTTATATTTCTCACCTCTGCTCAAAACTTATACTTATTTCATGTAAATTCTTACCTCTCAGATAATTAATGTGTAGTACAATTTACATTAATAAGTATACTCTAATCTCATTTTGATTACAAGAAAAAAGTACTGAACTATAAATTCAGTGTGTGGTCATG
>NZ_JAVDDS010000089.1 GCF_030848475.1 Herbivorax alkaliphila
AGTCAATACAACTATTTATTAAATTTATTGTTTTTGTATTGACAGAATGTTATAATTCTAATATAATTTATAAGCTTGTAAATTATATTAGAATTATAACGGAGGTTATTTTATGTTTTGTGAGAAATGCGGCAACGAATTAAACAATAATTCAAACATATGCCCTAACTGTGGTAATCCGACTAACTCCTATGATGCAGCTACCCTAGAAAGCGACACCAACTACGAAAATGATAAAGCAGTTTCTAAAAAGTCAGGTTTTAAAAAACCTTTATTTTTAGCAGGTGTTATAGTGCTTATTGCAGCAACTGCATTCACTGTACTTGCCACTACTACTAATATATTCAAAACCCCGAAACAGATTTATTTAGATATTGAAAGGAGAAACTTACAACAACTTGTTGAAAACTCAAAAGAAAACGGATCTTTTATCCATGATATAAAAACACTGTCTGAAAACACTCATAAAACAGAAAGAGAGTTGTCTCTAAATTTAGATTTAGATGCTTTAGATCCAAGTTTATCTTCAATCACTGGATTTTTAAATAATTCGAAGCTTATTATCGATAGCAAGGCAAATCCTGACAAAAATCAGGCACTTATTAACACAGATATTATAGTTAACAACGCCAAACTTTTTGACTTTATCGCAGCTTTTGAAAATGATACATTAGCTCTTTCAGCTCCTGTGCTTTTTGATGAATATGTTGTTGCAGACTTTAATCAAATGGAAAACATTTTAAAAAATTTAGGTTTTTCCAGTGAAGCAGAAGACTTTGAAGCTATAGCTGAAATGATAACTCCTAATGATTTATTAAATTTTGATGAAAAAAAATTAGGAAGTATTATGAGAAATTATGGCAAAGTAATAAGGGATTCAATTAAAGACGAACAGGTTACTATAGAAAAAAATGTTGACTTTAAAGTTGGTGAATTTAATTTAAACTGTGACAAACTGACCATTGAATTTGAAAAAGCAGACATACAGCGTATAGTAATAAACCTTATCGATGCAATCGCAGAAGATGATGAACTATATGAAATTCTTAAAGAAAATGCTACAAATGTTCTAGAACTTTTTGAAGCTTCTGATTACTATTCTGATTCAAATGAACTTGACGAAATAAAATCTGAATTTTCACAGGAAAATTTCAAAGAGACATTAGAAGAAATAAAAGACAACGTAAATGAAGCTTTTAAAAATCTAGTACTTCCTGAAGGTGTAGTCATGAATGTGTTTGCAAACAGAAATAAAATGGTTGGAAGAACAATTGAGACAAAGATATCAACTGCTAACTCAGACGAAACAGTAAGTTTAAACCTAGATTACTCAGGTGTAACAGAGTACAATGATAAAAACATTAAAGACTTAGAAATAAAACTAAGTTTCAACAATTCCGATGATATAGACGGATTAGCTTTTAACTATTCCTCAGATGGTGACATTGACAATGAAACAGAGACAGGAAACAGAAACTTTAGTATATCCATTAATACAGGAGGATTTTCATCAAAAGTATTTAAACTAGACACCGACTACAACATTGTTTCCGACTCTAGATCAGATTCTGTCAAAAGTTCTAATGACTATACTGTAAGCATTGGTGTTCCTATGATGTTTTCAATAGACGCTAGTGGCAACCTGACAACAAACAATTGGGAAAACGACAAAGAAAAACAGTTTGGACGAGATATAGATTTTAGTTTTGGAGTGGATGTTCCAGCTAGTATGTTCACAGAAGAAATGTCTCTTGGTGGAGGCTTTAGTTCTAAAACTAAAAACACTCTTGATGTAGACTTTGAATTTCCTTCATTTGACTCTGATAATTCAATTGACCTTGCTAATGCAAGTGAAGATGAAATCAATAAATTTATTATGGAAATAGAAATGTCATTTATGAATTTTATAGAAGAAAACCAAGACCTTATAAATATATTTCAACCATTTTAAATATATTTAAACAAAGGTGATAAAAGCTTTAGTCACATCTAATTTGAATTTTAAAACTAAAGAAAGAACTGGCTTACGACAAAAAAGCCAGTTCTTTTTATCTTATTCTAAGACTCCGCCTGAAGCCTCAAAGTTTAGCTTTATCTAAACGAGTTCACCCACTGCAGAACATCTATTACAATAAGCCTTTTACTTTAGTAAAATCAATTTAATTTGACAGTGCTTTTAACCTAGGATAGGAAATAAAAAGAAGCACAGCAGATACTGGTATAAGAAGCCCTGAATACTTAAGCCACTCTAAACTATTACTGTCCATAGATATTTCTTTTAAAGCGCTAAGAGTAATTCCTTGAGGAGTAAAAAGTGAAACCATCTCAAATGTCTCTGATAAAAGAGATATATCTACAAAACAGCTACCTGCAAAACTTGTAAGCAGTACAAAGACAGGTGTAAATGCATTGAGCTGCATTGATGTTTTAAATACAGATGCTAAAAGCATTGTTATTGACGAAGCAGTAATAATAAAAATAATAAGAGCAATAAATATAACTTTATCATTAAACACAATTGTTCCAAAAAGAACACTTATTAATATAAAAATAATAGCTTGAAATATACCTGAGATTACAAGACAAGAAAATGATGCCCAAAAGGACGTACTAAAACCATTCTTTACAGTTTTAAGTCTTTTTAAGGTTCCATTTTCTCTCTCTTCTATTATCCACCCGCTTCCAAACATTAGAAAAAACATTATGAACATAAGAAGTCCGCCGTATACCATATATTTTTGAGAATCAATCAATTTATTTGATTTTTCAAAATTATCAGGACTATTTATAATCTTATATTCAACCTGCATTAATGGAGTTTCCTCTGTAAGCTGATTATAGTATTCATCTATCCTATCAGACAACCCCTCTGCATCCGCATTTAACTCTTCAAACCTTTCTGTTATAAGTGCATGTGATAATATTCTCGAATTTATTACTGATATATCAGAAGCTATAATTTCTGATAAAAAAGCTCCTGCAAATGAAGACGGAAGAGTAATAATCTCAACTGTAGAACTTACATCTAAATTATAAAGATCTTCTTCAAAGCCTTCTTTTAATACAAATACAGCCTCTGCCTCCCCAGCTTCTAGCATTATCTTACCCTTTTCAATGGATGTTTCAAGCACTTCTAATCCTTCACTTGATTTCAGCCTCTGGTATAACTCTATAGACAGCTGAGTATTGTCTTTATCTACAAACGCAGTTGTTATAAGTGAGTCATCTGTGCCCTTTGCTGTATAACCATAAATTCCACCTATCAAAACAGGAAAGATTATTATTATGGAAGTAAAATATATATTTTTAAATATCAATTTCATATATGTGAATACACATAGAAAAAACCGTCTCATGATTTACCCTGCCTTTTTAAATTTATAAATTATAGTTGAAAACACTACAAAAAACATTCCAATTATAATTAAAGATGTTATCTCCTGAGAAATATCAGGATGTCTATTGCCTGAAAACACCTTCATAAAACCTTCCTGAATCCATCTGTTTATTGTAAATGTACTTGCAGATCGTATAATATTGGGCATTTTTGCAATAGGATAAATGCTTCCACCTATTAAAGCCATAAATAAAATTCCCATACTGCTTATAACCTCAAACTGTCGTTGGTTGTTTGATATAACTGAAACAAATAAAGACCAACATGAAACAGCAAAAATTCCAGAAAGAAAAATTGCCAAAGTTATAAAAAATCCAGCTCCCCAATAGTTGTTAAAAACCTTTGATGTTATAAAAAATATCAAACTCATTTGAAATACAGAAACAAATAAAGAAACAATAAGCTTTGATGCTAATACCCTGCTCCCTCCTAGATTAGTCGTCTCCCTTCTCGATGCTATACCTGATGTTCTTTCTACTAAAAGAAGCTTTGATACCGGCACAGCTGAAAAAAGCAGAAAAAGGGCAAGAAGAGAAGCTGTATAGTGTTCTGTAGCTGTTAAGTTGTCTTGGGGATATGTTCTTATTTCTGAAACAACATTACTTCTGTCAAGAGAACTCATTACTATATCTTCTGAAAGAGCATTAAACTCTTGATTCAGCTCATCTCTGGCTATTCCTGTTTCATTTACAAATTTACTGTATGAGTAGAGCACAGCCTGACCTGATGACACAATATTTGATGCACCTGTTACAAGGGTTCTTATAATTATAGCCTGCTGTTCTCTTTTTGCATTCCCTAAGATGGTAATGCTTTTGTTTTCTCCTGAAACAACACTAGAAATAAATCCTTCAGGAACTATAACTGCTGCTGCAATTTTATTCTCATCAATTAAAGTAACTGCATCTTCTTCCGACACCCTGTTAATTTCTGCAATAAGATCAATATCCGAAAGTTGATTTATTAAAATTCTTGACTCTATGGTATCATCTCTATCTACAACACCTATTGAAATAGGCTGTACAACAGTTTCTTCATTTAAAATTGGATATATTGCATATGAAAAATATACTATCAATAACACAGGCATTGCAAATATTATAATAAGCATTTTCCAATCAGACAATACCAATTTTATATCATTGAGCAAAACATTGATAAAAATTTTCATCCAACAACCCCGCTTTTATCTAAATCTAACAAGCAACCTTCTATAATCAAGAGCTCTGCTATACTCAAGACAAAACTCCACCTAATTCTTAATATTTAACTTTATCTAAACCACTTCACTTTACCGCTACTCTTTTACGAAAAAAATATCTTCCAAGGAATCTTTACCATATTTTTTTAATATATCATTCAATTCTCCATAAGCTTTCACACTGCCATTTTCCAAAAGAACAATCCGATCACATAGTTTTTCAACCTCATCTGTACTATGACTTGAAAAAACAATAGCCTGCCCTTCTGATTTTAATTTTAGCATCTTATCCATTATTTTTCTTTTAGAAATAATATCTACTCCTACTAATGGCTCATCCATAATTAATAATTGTGGGTTGTGAAGTATTCCCAATGCAATATTAAGTCTTCTTTTCATTCCACCTGAATATGTATCAACCCTTCTTTTTATAACATCTTGAAGATCCATCTCAGAAATAACATTTTTCACTACTTTATTTTTTTCCTTTCCAAAAAATCCATAAATACCAGCCCAAAAGTTTAAATTATCACGCCCACTTAAGGATGAATAGAGTGCAAGTTCTTGAGGTACATACCCAATAATTTTTTTTACATATTGCTTGTTTTTTGTTATACTCTCTCCGTCCACAATAATGTCTCCATCCTGAGGCTTTGATATAGTTGCTAAAATAGAAAAAAATGTTGATTTCCCAGCACCATTAGGACCTACAATGCCTAGTATTTCACCTCTTTTTATTTCAAAGCTTACTCCTTTTACTGCCTCTACATTTCCATAATTCTTTTTTAAATTATCTACTTTTACAATGGTTTCTAAAGCCATATATTAAACTCCTTTGACTATACCTGTCTACTCTATCCTTT
>NZ_JAVDDS010000009.1 GCF_030848475.1 Herbivorax alkaliphila
TCTGAAACAAAACATCCCTTTTTTGATAATTTTAACAATTTATTAGTTTCTCACTATATTATACAGTATTATATGTTATAATGATAATACAAGAGAAAAATAAGATTGGAGTGTTATTTATGAGTTTAGTTTCAAAAATACAAGATAATTCCTTGATGAAGATTCCAAAAGAAATTATTGAAAAGGCAGGATTGAAACCTGGAGACGATATTATTTGGTATTATGACGATAGAACTAAACAAATAATTTTGTCTGGAAAGCCAGAGAATTTTGCTAAAGAACTTAAAGGGTTGGGCAAAGAAATTTGGAAGCAAACAGATTCTATAAGTTATGTTCAGGAGGAAAGGTCATCATGGTAGTGTCAGATAATTCCATTATCACAATAGATACAAATTGTTTTATTTATTATTTTGAAGATCATGATGTATATGCTGATAAACTTCAAGATGTTTTTACCAATATACAAAATGGAAAATATAAAGCATGTATGTCTATGCTTTCACTTCTTGAACTTTTAGTAAAACCAAAGAAAGAAAACAATGTATTTCTTGAAAATAGATACAAATTGCTATTAACAAATTACCCCAATCTTAGCATTGTTGATATTAATCTGGGTGTTATAGATATTGCATCAAGTTTAAGGGCGAAGTATAAAATTAAAACACCAGATTCAATAATTGTTGCTACTACAATATATTCAAATTCAAAATACTTGATTACTAATGATATCAGACTAGGAAATATTTGTAACGAAGAAAGTATATGCTTTATCTCTTTAGATGATATTGAATAATGTAAGGATATTTTGTATCAGATAACCATATATCTGCATAAAGGGCATTCTTGCGGGTCATCCTGCCCACAGCTTTTTGCCTAAGATAGGAGCTATCTTAGGCAAAAAGCCGACGCAGATACAAACGTTCGAAATGGGGGGCAAGGACGGCGCATCCGTGCGCCGATTGTTCAAGAAGGTCTTTGAAGACTGATATAACTTCACAGTTGTTTTTGTCTGCACTTTAATTATTTGTATTTTGTGAGGTGGACAAGAAAATGCATTCTAACAAGATCTGGCATAATGAAAGATTTGGTATTAATTGAATATGCAAATAACTTAAATGAAGCATCAAAATGGATGTTTGAAGATAGGAATATGGTTCCGTTGAACTTGCCAATTGAACAAATTGTCAGTGAACTCAAAGAAGAAGTTATCAACGCTATCAACTCCGCAAAATAAGCATTACTATGTATAGGGAAATTGGTAGGAGTTAAGATCGCAGCGTCCGTGCTGCTCTTGCTTCGCGAGTCCCCCACTCCGTAGAACAATGCATATGAGTGAAGGTTGCGAGGGTAAGAACAGGTAGAAATGATCTGTAAGCTCGTCAAGAAGAAGGGCTCCACCACATCCTCTCACGGGCGCGGTCGCGCGTTTCGCGGGAAAAGCCACTGGAGACCGTTCGAGGACGTCTCATATGCGGGACGTTATACGTAGTGCGACCAGCGCTTGAAATAAAAGCGATAAGTTGAATCTTGGGCTGTCTAAGCTGAAAAGCTTTTGTACTGCTCTATCCATTTGGAGTAACCCTATCTACAGGTGCGCCACTAGTAATGGTGGGGTTCTAAGCTTTATAGACAATGTGAAAATTCTACTAGCCTAAAGTAGATGATTGCTAGGGTAAATATATTACTATGATTAAATTAATTGAATTATTGTAAGCCTCGTTAAACGTGAGCAGGGAAATAAGGCTGAAAACCCTGTAACCAAAAAGGTGCAAGTTGAGGTTAGGTGACTTTTCATATTACCTAACAAATGGACAATGGCTTCGGTGTAAAGATAGAATCTAAGGTAATATGAATTGGCTAAGATGTAGAACTGGGTAAGACCATCGATTCCCATATGGGTAGGTTTTTCGCAAGGAAAATACAATATTAGTGGTTGTGGGAATTTAGAAAAAGCGAATGCTACTTTGTAATTAAGTAGATAGGGGTTCAGAATTTGCCCTAACTCGAAAGAGTGTAGACTTCTAAAAGGTTATTTATGTTGAAGAAAGGATTGAAACTTTATGAATATAGAAAAGCCAAAAAGAGTAAATCGGGCGTCTATAGACTATGATTTAGAATGGAACAGTATTGACTGGAACAGTATAGAAGCAAAAGTTAATAAACTTCAATCAAGGATTGCCAAAGCAGCAAAAAGCTTGCTAATCATGGACAGTGATTAGTTATAAATAACTTGAGCTGTATGACGTGAAAGTGTCATGTACAGTTCTAAGGGGAGAACGAGGGAGTAATCCCTCTGACTTACCCGACTATCACGGTTTTCCCGACATCCTTGTCGGGTTTAGTGCTAGGGAAAATTCTATGGGGGGGAATAAGAATGCAAAAGAGGGGTATTAGATTTCAAGCTCCATTACATAAGCTAATTCAACTTCAAGATGTTTTAGGTGCAATTGAAATCGAGAAGTTTAACTGGCATTTAAACAATATTGAGATACATGAAAGTAATATTAAAATCAATAATGATGTTTGGGATATAGAACAACCTTTAGTAATAGATGGATACAATCTAAAATGCAAATTTGAGTGTGTAAAGCATTTGGCGATTTTTGGTGAGTTCATTGCTTTTTTACCAGATGATGTCCCATGTGAAATTAATACTTATAATGAGTTTCTTAAAAGTAAGGCAGAAATTGTTTTTCTTGTTGTTGACTCTTCTTACTATGATATATATTGTAAAGATATATGTTTGATTGAGAAAATATATGTTTTCGCTCAAAGCTACGGATTTAAGGAAATAGAATACATTGATGAAAATGACCCACGATATAAGTTATCAGTATGGTAGTGTAATTTTAGGGAACGCCGTCCTTGGTGTCCTCTGAACAAGGAGCCCGTGATACTACGTATAACAATGCATACAAGGGTAGTATTTATCATGGGTCGCACAGCAAATCTTTTTTACTAAGATAGGAGCTATCTAAGTAAAAAAGACTTCTTGTATGCTCGACGTTGAACGAAATTCATCTGAATATATAGAAGTCTTTGTAGATTTCAAATTTCAAACTTTCAAATTTGATTTGTTGATAAATTTTAATTTAATATTTATAGTATAAGTATAGCCACAAAAAACGAGGTGATTTTATGTTTCAGAGCATCCAAGAAATAAATAGAAAGTTTAATGGTCAATGGGTATTTTTGATAAATTGTAATACTGATGAAGATGGTAATCTTGTTGAAGGTGAAGTTATGCTTCATAGCAAAAGTAGAGATGAGGTTTTTAGAGGTATGTATAAGTACAAGGATACTCCTTCAATGATTTCAATAAGATATGCTGGGAAAATACCTGAAGGAGTTAATGTGCTTCTATGAATAAGATAAAGTTTGATTATACCTCTAACTTAATGATGCTTAATGTATATTTGTTGAACATCAGAATGTCTAAATTTGAGAATATACTTATCACTTATGATACAGGGGCTTCAAATACAGTCATATCAAAAGATATTCTTTTTTATTAGGGTATGATTTTGAGGGCGTTGAAAAGACAAGGATAATTACTGCTAGTAGTGTGGAATACGTTGAGCCTATTATTTTGAAAAAATTTAAAATTGGGAATTACATATTAGAAGATATACAAGTATATGCACATACTTTTCCAGAAGCTAGTTTTTCATTGGGAGTTTTAGGTCTTAATATTATTAGGCAATTTGATACTTCCATTCTTTTTAGTAAAGGTGAATTAATTCTTAGTAAAATTGAAGATTGATAAGGAAAGCTTTGGGGGCTTCATTTTTTAGGTGAACATCGTTCAACAATATAGTTCTGGCAATTCCACCCAAAAGGGCAGTCGCCCTAAGCGGCTGAAACATCAGAACTACCCGACTTATATGCAATAAATACTAGCATTTATGAAGAGGCACTGCATTTAGTATATATTACTTTATTTTTAGAAGAGGTTATTGATTATGAATCAGGATTTCATGAAGAAATATCAAGATTACTATATTTTTATTTTTTTAGCAATATTTACTTCAATAACGGTCGGACTACTATTATTAGATATTAGTTTTAGGTTTTTATTTGTAGCAGACTATATGATTAATGACTTTTTAGATGTTCTCCAATATATAGTTATTGCAGTTTATTCAATTGTTTTTGCTACCATTGTAAAATAAACTAACTTATTTAGGAATATATCGTTAATTAAGACCGTTTTAACAACTATTACTATACTTGTTGTTGGAACAGCAGTTCATACATCAATATTTAAAATTTACCAAGCCTGGTTTGTTAATGAAGCATCTGAATTTTTTAGTGATGTGATTTATGGATTTGGATTAGGCGTTTTACCTATAGCAATTGGGTTGTTATTTATTAAGCCATGGAAACGTCTATTTAATTTTTGTGTTGGAATTATATATATATCAGTTGCATCTTTTGCACAATTATATATTGCATTAATGATTGCAGGGGTATTCTTTGATGATTGGTTGTAATAATGGTGCTTGGGTATTTCCGTTTTTTACTGCATATAACAGCGTATTTCCAAAATTCACTCTCTTTGGAGAAGGGCGTTGAGGGGCAGAGTGAACATCGTAAATACTCGAGAAGTTAGTTGCAAGTGAAAAATGTATGTAAATAGTTTAGCTATTATGATTCAATATAAATTCAGAAAAGGTTTTGGTTTTTATTTATATTTGGTATAATAGTATTATAAAGAAAATAAAGGTTTGTGATAATTAGATGAAAATTTACCTTGATGTTTGTTGCTATAATCGACCATATGATGATAACTTAGATGATAGAATTGAAATAGAATCAAATGCAATACTTTCTATTCTAAATCGTTGTATTATAAGTACTGGAGTATTGTGGGAAGTAAAGTTATAGATATAGAAATATTAAAAATTAAAGATGAGTATAAAAGACAAAAAGTTATTGAGTTAGCTTCATTAAAAAATGAATATATTGCTATAAATGATGACATAGTGAAAAAAGCTCTTGAGTTTGAGAATAAAGGAATAAAAGCATATGATAGTTTGCATTTAGCTTGTGCTGAAATTTCTAATGTTGATGTTTTTTTGACTACAGATGATAAACTTATGAAATCAGTACGTAAGCTTTCTTCTAATATACGTGTGTTAAACCCAGTTCAGTGGTTTGTAGAGGTGATACAGTTTGAAGATGGTAATTAAAGAGCCTAATACAATAAGAAAAAAGGGAATAGAGGTATTAAGTAGAGAACTAGGTCCTTTAGGGATGACTTACTTTATACGACAGTTTGATTCTGGAGAAAGTGATTATACAAAAGAAAGAGCAGAAATACAAGAAAGCACTAATGTAAAAGAAATAGTAGAAGAAATATATCGTCGTAGAAAATAAGGAAACATTTTTCAAAATCACATATAACAATATACTCAAGTAAAGCCTAACGGCACATTACAGCCGCCAAGATAAGAGCTATCTAGGCGGATGTAACGTCTTGAGTACGAAACGTTGGACAAAATTATCAAAATATAGACTTATAAACCTTCTCTATTAAGTCAAAATAAGTGCATTTTTAAAGCTAATGGAATTTTTAAAAACATAAAATGCTGAGGAGTGCTATATGGCTAAAAATCAAGTATGCAATAATTATAATAGGTTAAAGTATTCTGAACTGAGCATTGTATCGTTCATAATATTTCTTTCAGTTTTATTACCACTAACTATATTATTATTGCCAAGTAAATTAGAAATACCTGTATTAGGGTTGCTAGAATTATCATTTGAGCAATCTAGAATAGTTATCAGGTTCTTAGCATTTTGGATTTTTGTTGCTCCAATACTTGCATTCATTTTATCCTGGATGGATTTGAAAAAGCAAAATAGATTAAAAACTCTTTCGAAGATTACGATAATAATAAATGGTGTTATAATTGGTGTGGCAATTATTTATTTTATAATTACAATGGTTTCAGATATTATTAGAATTTTATCAATTAGTTAAAAAATAGATTGTTTGTTTAGATTTAGTTAACATCCTCATTTTTGGGGTTACGTGGATGTTGTTCTACCGGAGGAATTGCAGAACCTAAGCCATCTTAATATGTTATTTGTGCGTAACGTTGCAAGCCCAAATTTCCCCTATATGAGGTTGAGAAAGTTTACAAGTGCATGAGCCATGTAAGGGGAAACTTTCATGCATGGTTCTTAGGGGGGGAAGGAGATCGTAAAATCTCTGACCTACCCGACTTATCCGACTTTGAAAAGAGAGGTGAATACTTATGGGTATTTTTTCAAAATTATTTAGTTCACGGAGATCAAAAGAAGAATCATATAACGAAGAGGAGAAAATTGTATTTTATGATAAAAACGGTAATGAAATGTTTATGCCTAAAAAAGATTATAAGGAAAAGGTGTTACCTGAACAATTCAAAACAAATTGGAATAATCCACATGAATTATATACTGTTATAATTATGTCATTAAGAGATGGCTTTATTAAAGATGTTTTAAACCCTTCAGAAAGATTATTTGAAATTGATTCTAATAAAGAAAGAAGTTATACAGTCAGAGCTATAGCATTGTTGAAAAATGGGTTTATTAATAGATCAAAAAAAATACTTGAAGAGTATTGTAAAAAATATGGCCCGACAGGTGTTATATTAACAAATTTAGCTAAAGTTTATGCTGAAAATAATAATCAGGAAAAATGTATAGAAATATTATGGGAAGCTATACAAATGGATCCTAATCAAGATAATGGTTTAATTTGGTGGGCTGCGATACAAAGAGATAAAGGAGGAAAAGAGCAATATATATCTGCATTGAAACAAGCTTCTGAAATACAAGGAAGTTGGAGACCTCAATTATACTTAGCTAAAGAGTATTTTGAAGATAAAAAAAGAAGAAAAAGCAGTACAAATATATAATGAATTATTAAAGAATGATGATTTGCCTTCTGAAGCGTTAATGGAAATTTCAGGGGAGCTAGGTAATAATGGATTTATTAAATATATACATGAGCTAATTGTTCCAAGATATAAGGTTTATGAGCATAATCCTATTACTGGTATTAATATTCTACAATCTTATTTAGAAACAAATAAGAAAAATGAAGGAATCAAATTATTAAATCAATTAAAAGCTCTAAATAGACCTGACTTAAAAAAATATTTTGACTTTTACCATCAAGAATTAAGTAAAATAAATTAAGATAAAAACCATTCAAACGATTAGATAACACTTAGCTAACGTTCCGAAGTTTTCGGCGCAAAAATGCTCTATCTAAGACTAAAACAGACCCATGGTTAATGAGTTTTTAACCATGGGTCTGTTTATAAACTCAGAATCACAAAGAGGACAACAAAAATATAAGAACCAAATATTTTTTTATGCTCACATGCAAGACATTTTTCAATATGCATATCTACTGTATTTGCCATTTTAATTTGATTATTGGTGTTGTTTTTAAACCATTACCACTTCAATCTGAGATTCTATTATATACCTTTGAAGGAATAAATTTCTTTAATCTGTCCGGCATTTCAATTAAATCTTTTTTAGTAATTCCCTTAAATATTATCATTGAAAATACATATGCAACAACACCTACAATTATTGATATAATTACAGCAATTACATTTGAAAAATAATCTCCTATAAAAAGATTAAAAAGAAAATATGATATTTTATAGAATATAAAAACCATTCCCCCCATTATTATTGAAGAAACAAGGGGTTTTAATGCATTTTTTAATAGATAAATATTAACATTTAGATGTTTTTTTATTGAAATTGTATTTAATAAAAGAGCAATACCAAAACCTACAACACTTCCTATAATTGCTCCATATATATTAATATCAGGTATTGAAATTAAAAAGTAATTGATTAATATCTTTGCTATAATTCCAATCACAACATTTCTTGTTGCTATATAAAGGCGTCCAGCTCCCTGAAGAATGGTTGTCTGTATTTGCACTAAAGACATAAATACCAGCACAACAGCTCCATACTTCATAAGCTCAAAACCGTCACCAAATTTTAAAAAAGAATAAATTTGTTCACTCAGTATTGAAAAACCAACAGCCGAAGGAACAACCACAAATAAACAAAGTCTCAGAGAATATCGTAATTTATTTTGAAACTGTTGTTTGTCATTTAATGCAATAGAACCTGACAGGGAAGGTAATACGGCAGCAGCAAGAGCAGCCACAATTGAAATGGGCACATTCATTAACTGCTGATATTTAGTTAAAAATCCGTATAATATAGTTGCTTCCGCCTCAATATAACCTCCAGTCATAAGCCTTATTTTGGTGTTTGCCATATCAACAAGATTTCCTGCATATGTTGCACCTACAGCTATTGTTATAGGTATACTGTAATTTATAATCCTCTTTGCCAGCTGTTTATAGGTGTATCCTTTTACATCTTTTTTGACTTCATCCTTTGGTATTATAAACTTTTTCTTTTTATAAAAAACAAAACCTAAAAAAATCATTGAAGCTAGAGCACCCATTGAAGTTCCAATAGTTCCACCTGCACAGGCAGCTTCAAGACTATATCTCATTAAAAGCATAGCAAATAAAAGTGTGAATATAACATTTGCAATTTGCTCTATTATTTGTGAAACAGCAGTATTGGTCATGTTACTCCGCCCTTGAAAATATCCCCTGTAAGCTGATGATATAGAAGTTATAAGGATGGTAGGGGAAAGGGCGAGAATAGCAAGGTAAGATTTTTCAAAGTGTAAAATTCTTGATATAGGCCCGGCAAATACAAACATACAAATTGCTAATACTGCTCCAATACCTATAAGGTAGGAGCGAGCTATTTTAAAAGCTCTTAGTGCATCCTTATAGTTTCCTGCATAGGTAAGTTCTGATATGGTTTTTGATATTGCCACCGGAATACCTGAGTTTGCTATTACATATATAAAAGTATATACCTGATATGCTGCTCCATATATTCCATAACCCTCATCTCCTAATATTCCTCTTAAAAATGGAATATATAATACAGAAAGAATTTTTACAAACATACTTGCTATTGTTAAAACAGCAAAACCCTTTGCTATAGATTGTTTCTTCATTACTGTCCCCTTTAAAATCACTAAGAATGATACCATTATACAACTAAAAGTGAATTTATAAAAGTATCAGTTATCAAAAAAATTTCAAAACCAATGGACGATACTCAATATATTCTGATATAATGGAAGACAGTTGTTTTTTAAGGTTGAATTTTGACATAAGCATTTACTGGCTAAAATGGAGTGATATATTTTGGAAATAATTGTTGGCCATATAAATACTGATTTTGATTGCATAGCATCAATGATAGCTGCAAAGAAAATTTATAAAAATGCTCAAATGGTTCTTCATGGAGTAGTTGGCAGGGAAGTTAGGGAATTTACAAACCTCTATAGAGATACATTTAATTTTAATTCAATAAAGGATATAAACATTGAAGAGGCTACTAGAGTGATAGTTGTGGATACCCATTCTAAATCTAGATTGGGCAAAAATTTCATAAATCTATTATCTAAACCTGATATTGACTTTATAGTGTATGACCACCATCCCCCTAGTAACGATGCAATTAACGGTAGAATAAATATAATAGAAAAGGTTGGAGCAAATACTACACTTTTAGTTGAAGAAATTCAAAAATCAAATATTGAAATATCCTCTCTTGAATCAACAATATTTGCTCTTGGAATTTATGCAGATACAAACAGACTGACTTACCAAAGTACAACATCTAGAGATGCATATGCCATAGCATATCTTTTATCTAAAAACGTAAATCTTCAGGTTATTGAATCGTATCTTAACTGGACACTGACTCCTTTGCAGCAGGAGTTTATAAAGATTATTGATAAAAACACAGATTTATTAAATATCAATGGATACAAAGTTGCCGTAGCTGTGGTAGAAACTTCAGAGTATGTAAATGAATCTTCATATCTTACCGGTAAACTTTTAGAAGAAAATAACTATGATGCATATTTTTCAATATTTAAAATGGGTAAAACAACGTATATTATGGGTAGAAGCCTTGTTGATAAAATAAATGTTGGAAAAATAATGAGCTTTTTTAAAGGAGCAGGTCATAAAGGAGCAGGTTCTGCTAAAACAAAGGATGACAATTTAAATAAGCTATATGATAGTTTAAAAAACGTTCTAGAAAAAAACATTAATCCAGTAACAAAGGCAAAAGAAATAATGAGTTGCCCTGTAAAGACTGTTCCTGATACTACAACAATAGAAGAGGCAAACAGAATAATACTAAGATACGGACATTCCGGTCTTCCTGTCATAAAAGAAAAAACACTTACAGGAATTATTTCAAGAAGAGATGTTGAGAAAGCTCTCTTGCATGGTTTCGGAAACTCACCAGTTAAAGGATATATGTCTAAAGATGTCATTACAATTGATGAAGATGCTACAATAAAAGACATACAGTGCCTTTTAATAACAAATAATATTGGAAGATTACCTGTGCTAAGAGGTACTGATATTGTTGGAATAGTTACACGCTCTGATATAATAAGAATTCTTTTTGGTGAGAGTTTGCCAAAAAAAACTTATAAAAAGTGTTTTGACACTCAGGATACAGAAGACATTGTAAATCTTAAAAACAAAATTGATTTTATACCTGTAAGAATTAAAGATATACTCTATAATTCAGGAAAAATAGCTGACAAATCTGGTTATAATCTATATGTTGTAGGTGGATTTGTAAGAGATTTGATTATGGGTAAAAACACATTTGACATAGATATGGTTGTAGAAGGAGATGCTTTTGATTTTGCTAAAAAGCTTTCTAACTACTATGGAGGAAAAGTTACTAAACATAAAAAATTTCAAACAGCAATGGTAAAGTTGGATAATCAATTTTTTATAGATATTGTAACAGCAAGAAAAGAATACTACGAGTATCCTGCAGCACTTCCCACTGTTGAAAAGGGAACAATAAAAGATGATCTTTTCAGAAGAGATTTTACAATTAATTGTATGGCAATTAAACTAAACAGTAATCACTTTGGACAGCTAGTTGATTTTTATGGTGGAAGAAAAGACCTTAAAAATAAGGTTATAAGAATCCTTTACAATTTAAGCTTTATTGAAGATCCAACTAGGATAATACGGGCAGTGAGATTTGAAAAAAGATATGGCTTTAAAATGGAAAAGGCGACGGAAGAATTTGCAATAAATGCAATTTCCTCTGACTGCTTTTCTAATGTAAGCATTGAGCGTATTAATTATGAGTTTTTTGCCATATTGAAAGAAAAAAGGCCTTGGAAAATCATAGAACGCATGGCACAATTGAAGATTCTAAACAAAGTATATCCTGAAATACAATATAATAGTGAATTGAAAAATCTTTTAAAAAAATGTTGCGACAACTTAAGTCAGTTTAAAAACAACTTGAACAGCGATAAAAATACTGATACAATTCTTTTGTATCTTTTATTGCTTCACTCTAATATGGATGCTGATAAAGTTAAGGTTTCCATAGAAAAGATGAGACTTAAAAGGGAAAGACGTAATGAAATAAATAGATTTACTAAAACAAAAAATACATTAAAATCATTTGATGTACTCGATTTAAGTAATTACAAAGCATTTACTCTTTTTAAAGAACTCTCCCTTGAAAGTTTGTATGTTTTAACTTTGTTATTTTGTAATAAAAACTTTTACAATAAGGTGCTAGAGTACATTAATGAATTAAAAGATATAAGACTAAATATTACAGGAAATGATCTAAAAGAGATGGGAGTCGTGCCAGGCCCCCAGTATAAAAAAATTTTAGATGAAATTTTAAAACAAAAAATAAATGGCAATGTACACACTTTAGAAGGTGAGATAAAACTAGCTGAAATCCTTCTAAATAACTTGAACAATCCATTATATAATTAAAAATAAGTTTGAAAAGGGGAATGTTTGGATGTTTTTTACTAATTTAGGGTTGGCGGGAATACTATATTATTTTATGATATTTGCTTTTTCTATTTCTTTTCATGAGTCTTCACATGCTTACATGGCATACCGTTTAGGTGACAATACAGGAAAGGATTTAGGAAGGGTTACTTTAAATCCCATGAAACACTTGGATTTATTCGGAACAGTTTTACTGTTTTTTGCAGGTATCGGATGGGCAAAACCTGTCCCATTTAATCCTTCACGATTTGAAAACCGCAAATTTGGAACTATGATGGTTAGCTTTGCCGGACCATTATCCAATATAATTTTGGCTTTTATCTTTGCTTTTATATATTTGTTTATTGGCTACGGGTTTGGTGTAGAACCTAACTTTGAATCAACAGAACCTATGGTGATTGCTTCTAATTTTTCTTCTGTTGGAATAATGTTAAATGTACTTTTAGCAGTTTTCAATCTTTTGCCTATACCACCATTAGATGGTTCTAAGGTTTTTACTGTTTTTTTACCTGAACAGTATTATTTTAAATTTATGCAATATCAAAATATTACTTTTATAGTTCTGATACTTTTACTCGCTACAGGCATACTCTGGGATAATATATTATATCCTGCTCGAGATTACATGATATCTTTTATATATTTTATTCTAGAACCTATTGTAAGATTAATCACATAAAAACATTAGTTTTTTAAAAGTGTCTTTATAACAAGGGCATTTTATTGGACTTTATATTAAAAAAAAGTTATAATTTATTATTATAAAGTTTTTTTAAAAATTTTAATTTTTATATGGGAGAGTGAATTACTTGTGAAAAAAGGTACAATTTTAAGCGGCATGAGACCAACTGGAGCATTGCATCTAGGAAATTACTTTGGAGCTTTAGAAAACTGGGTAAAGCTTCAAGATGAATATAACTGTTATTTTTTTGTGGCAGATTGGCACGCTCTTACTACTGGATATGAAGATACAGCACAAACTAAAAGCAATATAAGTGACCTTGTTGTGGATTGGATAAGTGCAGGACTTGATCCAGAAAAGTGTACTATATTTCTTCAATCATCAATACGTGAACATGCAGAACTTCATATGCTGTTTTCCATGACAACGCCACTTTCATGGTTGTATCGCTGTCCGACGTACAAAGATCAGCTAAATCAACTAAAGGACAAGAATATAACCACTTATGGATTTTTAGGGTACCCATGTCTTCAGGCAGCAGATATTTTAATGTACAAGGCAGATTATGTTCCTGTAGGAGAAGATCAACTACCACATTTAGAGCTTACACGAGAAATTGCAAGACGTTTTAACCATATGTACAGTGAGGTGTTCCCAGAGCCTGATGCTATTTTGACAAAAGCCAAAGTGCTGCCAGGAACAGATGGAAGAAAAATGAGTAAAAGCTATGACAACACAATAGCTCTATCCGATAGCCCTGATGATATAAGGCGAAAAGTAAAAACAATGGTTACCGACCCTGCAAGGATAAAGAAAGATGATGCAGGACACCCTGAAGTGTGTACGGTATTTTCATTTCATAAGATTTTTAATGAAAGTGAACTTCCTCAAATAGAAGAACAATGCAGAGGCGGTAAAATAGGTTGTGTTCAGTGTAAAAAGAACCTGGCAAATAAAATGACTGAGTACTTAGAGCCTATTTATGAGAGAAGACAGAATATTTTAAAAAACCCTGGCATGATAAAAGAAATAATTCATAATGGAACTGAAAATGCTAAAAAGGTTGCCGAAAGAACAATGAAAGATGTAAGAAAAGCTATGAAAATAAATTATATGTAGTTTAAATTTTCAAGGGGGATTTTTTAGGTGGTGTTTCGCCAAATAATATAAATTGGTGGTGTATTTTGTGGAGAGTGTTTTATCAAAAGCCTATAGAATAAAGATACAAAACTTCGAAGGACCATTAGACTTGTTATTTCACCTTATAGAAAAAAATAAAATAGATATTTATGATATTCCAATAGATGAAATAACCGACCAATATATGGACTACCTTTTCAAAATGCAGGAATTGGATTTGGAAATTGCCAGTGAGTTTTTATTAATGGCAACAACATTGCTTCACATTAAATCAAAACTACTTCTTCCAAATACAAAAAAGGAAACTGAAGAGGATCAAATTGACCCTAGAGAAGAACTTGTATTAAAACTTGTAGAATATAAAAGGTACAAAAAGTTTTCTAAAATCTTAAGTTTGCGTGAAGAAGAGCATCGGAAAGTATTTTATAAACTTCCTGAAGAAATAGACATAAAAACAGAAGATCAGCCTATAAATCTTTCATATGATGAACTTACCAGAATTTATGTTGATTTAATGGAGCGAAATGAAAAAAAGACAAATAAAAACACAAAAAATATGACTCAGATACTACAGCATGAAAAAGTATCTTTAAAAAGCAAAATACAAGAAGTTGTAAGAACGCTTTTTAATAAAACTTTTTTTAAGTTTTCCGATGTCTTTTCAAGAAAAACAAAGTCAAGGCTTGAAATTGTAACTGGATTTTTAGCTGTATTAGAGCTTGCAAAAATAAAAAAATTAACTGTTAAACAAAATAAAAATTTCTCTGAAATAATTGTTTGTAAAAGGGAAGACAGCAATCTAGAAGATATTGATGAAGAAAAAATAGCAGCAGAAAATTAAAGTCAAAATAGTAACTGCTTTGATAACATACAAAAAATTATTTATAAGGATAAAAGCGATACATTTTGGAGGATTTGCCTTTATGGACTTAAGAAGATACGAAAAAATTGTTGAGGGACTTCTCTTTGCTTCAGGAGAAAGAGTTTCTATAGAAAAAATTTGTGAAGTCATTGGTACAGATAAAAAAACAGCAAAGCTTGTTTTAAACAATATGATTGTCAGCTATAATGACAATCCTGCTCGTGGAATAACTATAAGAGAAGTAAACAAAGGTTACCAAATGTGCTCAAAACCTGAATTATATGATTATATAAAAATACTTTTTGAGCCTCGGCAAAAAAGCGGTTTGTCCCAGGCAGCACTTGAAACCCTCGCAATCATTGCCTATAACAGGCCTGTTACAAAAGCAAGGATAGAAAAAATAAGAGGAGTTAATTCAGACAGTTTAGTTGTAAAGCTTTTAGATAAAAAATTAATTAAAGAATCAGGAAAACTTGATGCACCGGGCAAACCTACTCTTTATGAAACTACTGATGAGTTTTTCAGATGTTTTGGGTTTAAATCAGACTCAGATCTTCCTATATTTGAATTTAATGAAATTAAAACAGATTAATTAATATCTATTTGTCAAAAAAGTACACTATTTTAGTGTACTTTTTTTGTTTTAGGGAAAAATAACTAATTGAGGTGATATAATGAACCGAGTTATTTTTTTTATTGCTATTTTAATTGTATTGGCAATAATTATATTATTGTCTAAAATAAATATTGTAATTGAATATAAGAAAAAGTATAAAGATGATGTTTTTGTATTGTCTTTTTTCTTATACAAAGGATTGATAAAATACAAGTATGAAGTCCCGAGTGTTGATACAAAAGGTACCGGTATTTTATATAGATTCATAAAAGAAAAAGGAAAAAAAGAAAAGAAAATTAAAGAAGGCAAGGAATATACAACATATTCAAGTATTATTGATAGAATAAAAAATGTAAAACTTTTTTATTCTAGACACTGTTCTCTTATAAAAAAAATACAAAATTTTTTAAGATGCAAAATAATATTAAAAAATTTGAATTTTAATATGAAGCTTGGAACAGGAGATGCTTTGCAAACCTCTATACTAACAGGTCTTTCATGGACTTTTTCTGGAATAATTATTTCTTTTTTATATCAGTTTATTAAAATAGAAAAAAAACAAATAATTATACAACCTGATTATAAGGGAAAAAGTATAAATTTAGATTTATACTGTATATTTAATGTTAGAATTGTCTATATTATTGTTATAGGTTTTACAGTACTGATACATTTTATAAAAAACAGAGTTATTACATTTAAGGCTCAAAAATGTGTCGGCGGATAATAAAAAATACAGGCGGTGATTAATATGGAACAACAACATCCCATTGAAGGTTTGATGACAACAGCAATGGAAAGCATAAAGGATATGGTAGATGTTAACACCATTGTAGGAGACGCAGTTCAATCTCCTGATGGAACTGTTATAATTCCCATATCAAAAGTATCATTTGGCTTTGCAGCAGGAGGAGGGGAGTATAATTCTTGCTGTGAAACAGGTGGAAATGAAGCTAATGAAGACGATGAAGAGGGAAACGGCGGAAATTCTTCTAAATTTCCATTTGCAGGTGGAAGTGGAGCAGGCGTAAGTATAAATCCAGTTGCTTTTATGGTTGTAGGACAGGGGCAAATAAAACTTCTCCCTGTTACAATAAATTCTTCTCTAGAAAAAATACTGGACATGGTGCCTGACCTTATTGAAAAAGCAAATGAGTCAATAAAGAAAAAAATAAAGGTTCGTAAAAGCATTAAAGAATTAGATGAAGATGAAGATTAACTCTTGAGTATTAACAACTTTAAATAGTATAATATAGTTCTAGTAATAAAAAAAGGGTTGATTTGTGTTTATGGAAAAAGTGCGACTTCAAAAATATCTAGCAGACTGTGGAGTTTCTTCAAGAAGAAAAGCAGAAGATCTTATCAGTCAAGGGAGAATTTCGGTAAATGGTACTGTAATTACTGAATTGGGAACTAAGGTAGATAATAGTGATATAATATGCTTTGATGACAATGAGGTAAAAAGGGAAGAAAAAAAGATTTATCTTCTATTAAATAAACCAGTAGGCTATATATCTACTGTAAAAGATCAGTTTCAAAGATCAACAGTTATTGATTTGGTAGACGTTACTCAAAGAGTTTTTCCGGTAGGCAGACTTGATTATGATACATCAGGTCTTTTAATTTTGACCAATGATGGTAGTCTTACCTACAGACTCACCCATCCAAAGTTTAAAATCAAAAAAGTATATATAGCAGTAATAAAAGGAATTCCAGACAGAAAAGAAATTGAAAAATTTGAAAACGGTTTGGAAATAGAAGACTATATTACTTCACCAGCAAAATTTAAAATAATTAAGAGTTTAAACAATAAGTCTACTGTTGAAATAACCATATATGAAGGAAAAAACAGGCAAGTTAGAAAAATGTGTGACAATATTGGACATCCTGTTTTAAAACTTAAGAGAATTTCTTTTGGAAATCTTAATTTGGGAGCCTTGCCAGAAGGTAAATATAGAAAACTTACTAAAGATGAAATTTATGAATTGTTAGGAGGAAGGTTCTCGTGACATTATGTCACAAGAACCTCCAAATAAATTTTCATTCACTCTATTTCTTTTGTTCATGTGGTTTATAGCTTGAACAAAGTGTTTCATCATATGGAGCACCACTGTCTGATTTTGCAGAGGCACTTACCTGTATGCAATCTAGATTACATAAATTTTCGCTAAATTCATTGAACATACAACTTCCAACTGAACACTGTACTTTTTGACATTTATCCATATCTTTTTCCTCCAATATTTAAGGATTCACAATTATTATTTGAGTTTTTTATAATAATATAATAGGTATGTTATTGAAATTAATTATGCAAATTTTTTCAAAAATTCCCTTGAAAAATCCTTATGTAAATGGTAAAATTGTTTAATATAAATATATAATGTTTTTTTAGATTATTAATGTTTATATTTATAATCTTTTTCAACTTAATTTTTATTTTTTGACATTTAAGATTTTAGTTGATTTTACACTAAAGGGTGACTTTAGTAGTTCCTTAGTATTCAGCGAGACTTTTGAAGTTAAAAAGCATATAAACGTTAGGGGTTCAAAGATTATAATTATAATAAAAAAATAATAAAAATTTGGGGGGTACTTTGTAATGAATGATTTTAAGAAAGTTTTAAGCATTATTATTGTGTTGTGTATGGTTTTTACACCGATTCTAGCTTTAGACGACATTTCAAAAGTTTATGGTTCTAATGACAGCATATTATATGGAGATATCAATGGTGATGGAGTAATTGATAGTACTGATCAAGTTTTACTAAGTAGGTATACACTTGATTTTATTAGTGGAGATAATATTAACCTTAAGGCTGCAGATTTAAACGGTGATGGCATTGTTGATAGCACAGATTATGTTCTTTTAGGTCGTTATCTTTTAGAAATTATAGATGAATTTCCTGTAGAAAAAATGGATTCTGACCCTGACCCTGATCCAATCCCAGAAACTCCAACATTAGATACGCCTGAAAACTTAACAGTGGTATCTCAAACATCTAGATCAGCAACTCTTTCATGGTCTCATACAACAGACAGAGATGATATAGAATATATAATTTATACAGAAGATTTCTTTATGGATACTGCCGAATCTAGCCCACATACAGTTGAGGATTTGATTCCAGGTCAGACATATGAAATTACTGTTATGGCTGTATCAGAAGACGGAGAGTTTTCAGAAGAGAGCAATGTTTGTACAGTTACTACAACTGCAAGTAATATAGAAGATCTTAAAGATGCTTTTATTCATAACTTTAGAGTGTTAGGAACAGATTATAGTGTAATATATGAAGGTGATACAAGTGACTTAAACTATGTAGTCAATACGGCACTTTCAGATGCAGTTAAAGAAAGCACCCATCCATTTTTGTTTGAAAATGAATCACAACCTAAAGTAGAAATAAAAAACGGATTTTTAAAAATATCATTTGAATTCAGTTATTTTGATGATTACAGTGCTGTATCATATTCTAAAAGTGAGTTAGAATCAATAATTAGAAAAAATCTTAACAATAGAGTGGAAGATATTAAAATTGTATATAAAGATATTATTTCCATTGATGAAGTAAAGGAAATATTGAGTTCAATACGGAGTGAAGATACTTATTTAAATGCGGCAATAAGAGGTAGAACTCCTAGGATTAAAAAATCATATGGAATTTCAGGAATTAATATAGAGGTTGATTATTGCACAACAAAGGAACAGGAAAATTATGTTGATGAAACAGTTGATTTTATAGTATCAAAGCTTGTAAATGATGATATGAGTGACCACGAAAAGCAAAAGCTCATACATGACTATATTTTAAACTTTGTAAATTATTCACATACTAATGATTATAACGATCCTTACAGTGCACTCTATCATGGAGAAACAAAATGTAACGGTTATGCAATGCTTACGTATAAAATGCTTACAGCAGCAGGAATAGAAAACATTATAGTTACAAATGAAATTCTTAACGAAATAGAAAACACAATAGATATAGCTGGAGACCATGCGTGGAATGTAGTAAATATAGAAGACAATTGGTATCACATGGACACTACATGGAATAATGAAGACAAAAAAGGCTATGGCTTTTATGGATACTATAATTTAACTGATGCTCAACTTATTCAAGGTCCTGATGGACTTGAGGGCAGGAATTATGCTGGTATAGATGGAATATCATGCACAACAAATTATATAGATGAGCTAGAAGCGGTTAATGATGAAAATGATGGCAAATATGAGCATATATTAAAAGCTCTTGAAAAAACTAAAAACTACGTTCAAATAAATAATGACTTTAAAACATATCCTTCCATGAACCTACTGTATAATGAGGTTTTATTAAAAGAAGGAGAAGAAATAGGTTTGGTAGACCCTATAATACCACTTGAAATATATAAAGATTCTTTCCACTGGTCAACAAGTGACTCTGATGTAGTGGAAGTAACTGATGGCGTAATTACTGCACAGGAAGAGGGTGTAGCAATTGTTTCAGCACAAGCTATGTTTGATCCACTATTTAGATCCAGCCTATTTTGCATAGTTCGTGTAATCCCAGAAGAATCAGATTATGCAACAACACAAAATCTTTCAAGACAGAATTTCATTGGATTTACCGATGAAAATGTCGTGCCACATGTTGCAATCAGCAGTAGTGATAATGTAAACAATACAATGGTAACAAATATATCTGATGAATTTGAAGGTAAAATGCACTTTTATGGAGAACCAATAGAAGTAAGAACTGATACTGAGCTAGACTGGATGGAAGTTAGTTTTGAGTTAAGTCAAGAGCAATTAGATGAAGTAGATATAAACGACATGATAATTTACTTGTTTAATGAAGAAACAGGTGAAATGGTACCTCAAGCTACAAGAATAGATGAAAGTAGTGGTATAGTCACTGCAACACTTCCAAACACTGATTCTAGCAACACAGTAAGTGCACAAACCCTAGCTTCTAACGGAATGCTAACTGCTCAAAACTGGGGCGTAACACATGAGCAATCTAGAAAAATTGTTGTTTCAAATGTGCAATCTCAAAATAGAGCTGTGAACGTAGCATTTGTTATAGACAGTGAGCATTCTGATCAAGATGCTTTGGATACATTCGAAACAAATATTACCAGTACGTTATTAGGTTTAATGGGAAAAACAAATATAAGAGTTGTTTTTCTTGAAAGTAGAGATGGTGAAAATATAAAAATAGATCAAGTTTCACATTCAAGAACAAACAACTACAATGCAAGAGATGGTCTGAGAACCCGGATAGCACATAATTTTAATAACATAGAACCTGTAAATAAAACACTTAATCCTGATGGTTTACTGGGGCAAATACAAAGTGGCTTGGTAAGTGGAAGTGAAATGCTTGATGAGTATACGGTGCAGGGGGCAGATTATAACGAGTATGCTCTCTTTTATACCAGACACAGCGGTTATTTTTCAGAAACTGAATCAATTTTAGCACAAATGGGGAATACAACAGGTCTTGTAGTTGGACAAGCAACAGATGAAAGCGTAATAGCATATAATGACAGTGATGTTGAGCCACTGGTTAACTTCTTATTTGAAGGTGGCAATGCAGATGTGCCACAAGAGGATATAGGTCAACCTTCATGGTTACTAATGCAGGGAGCAGATAATGACCCCGATGATGTTACAATACTCCAAAAACTATTAGTAACACACGGTTATTTAGAAATGCCTGATGGTGCAGATTTTGGTACATTTGGTTCGCTAACTAAAGAGGCTGTTGAAAATTACCAAAGAGATAACAGGAATTTAGAAATTGATGGAATAGTAGGTAAAAATACATGGATGGAACTTGTGTCATGGGATACAGATGATATGCTTTGGGATTATGAAAAAGGACAACCTAACAGAGAAACATGGACTTATAGATATACTTTAAACAATCTTTTTTATCATTGGCAAAGTCCAGATGTTGAGTTGACTTCACCTACTGTTGAAACTAGATTAAAACCAGGAGAAAAGTTAGAAATAATAGGATCTGGGAGAGACTGTCATCACATTGCCCTATTTATTAATGGGGAGTGGGTTAAAACTGAATTTGATAATACAGAACTTTATACATCCATCCATTTAGATCATGATATTGACGCTCATGGTATATATGATATACAGTTAAAGGGAAGAAGTGTGCCAAATGGAGACGATGATACAACACTTGCATCAACAGAAATAGTTGAAGCTATTGTTCCTATTAATTTTGCAAAGCAAGATGATGATGCACCAATAAGAGTTACTCAAGTAGGTACAACAATACATTTTCATGTAGATGTTGGTTTTGATGATAGATCAGAGTGGGCTGGACAAACATCTTTGAATTATAAAGATTTGGCTATTGAAGGATTTAAACTATGGGAAGGAAATTTAGAGTATGATGGCTTTGACTATGAAATTAAGATAAACCTAAATGAACTTTCTGACGATGAAGTAACGGACATGGTAATGAAAGGCGGCCGTGGAGGTGAGTTTTTGGATGGTAATATCTATATGTATGACTATGATATGGTATACACATTAATAAGTACAGAATTTATGCTTAGGCAAAGTATAAGATATGAACACATAGGTATTGATAATTGGAATGTAAATTCTCCATCAAGTATTTATTTAGGTGTAGGAGATAAACCTACTGCTAATATGTTTAGAAATACAGCTGCACATGAATTTGGTCATGCTCTTGGTTTAGAAGATGCATATATACATTTTACTGAAAAGATTAAAAAAAATGATGATATATTACCTGATTCTGTCTCTATCAATGGAGTAGAATATAACGACATTATGTGGGGGTATGATAGAGCAGATACTTGTGTAATTACTAATCTAAATAGAAAGATGGTTTTAGATGCTTTTGTCGAAAATCAGCTTCAAGGCTATAGGGATGAGTTTGTTAAGGATGAATACTATGGACTAAACAGATATGTACACAAAAACAGGCACATACCATAAAGTATAAAGATTCAGTATCAGGTAGAGAAAATTCTCTACCTGATACTAGCTTATAAAAACACAAGTGTTGACTTAGTTGCCAATGGGCTATTAATTATAATATTACTTATTTTAAAAATAAGGCAATTAAAGAAGGGACGAAAAGTAATGAAAAAGTTGTTGGTTATTAATCTATTAACTGCTATTTTTTTTATAATTATTTTAAAGATATCCGGGGCTTGTATTGCCGCTTTTAACGATGGTAGTTATGGATGGCCCAAAATATATGGTATTGAGTTTTCTAATATTGAAATATCATGGCAAGTAGTATTAATTACTATTATAGCTTTAATGATTCTATATTTAATAACTCTATTTGTGATGTTATTTACAATAGTTAGATTTAAAAAGTTAGATTTGAAACTGTCAAAAAACCAGCTTATACTAATATTTTTAGGTCTATTCTTAGTAACTGCCTCCGTTACCATAGCAGTTTTTGAAAGAGAAGAAAACGTTATTGTTGGTGGTGTACTAGGAAGTTCCCCCTTACCTGATGATTATAAGTCTATAACTGTTGATGAGTTTAATAAAGGATATGTAATTTTAAAAAAATATAATGAAGAGACAACTAGAATGAAGGCTTCAACAAAAGCAATAGAGGCTATAAATAGAGCAAATAATGATGTGGCTGTCATATTTGTTTCTTACAGAAAAAACATATTACTTCAAACAGAATATAAAATTTCTGGTATTGTAGCTACATTTAATTTAATGGTTGAGAGTAAAGAACAGGTTTATTACATGCAGTATTTTAGACGCCGTATGGATTTTCACCTTTATAATCCATCTCACGGCAAAATATATGAGAAATATAGGTTTAAAGATTATTTTAGGGAGAGAAAAGAACAAGAACAGAACAAATAATTCTTCATGATAATGCAAAAAAATTACATAAACGAATTAGAAGTAGACAATGATGAAAATGATGGCAAATATGAGCATATATTAAAAGCTCTTGAAAAAACTAAAAACTACGTTCAAATAAATGACTTCAAAACATATCGTAGCGATAGCTAAAACCAAAGTAGTAAATTTCGCTACGATAAACAGATGAACTATATTTTCTCAAAATGTGTCTTATTACGCTTACGCTATAAGACAGCTTTTTGAGAAAAATAGTAACCCTTCCACAAACCTGCTATATAGTGAGGTTTTGTTAAAAGAGGGTGAAGAAATAGGTTTAATAGACCCTATCATCCCTATTGAAAGGTATAAAGATTCATTTTACTGGTCAACAAGTGACCCTGATGTAGTGGAAGTAACAGACGGCGTAATTACTGCACAAGAAGAGGGAGTAGCTATTATTTCAGCACAAGCTATGTTTGATCCACTATTTAGATCCAGCCTATTTTGCATAATTCGTGTAATCCCAGAAGAATCAGATGATGCAACAACACAAAATCTTTCAAGACAGAATTTCATTGGATTTACCGATGAAAATGTCGTGCCACATGTTGCAATCAGCAGTAGTGATAATGCAAACAATACAATGGTAACAAATATATCTGATGAATTTGAAGGTAAAATGCACTTTTATGGAGAACCAATAGAAGTAAGAACTGATACTGAGCTAGACTGGATGGAAGTTAGTTTTGAGTTAAGGAATAAGCCAATAATAAAACCCGATTTTGAAACGAGAAATTTTTCAATAGTACAAGGCGGAGGAAGGAAGAATACTGACGTATTTTGACTGACGACAACGAAGTAATATTGGAAAATAACCGATTCAAAAATGGGAATTTATTATTTGTTTATTCCTGTGTCAAGAGCAATTAGATGAAGTAGATATAAACGACATGATAATTTACTGGCTTAATGAAGAAACAGGAGAAATGGTGCCTCAAGCTACAAGAATAGATGAAAGTAGTGGTATAGTCACTGCAACACTTCCAAACACTGATTCTAGCAACACAGTAAGTGCACAAACCCTAGCTTCTAACGGAATGCTAACTGCTCAAAACTGGGGCGTAACACATGAGCAATCTAGAAAAATTGTTGTTTCAAATGTGCAATCTCAAAATAGAGCTGTGAATGTAGCATTTGTTATAGACAGTGAGCATTCTGATCAAGATGCTTTGGATAAATTCGAAACAAATATTACCAGTACATTATTAGGTTTAATGGAAAAAACAAATATAAGAGTTGTTTTTCTTGAAAGTAGAGATGGTGAAAATATAAAAATAGATCAAGTTTCACATTCAAGAACAAGCAACCGCTATGCAAGAGAAGGTCTGAGAACCAGGATAGCACATAATTTTAATAACATAGAACCTGTAAATAAAACACTTGATCCTGATGGTTTACTGGGGCAAATACAAAGTGGCTTGGTAAGTGGAAGTGAAATGCTTGATGAGTATACGGTGCAGGGGGCAGATTATAACGAGTATGCTCTCTTTTATACCAGACACAGCGGTTATTTTTCAGAAACTGAATCAATTTTAGCACAAATGGGGAATACAACAGGTCTTGTAGTTGGGCAAGCAACAAATGAAAGCGTAATAGCATATAATGACAGTAATGTTGAGCCACTGGTTAACTTCTTATTTGAAGGTGGTAATGCAAATGTACCACAAGAGGATATAGGTCAACCTTCATGGTTACTAATACAGGGAGCAGATAATGACCCAGATGATGTTACAATACTTCAAAAATTATTAGTAACACATGGTTATTTAGAAATGCCTGATGGTGTAGACTTTGGTACATTTGGCCCACTAACTAAAGCGGCTGTTGAAGGTTATCAAAGAGATAACAGGAATTTAGAAATTGATGGGATAGTAGGTAAAAATACATGGATGGAACTTGTGTCATGGGATACAGATGATATGCTTTGGGATTATGGAAAAGGACAACCGAACAGAGAAACATGGACATATAGATATACTTTAAACAATCTTTTTTATCATTGGCAAAGTCCAGATGTTGAGTTGACTTCACCTACTGTTGAAACTAGATTAAAACCAGGAGAAAAGTTAGAAATAATAGGATCTGGGAGAGACTGTCATCACATTGCCCTATTTATTAATGGAGAGTGGGTTAAAACTGCATACGATAATACTCCCCTTGATACATATATCCTTATGGATTATGATATTGACGCCCATGGTATATATGATATACAGTTAAAGGGAAGAAGTGTGCCAAATGGAGACGATGATACAACACTTGCATCAACAGAAATAGTTGAAGCTATTGTTCCTATAAATTTTGCAAAGCAAGATGATGATGCACCAATAAGAGTTACTCAAGTAGGTACAACAATATATTTTCATGTAGATGTTGGTTTTGATGATAGATCAGAGTGGGCTGGTTTAAATTATAAAGATTTGGCTATTGAAGGATTTAAACTATGGGAAGGAAATGTAGAGTATGATGGCTTTGACTATGAAATTAAGATAAACCTAAATGAACTTTCTGACGATGAAGTAACGGACATGGTAATGAAAGGCGGCCGTGGAGGTGAGCACTTGCAAGGTGGTATCTATATGTATGACTATGATATGGTATACACATTAATAAGTAGAAGATTTGAATGTCTCCAAAGTGCAAGGTATGAAAACATAAGTATTGATGATTGGAATGTGAATTCTCCATCAAGTATATATTTAGGTGTAGAAGATGAACCTACTGCTAATATGTTTAGAAATACAGCTGCACATGAATTTGGTCATGCACTTGGTTTACAAGATGCATATATACACTTTTTAAATAAAATAAGAGCAAATGATAATAAAATACCTGAGGATGTTCATATCAATGGAGTGGAATATAATGACATTATGTGGGGTAATGATAGAATAGGAGTTTCTGTTGTGACTGATTTAAATAGAAAGATGGTTTTAGATGCTTTTGTTGAAAATCGACATCAAGGTTATATAGATGAATTTGTTGAGGATGAAGGATCAAGACGAACTTTTGATGTACATAAAAACAGGCATATACCATAGAGAGTAAAACATGAAACTTTAAGTATCAGGTAGAGAAAAATCTCTACCTGATACTAGATTATAAAGACTCAAATATTAGTTAGTGAGTACTATTAAGTAAAATATAATTACTTGATTTAAAAATAAGCAATTAATGAAGGGACCGAAAAACTATGAAGAAGTTGTTGGTTATTAATCTATTATCTGCTATTTTTTTTATAATTATTTTAAAGATATCTGGACCTTGTCTTGTCGCTTTTTTCGATGGTAATTACGGATGGCCTAAAATATATGGTATTGAATTTTCTAATATTGAAATATCATGGCAAGTATTATTAATTATTATGATAGCTTTAATAATTCTATATTTAATAACTATATTTATGATGTTATTTACAATAATTAAATTTAAGAAATTGTCTTTGAAACTATCAAAAAATCAGCTTATATTAATATTTTTAGGTCTTTTTTTAGTACTTGCATCAGTTACTATAACGATTTTTGAAAGAGAGAAAGTTGTGCAAGTTGGTTTTGTTATAGGACAACCACCTTCACCTGATGATTATAAGTCTATATCTGTTGATGAGTTTAATAAAGGGTATGTGATTTTAGAAAAACTTAATGAAGAGACTACTAAAATGAAAGCTTCATCAAAGGCAATAGAGGCTATAAATAGAGTAAATAGTGAGGAACGCCCTATGTATGTTTCTTACAGAAAAAACATACTACTTCAAACAAAATATAAGATATCTGGAATTTTAGTTATTACCAATATGGATATTAAAGAAAGGGTTTATTATATGCAATATTTTAGACGTCGTATGGATTTTGATCGTTTAAATCTATCGCACGGAAAAATATTTGATAAATATGATCTGGAATATCGTAAAAAAAGATATTTGGAGAGAAAAGAAAAAGAGCAGAATAAATAATTCTCTATAGATGAAAGCGTAATAGCATATAATGACAGTAATGTTGAGCCACTGGTTAACTTCTTATTTGAAGGTGGTAATGCAAATGTACCACAAGAGGATATAGGTCAACCTTCATGGTTACTAATGCAGGGAGCAGATAATGACCCAGATGATGTTACAATACTTCAAAAATTATTAGTAACACATGGTTATTTAGAAATGCCTGATGGTGTAGACTTTGGTACATTTGGCTCACTAACTAAAGAGACTATTAAAGGATGGTGTACAATTTTAAAATAGGCATATACCATAAAAATAACTAAATATTAAATTAAACATCAGGTAGAGCAGGGTTTTACCTGATGTTTAATTTATAAAACTAAAGATGGAGGGAAGTATGAAAAAATTAGCATTTGTTAATTTAATATTTGCTGTATTATTTGCAATTATATTAAGACTTTCTGCTTTTTGCTTTGTCTCGTATTACCTTCATGGGTCAAGAACTACCGAAATGAAAATGTATGGCATTCAGATTGGTGATTTTTCAGTATCCTGGAGAGTAGTTCTAGTAATTATAATACTTTTATTTATAGCTTACTTAGTATTCTTATTTAAGCTGTTAATAACTTCAGTTAAACTAAAGCACTTATCACTTAAATTATCAAAAAATCAAGTGATATTAATAAGTATAAGTTTAGTTGTAGTAATTGGTTCAGTTATTATAGCAGCTTGTGAGAGAGAAGAGTATGGAAGTGTAAAAATTAATCCAGACACATCAATAGATTCACCACAACCCCCACTTCAACCTTATTACCATTCTATATCAGTTGATATGCATAATAAAGGTTATATAATACTAACAAATAAAGATGGGAAAATTAGAATGAGAGCATCATCAAAAGCTATAGATGCTATAAATAAAATACTTAAATCTGAAGACATTATAGAAATAGACATTACTTATAGAAACAACCTCTTATTTTCAAACAAATATAGAATTTCTGGAATTAGAAATGCTAGAGGTGACGGTGCTGTTTTTTATGTATCACATTTAAAACGCCACGATGATTTTTCCCCATTGAGTCATGTCTACCGGCTTAGCAGCTAGAAGAAGAGACTATAAAGAGTAGAATAATAAGATGATAAAAGATAACAGATTAGCAGTTGACGGAATAGTAGGCAAAAATACATGGATGTCTCTTGTTTCAAGGTCTTGAAAAAGGACAGCCAAACAGAACTACATGGACATATAGATATACTTTGCAAAATTGTTACTATTTTAATGATAGATCAAGTGTCCAATTGACTTCACCTTTAAATGGAATTCCATTTTTGATTCAAAGTGTATCACCTAAAGAAGAAATAAATAACGGAATTATTAAAATATCATTTGAATTTAGCTATTTTGATGATTACAGTGCTGTAGCATACTCTAAAAATGACTTAGAATCAATGATTAAAAAAAATCTTAACAATAGAGTGGAAGATATTAAAATTGTATATAAAGATATTATTTCCATTGATGAAGTAAAGGAAATATTGAGTTCAATACGGAGTGAAGATACTTATTTAAATGCGGCAATAAAAGGTAGAACTCCTAGGATTAAAAAATCATATGGAATTTCAGGAATTAATATAGAGGTTGATTATTGCACAACAAAGGAACAGGAAAATTATGTTGATGAAACAGTTGATTTTATAGTATCAAAGCTTGTAAATGATGATATGAGTGACCACGAAAAGCAAAAGCTCATACATGACTATATTTTAAACTTTGTAAATTATTCACATACTAATGATTATAACGATCCTTACAGTGCTCTTTATCATGGAGAAACAAAATGTAACGGTTATGCAATGCTAACGTATAAAATGCTTACCGCAGCAGGAATAGAAAACATTATAGTTACAAATGAAATTCTTAACGAAATAGAAAACACAATAGATATAGCTGGAGACCATGCATGGAATGTAGTAAATATAGAAGACAATTGGTATCACATGGACACTACATGGAATAATGAAGACAAAAAAGGCTATGGCTTTTATGGATACTATAATTTAACTGATGCTCAACTTATTCAAGGTCCTGATGGACTTGAGGGTAGGAATTATGCTGGTATAGATGGAATATCATGCACAACAAATTATATAGATGAGCTAGAAGCGGCCAATGATGAAAATGATGGCAAATATGAGCATATATTAAGAGCTCTTGAAAAAACTAAAAACTACGTTCAAATAAATAATGACTTTAAAACATATCCATCAATGAACCTATTATATAATGAGGTTTTATTAAAAGAAGGAGAAGAATTAGGTTTGGTAGACCCTATAATACCACTTGAAATATATAAAGATTCTTTCCACTGGTCAACAAGTGACTCTGATGTAGTGGAAGTAACTGATGGTGTAATTACTGCACAGGAAGAGGGTGTAGCAATTGTTTCAGCACAAGCTATGTTTGATCCACTATTTAGATCCAGCCTATTTTGCATAGTTCGTGTAATCCCAGAAGAATCAGATGATGCAACAACACAAAATCTTTCAAGACAGAATTTCATTGGATTTACTGATGAAAATGTCGTGCCACATGTTGCAATCAGCAGTAGTGATAATGTAAACAATACAATGGTAACAAATATATCTGATGAACTTGAAGGTAAAATGCACTTTTATGGAGAACCAATAGAAGTAAGAACTGATACTGAGCTAGACTGGATGGAAGTTAGTTTTGAGTTAAGGAATAAGCCAATAATAAAACCCGATTTTGAAACGAGAAATTTTTCAATAGTACAAGGCGGAGGAAGGAAGAATACTGACGTATTTTGACTGACGACAACGAAGTAATATTGGAAAATAACCGATTCAAAAATGGGAATTTATTATTTGTTTATTCCTGTGTCAAGAGCAATTAGATGAAGTAGATATAAACGACATGATAATTTACTTGCTTAATGAAGAAACAGGTGAAATGGTACCTCAAGCTACAAGAATAGATGAAAGTAGTGGTATAGTCACTGCAACACTTCCAAACACTGATTCTAGCAACACAGTAAGTGCACAAACCCTAGCTTCTAACGGAATGCTAACTGCTCAAAACTGGGGCGTAACACATGAGCAATCTAGAAAAATTGTTGTTTCAAATGTGCAATCTCAAAATAGAGCTGTGAACGTAGCATTTGTTATAGACAGTGAGCATTCTGATCAAGATGCTTTGGATACATTCGAAACAAATATTACCAGTACGTTATTAGGTTTAATGGGAAAAACAAATATAAGAGTTGTTTTTCTTGAAAGTAGAGATGGTGAAAATATAAAAATAGATCAAGTTTCACATTCAAGAACAAACAACCGCTATGCAAGAGAAGGTCTGAGAACCAGGATAGCACATAATTTTAATAACATAGAACCTGTAAATAAAACACTTGATCCTGATGGTTTACTGGGGCAAATACAAAGTGGCTTGGTAAGTGGAAGTGAAATGCTTGATGAGTATACGGTGCAGGGGGCAGATTATAACGAGTATGCTCTCTTTTATACCAGACACAGCGGTTATTTTTCAGATGCTAATTCAATCATTACAGAATTGGGAAATACAACAGGTCTTGTAGTTGGACAAGCAACAGATGAAAGCGTAATAGCATATAATGACAGTGATGTTGAGCCACTGGTTAACTTCTTATTTGAAGGTGGCAATGCAGATGTGCCACAAGAGGATATAGGTAAACCTTCATGGTTACTAATGCAGGGAGCAGATAATGACCCCGATGATGTTACAATACTTCAAAAGCTATTAGTAACACATGGTTATTTAGAATTTTCTTATGGTAAAGATTTTGGTACATTTGATTCATCTACCAAAAAAGCTGTTGAAGGTTATCAAAGAGATAACAGGAATTTAGAAATTGATGGTATAGTAGGTAAAAATACATGGATGGAACTTGTGTCATGGGATACAGATGATATGCTTTGGGATTATGAAAAAGGACAACCTAACAGAGAAACATGGACATATAGATATACTTTAAACAATCTTTTTTATCATGGGCAAAGTCCAGATGTTGAGTTGACTTCACCTACTGTTGAAACTAGATTAAAACCAGGAGAAAAATTAGAAATAATAGGATCTGGGAGAGACTGTCATCACATTGCCCTATTTATTAATGGGGAGTGGGTAAAAACTGAATTTGATAATACAGAACTTTATACATCCATCCATTTAGATCATGATATTGACGCTCATGGTATATATGATATACAGTTAAAGGGAAGAAGTGTGCCAAATGGAGACGATGATACAACACTTGCATCAACAGAAATAGTTGAAGCTATTGTTCCTATTAATTTTGCAAAGCAAGATGATGATGCACTAATAAGAGTTACTCAAGTAGGTACAACAATATATTTTCATGTAGATGTTGGTTTTGATGATAGATCAGAGTGGCATGGACAAACATCTTTGAATTATAAAGATTTGGCTATTGAAGGATTTAAACTATGGGAAGGAAATGTAGAGTATGATGGCTTCGACTATCAAATCAAGATAAACCTAAACGAACTTTCTGACGATGAAGTAACGGACATGGTAATGGAAGGTGGCCGCGGAGGTGAGTTCTTGTATGGTAGAATCTATATGTATGACTATGATATGATATACACATTCATACATTCAAACGCTTTACTTATAGACAGTGTAAGATATGAACACATAGGTATTGATAATTGGAATGTAAATTCTTCATCAAGTATATATTTAGGTGTAGAAGATGAACCTACTGCTAATATGTTTAGAAATACAGCTGCACATGAATTTGGCCATGCTCTTGGTTTAGAAGATGCATATATACACTTTACTGAAAAGATTAAAAAAAATGATAATATATTACCTGATTCTGTCTCTATCAATGGAGTAGAACATAACGACATTATGTGGGGGTATGATAGAGCAGATACTTGTGTAATTACTGATCTAAATAGAAAGATGGTTTTGGATGCTTTTGTCGAAAATCAGATTCAAGGCTATAGGGATGAATTTGTTAAGGATGAATACTATGGACTAAACAGGTATGTACACAAAAACAGGCACATACCATAAAATATAAAGTTTCAGTATCAGGTAGAGAAAAATCTCTATCTGATACTAGCTTATAAAGACTCAAACATTAGTTAGTTAGTGAGTGAGCACTATTAAGTAGAATATAATTACTTTATTAAAAATAAGCAATTAACGAAGGAGCAAAAAACTATGAAAAAGTTGTTGGTTATTAATTTATTAAGTGCTATTTTAATTGTAATTATTTTAAAGATATCTGGGGCTTGTATTGCCGCTTTTACTGATGGTAGTTATGGATGGCCTAAAATATATGGCTTTGAGTTTTCTAGTATTGAAATATCATGGCAAGTAGTGTTACTAATTATTATAGCATTAATAATTATTTATTTAATAACTCTATTTGTAATGTTATCTAAAATAGTTAAATTTAAGAGGCTATCTTTAAAGCTGTCAAAAAATCAGATTATATTAATATTTTTAGGTCTATTTTTAGTACTTGCCTCCGTTACTATAACAGTTTTTGAAAGAGAAAAAGACGTTGTTGTCCGCCATGTGATAGGACGTTATGGTATACCTAATGATGAGTATATGTCTATAACTGTTGACGAGCATAATAAAGGGTATGTAATTTTAAAAAGATTTAATGGAGAGACAACTAAAATGAAAGCTTCACCAAAAGCGATAGAGGCTATAAATAGAGTAAATAGTGAGTCAAGGGTCACACTTGTTTCTTACAGAAAAAATATATTACTTCAAACAGAATATAAGATTTCTGGAATTGTAGCTACTCATCATAAACCAATAGTTGAAAGCAAAGAACAGGTTTTTTACATTCAGTATTTTAGACGTAGTATGGATTTTGGTCTTTTAAATCCGTCTCATGGAAAAATATATGATAAGTACTTTATGAAAAATTATTTGGAGAGAAAAGAAAAAGAACAGAATAAATAATTCTCTATAGATGAAAGCGTAATAGCATATAATGACAGTAGTGTTGAGCCACTGGTTAACTTCTTATTTGAAGGTGGTAATGCAAATGTACCACAAGAGGATATAGGTAAACCTTCATGGTTGCTAATGCAGAGAGCAGATAATGACCCAGATGATGTTACAATACTTCAGAAATTATTAGTAACACATGGTTAAAATGCCTGATGGTGTAGACTTTGGTACATTTGGCTCACTAACTAAAGAGACTATTAAAGGATGGTGTACAATTTAAAAATAGGCATATACCATAAAAATAACTAAATATTAAATCAAACATCAGGTATAGCAGGGTTTTACCTGATGTTTAATTTATAAAACTAAAGATGGAGGAAAGTATGAAAAATTTAGCATTTATAAATTTAATATTTGCTGTTTTATTTGCAATTATGTTAAGACTTTCGGCTTTTTGCTTTTTTTCACATTACCTTCATGGGTCAAGAACTACCGAAATGAAAATGTATGGCATTCAGATTGGTGATTTTTCAGTATCCTGGAGAGTAGTGCTTGTGATTATAATAATATTACTTATAGCTTATTTAGTATGCTTATTTAAGCTATTAATAACTTCAGTTAAGCTAAAGCACTTAGCACTTAAATTATCCCAAAATCAAATGTTATTAGTAATTTTAAGTTTAGTTATCGTAATTAGTTCAGCTATTATAGCAACTTGTGAGAGGTAAGAGTATGGAAGTGTAAAAATTAATCCAGACACATCAATAGATTCACCACAACCCCCACTTCAACCTTATTACCATTCTATATCAGTTGATATGCATAATAAAGGTTGTATAATACTAACAAATAAAGATGGGAAAATTAGAATGAGAGCATCATCAAAAGCTATAGATGCTATAAATAAAATACTTAAATCTGAAGACATTATAGAAATAGACATTACTTATAGAAACAACCTCTTATTTTCAAACAAATATAGAATTTCTGGAATTAGAAATGCTAGAGGTGACGGTGCTGTTTTTTATGTATCACATTTAAAACGCCACGATGATTTTTCCCCACTGAGTCATGTCTACCAAATTAGCAGCTAGAAGAACAGACTACAAAGAGTAGAATAATAAGATGATACAACAACACAAAATCTCCTAATACAGGGCTTTCAGTGTTTTACTGGATTTACTGTTCAAAATTGTATTGCACTACTCCAAAAGCTATTGATAACACATGGTTATTTAAAAATGCCTGATGGTGTAGATTTTGGTACATTTGGCCCGCTAACTAAAGAGGCTGTTGAAAATTACCAAAGAGATAACAGGAATTTAGAAGTTGATGGGATAGTAGGTAAAAATACATGGATGGAACTTGTGTCATGGGATACAGATGATATGCTTTGGGATTATGGAAAAGAACAACCTAACAGAGAAACATGGACTTATAGATATACTTTAAACAATCTTTTTTATTATTGTCAAACTCCAAAGGTTGAGTTGACTTCACCTACTGTTGAAACTAGATTAAAACTAGGAGAAAAATTAGAAATAACAGGATTTAGGAGAGACTGTCATCACATTGCCCTATTTAATACATCCATCCATTTAGATCATGATATTGACGCTCATGGTATATATGATATACAGTTAAAGGGAAGAAGTGTGCCAAATGGAGACGATGATACAACACTTGGAGAGGCAACTAAAATGAAAGCTTCACCAAAGGCAATAGAGGCTGTGAATAGAGTAAATAGTGAGTCAAGGCTCACACTTGTTTCTTACAGAAAAAACATATTATTTCAAACAGAATATAAGATTTCTGGAATTGTAGCTACTTATCATAAACCAATCGTTGAAAGTAAAGAACAGTTTTATTACATTCAGTATTTTAGGTGTCGTATGAATCATTCAGCTTTTAATCCATTTAACCACAAAATACGTGATAAATACTTTATGAAAAATTATTTGGAGAGAAAATTTTCATGCATAAACCGTGATTTAATTTTATTATAACTACTAGCTAATAATCATTTATGTTATAATACTTATATTAAGGAATTTACTCTATTTCTTTTGTTTTAGGTTGGAGTACCATACCTTGTAGTTGAAGTACTCTCACCTTCTACTGCTTCAAAGGACTATACAGTGAAAATGAATCTATACATGCGTTTTGGGGTAAAGGAGTATTGGATTGTTTCTCCAAAAAATAGGGAAATACAGGTTTTTTGGTTGCAAGATGGGATGTACGGTGAGCCGATGAATTATAGAGTAGGGAGTGTTTTGAAATCAGCATTATTTACAGATTTTGCTTTGAATATTGATAGTTTTTTTGAATAAAATTCTCAATTAAGTAGATATAAATAACCTGATAATTTATTCTTTTGATGAAAAAACTGGTGAAATGGTACAATGTGTTATGAAATACACAAATCTCTTAAAAACATTTATTGATAAAATATGTTTTTAAAATTAAAATATTATTGGCTTATTAGAATTGGTATAATTGAAAGAGGAGTGATTATCTATGCCATTACCGAACCCAGAACAAAAATATTCATATGCAGATTACTTGACTTGGCCCGAGAATGAACATTGGGAACTTTTTGATGGTGTACCTTGTATGCAAGCTGCTCCATCTTGGCAGCATCAAGCAATTTCTGGTGAATTATATAGGCAGTTTGCAAACTATTTACAGGGAAAAGGATGTCAGGCGTTTGCTTCCCCTTTTGATTTAAGATTACCTAATGGAGAAGAGTTAGATGAAGAAACCACCAACGTGTTTCAGCCTGATATAGTAGTCATTTGCGATAAAAACAAATTAAAAGGAACAGGTTACTTCGGAACCCCTACCCTCATTATTGAAATTTCTTCTGCTTCTACATCAAGAGTAGATCGGGTTATAAAATTTAATAAATATGAAAAAGCTGGTGTGAAAGAATATTGGATTGTTGATCCAGAAGGTAAATACGTGAACATATTTACCCTTCAGAAAGATGGCCGCTATGGAAGACCAGAAGCCTACACTGACATAAATAAAGTACAGATTTCTGTTTTTCCTGACCTCACAATTGACTTATCACAAGTTTTTGCTCCTATTAAATAAGCATGGTAACATCGAGGCTTCAGGTGGAGACTCAACTCCACCTGAAGATTTTTGAAATGTGAAATAATAATACATAACCTAATTAAAAATATGGAAAAAACATTATGGAGTAATTTGTAGAACTCGTTAAGTTAATACGATGAGAAAAGTGAGGGGGCATTTAATTTATGTAAAGAATAAAAACATACCATTTCATCTTATACTGGCATTGGCGATTACAGCAAAGATGAAAATAAAAACCAGCTTGACCGACGTTCCATTTGCCATCACAAATGCAGAGACATTATCAGAAATCGGTTGGAATATATGGGATAATGAGAGAGGCTTGAATGAAGGCCTTATGAGCGAGGGAACTATTCGTAGCTTTGTAAAAAAGTATACTGTTGATGAACTAATAACTGCTTACAATGCTTACATTCAGGATGAAGTGTTTGTTAAGAAAGGTATTGTGCCTGATATACATGTTCTTGACTGTACAAAACTTGAAGTAGAATTAAGCAATAGTAACTATGAAGGTTCAGAAGTAATAAAAGATGATGGCGAATACAAAAGAGGGTATAAGCTGTCTTCATTGCGTGGAATTACTGGAGATACTGGCATTCTTGAAGAAATAAGATTTGGGAATATCCAACAACACGACCTAGAACTAAGCAAGAAAATGGTATTAGAAAGCAAAATGCTTAAACCTGGAGATATATTGATTAATGACCGTGGTTTTATTTCCAGAGAGTTTATGAATCAGTTAAAACGGGAACGGGAGATTGACTCCTATATCCCTCTTAAGAGCAACATGGAAGCATTTGAGCAGGCAGTATCAATAGCAAACGCAGAAAATAACTGGAAGGCTCATCCAAACAAGAAGCGAAAGAACCAAAAAATTGCCTTTGTAGGATCACTGGGTAGTTACTGGAGGAGTGCTGAACCTGAAAATGATGTAGCAATCATAGGCTGCGTAGTTTATGACACTGAAAAAGATGAATACCATGTATTCGTAACTACTGATACAACAAAAACGGCAAGGCAGATTATTATGACATACGAACTAAGACCTGAAATAGAAGAGGATTATCGTCAGATAAAGGATTTTTGGAAAATAGAGGACTTCAAAAGTACAAAGCAGAACTTTATTGCATTTCACATTGTGATGGTACTGATAGGCTATTTATTTTTTCAGCTTTACAAAGGCATGGAAGAAGGTGAGAAATGCACAGGAAAAGCTTACCAGTAGCAATAAAGAAGTATGTAGAGGAAGACTCTAAGTCCGTAATCATATATTCAGGACAGTACTTTGGCATTTTTGGCTTCCTAGAGTTTATTCAGTTGTATTCAAAGTGAAACAGTGCCTAAATCCGATTCTGGCTAAAGTATAACATGAAAAAGGGAGTGATTTTCATATTACGAATTGAAGAATCTCAAAAAATCCCTTAAAAAATGTTTGCGTAAATGGTAAAATTATTAACCAAAGGCTACTTAATGGAACGAAGTCTTTATAAACACTGAAATACACCAACACGTTATGGTAGAATAGTGCATGAAAAAATAAAGCTTCCCATAAAAATATGTATACCTAAGCAAGAATCTACGTTTTACTATACTCTAAGCCTGTACCCCCTTGAATAGTAAGAATTATACCATATCAAAGACTGGTTTTAAATCAATTTCAAGGTCTGGAAAGATTGATACTCTAATTTTGTCTTCCTCTGAATATATTTCAGGTCTACCATAACTGTTATTTTCCTGTAAAATAAATACACTTATAAGTTTTTGGTCAGGTTCCACAATCCAATATTCTTTTACACCAGCTTTTTCGTACTTATTAAATTTTATAAGCTTGTCGTTTTTACCTGATGTCGGAGATAGTATCTCAATAATCATGGTAGGTGAGCCGTTACAACCTCTTTCATCAAGTTTAGAGCTGTTGCAGACAATAGTTATATCAGGCTCTACCACGTTCGTTACATCATTATCATTCTTTTCAACATCCAATCTCACACAAAATGGTGCAGCAAACACACGGCATGTTTTACCCTTTAGATAGGTATGAAACTGCGTAGATAATTCCATTGATATTTCCTGGTGTATTCTTGATGGTGCAGCTTGCATATATGGTACACCGTCAAGTATCTCCCATCTTTCGTTCTCATCCCAAGTCAAGTAATCAGAATATGAGTATTTTTTTTCTGGTTTTGGTAATGGCATTGAAAAACACTCCTTCTATTCATAAATTTTTATGTTCCCAATTCAGAGGGGAAACAAAAGCTAAAAATTCTCATAGCATCATCAATCATATTTTGATTTTTTCCAAATTTGAAAGTACAAATTTAAATTTTATAATATACATTACGCATTGTTTAATGAAATTATATCATACGTTAAGTTGTGTAAACAATACTAATATCTATTATGGGTGTATAAAAGTATTGACAATATATATATATAATTAATTATGTAATGAATAGAAGATTCTATTGTAGTTTTTTTATCAGCTGATATAATTATTTTAAGAAAGTACATATGATGTAAAAAATTAAATTAAAAGGAGGAAAGCATGATTAGAATAACTTTGTGGTTGCTGTTTTCGTGTTCAGTATTATTTATTATTGTAGGATGTAATAATACATCTGCGGGTTTAGAAAAATTAGAAGATTTAGGTATTATAAAATCATATTATATCTTTAAAAAGTATTTCATATGTATTCTTATTAGATATAATTGCTTCTGTTCCACTTACTGTGCTTGCAATGAAAAAACTCAAATTCTCAAAAAGAGTATTGGATTGTTTCTCCAAAAAACAGGTGAAATGGTACAATGTATTATGAAATACACGAATCTCTTAAAAACATTTATTGACAAAATATAATTTTAAGATTAAAATATTAGTGGCTGATTAATACAGTGTGTTTTAAAACACACTATTATAGTTGGGTTAATTCATCACAAGGAGTGATTTAGATGGAGCTTTGGTATACAGAATATCAAACAAAAGATGTAGGAATAACATGCAAAATTAAAAAAACACATCACACTGAAAAAACAAAGTATCAGGATGTTGCACTTATTGAAACCAATCAATTTGGTAAAATGCTTGTTTTAGATGGAACTGTTCAAACTACAATAGAAGATGAATTTGTTTATCATGAAATGATATCACATATTCCATTATCTACACATAAAAACCCTAAAAAAGTTCTTGTAATTGGAGGGGGAGACGGTGGAGCAATCCGTGAAATTATTAAGCACCCTTCAATTGAAAAAGCTGTGCTTTGTGAGATAGATGGACGCGTTATAGAAATTGCAAAACAACACCTGCCTGAAATAAGCTGTGCACTTTCTGATAAAAGGGTAGAGGTGATTGTTGCTGATGGAATAAAATATGTAAATGAACACAAAAATGAGTTTGATGTAATAATGGTTGACTCAACTGATCCTGTTGGACCTGCTATTGATCTTTTTTCACTTGACTTTTACAAAGCTATATATGAGTCTTTAAAAGAGGATGGAATATTTGTTGCTCAAACAGAGTCACCTTTTTTTCATAAACAACTTATTAAAAATGTCTATAACGATGTAAATTCAATATTTCCAATAATCAAACTTTATACATGTGCAATACCTACTTACCCAAGTGGTTATTGGAGTTTTACAATGGGATCTAAAAAATATAATCCTCTAGAAACTGATTTAGACAGCATCCCTGAATTGGACACAAAATATTACTGTCCCCAAATACACAAATCAGTTTTTGCTCTGCCAAAATTTGTGGCAGATATTATAAAATAGATAAAGAAATTCTTATTCTTAAAAATATATGTTTGTTTAAGGAGCAGTATTATGAGTTTAAAAGATGGAAAAAGCACTATTCCTTTAGGGTTTATGGGAAGTTCCAAAAACTACATAGAATCTTCAATAGTTTTAGTTGGTGTTCCAATGGATTCTACATGCAGCTTTAGGCCAGGTACACGATTTGGCCCTCAAAAAATAAGAGAAATATCAATTGGCATTGAAGAATACAGTATATACATGGATAAATCTTTAGAAAATGTGTCCTTTTATGACTCTGGAAACTTAGACCTTCCCTTTGGAGATGTAGAAAAAAGCCTTAAAATAATAGAAGATGCAGCAAAAGAGATTGTAAATGACGGTAAATTTCCACTTTTTATTGGTGGAGAACACCTTATAAGTGTACCTGTTATAAAAAAAGTTTATGAAAAGTATGGGGATGAATTAGTATTACTTCATTTTGATGCTCATGCTGATTTGAGAGTTGACTATTTAGGATGTCAAGAGTCTCACGCATCTGCCATGAGGCGTGTAATTGATTTCATGCCTTCTAAAAATATATACCAATTTGGAATAAGGTCAGGTACAAAAGAAGAATTTCAATTTGCAAATGAAAACACCAATATGTTTACTTTAGAAGTATATGAACCATTAAAAACTGTAATTAATAAAATTAAAAATAAACCTATATATGTAACTCTTGATATAGATGTTTTAGACCCAGCCTATGCAAATGGAACAGGTACACCAGAACCTGGAGGCATAAGTTCAAATGAACTTATAAAGTCTGTGAATATACTAAAAGACTTAGACATTGTGGGGTTTGATATTGTGGAGGTTTCTCCTCATTATGATTTGTCAGACAGAACAGCTCTTTTAGCTGCTAAAATAATAAGAGATATAATACTTATGGAGAGATAATTATGCAAACAATTAAAAATTCTTTAGGACAGTCACACCAGTATATCAAAACTTTTGTAAAAGAAGGGGACACTGTAGTTGATGCTACATGTGGTAATGGCAACGATACCATATTTTTAGCACAGCTTGTAGGGAAAGCAGGAAAAGTTTTTGCTTTTGATATACAGGACAGGGCACTTACAAAAACAAATAAAAAACTACATGATTTGAAAATAGAAAATAGAGTTTCACTTATTAAAGATGGTCATGAAAACATGGATTTTCATGTAGACAAAAATATAAAGGCAGTAATGTTTAATTTAGGCTATCTGCCTGGTGGTAACCATAATATATCCACTAAAGCAGATACAACCATTTGTGCTTTAAAAAAAGCTATGGATCTTTTGGTCACTGGCGGAATAATTACTTTGGTTATTTATTATGGAAAGGACAGTGGTTTTGATGAAAAAGAAAAAATTTTGACTTTTTTAGAATGCATCAATCAAAAAAAGTTTATAGTCATGAAAACAGACTTTATAAATCAATCAAACTGTCCACCTATACTTGTTTGCATTGAAAAACTAAGAAATACATTAGAAATATAACGCCCTATCCTCAAGGACAATATCCCGATGACTTAAGGAGATTTTGGACAATGAGAATGGGATGTTATTAGCCATTACTGACCTTTTAAAAGGCTTCTCCTGTAAAAAAGAAAAAGACAACAAAAAATATGAAAATTATAGATATGGTGTAGATAGAATATTTTAACATGTTGAAGATTCTCCATTCGTGTGCAATGTGATTTTTTTCTTCTTCAAGAAAATTAATTAGTTCACTTAATAGAGCATTACTTTCTTTGTCAATTTCTAATATTTCTATACCATATGTTAACTCACTGCTACCAACACTTTCTTTACGAACTGTTTTTCCAATAAAATTAATGGCTACGCCTGTGGATACAAATATATCAATACTAACAATAGAATTGTCATCAATTAAGGCATCTGTAAAAAGCATGCCACCTCCAAAACTAATATCTGACAAAATAGCTATATGTTCATCTTTTCCACAATTTATTTTACATGGATAATTTAAATTAAACCTTTCAAATCGACGTTGATTATAGTAATTCATCATTTTATCTATCTGAACGGTTACAGCTTGCTTTCGGATAGAAATCACTTTTTTTGTAATGCTAGCAGAAAATAAAGTCTCATTATCGTCAGAAAATGACTTTATGAGTACTTTTTTGCCCTCTTTTAAGTAGTTTTTAAAATAACGGGCAGAAAGAAATATCTCGGCGATATTTTTCTCCAAGTTTACATAAGTTATTATTCCATGAATCCAAGTACTGTCATTATCAATTGAAACTTTACAAAAGGTTATGCCTCTGCTTTGCTCGGGTCTGATTTTTTTCAAATAAATCACCCTTTATAAATTTATTCACTAATATTTTGGCTAAATTAAAAAGGTAGTATAAATAAGCATTTCACTATATGTATCGGAAAGATTTTTATCTTTTATAATAAAAAAAAATTTTTATTTTAAAATTTACCTTAAATCATCTTGCATGTAATCCCATATAGTATTATAATTCATGATAGGATATTTTTATTATAGTAATGGCTAAGAAATAATATCCCATTTTTAACGTACAAAACTCGTTAAATTATCGAGATTTTGTTCTTGAGAATAGGGCGTTATTTCTAAGGCATTCCTTATTATATAACAGTGATAATAACAATTAAAATGACAAGTTATTCCACTGGAATGGTAGCATAATTAAATGTATATAATGTTAATTTTAAATTATAAATAAAAAAGAACATGAGGTGGAACATAAGATGGATAATGAAGGCAGAACGGCGCTTTTTTATGAAAAAAAAGCCAAGGTTAATCAAGGGGGAGGAGAAGCCAAAGTAAAAAAGCAACACGAAGCTGGCAAGCAAACCGCTAGAGAAAGAATAAATGCTTTGTTTGATGAAAATAGTTTTGTTGAAGTAAATGCATTTGTTGAAACAAGAAGCATTGATTTTGATATGCAAAAAAAGAAAGTATCTGGCGATGGTGTAGTGACAGGATACGGCTCGATAAATGGAAGACTTGTCTTTGTTTCTTCTCAGGACTTCACTATAATTGGTGGGTCATTAGGAGAGATGCACGCTCAAAAAATCACCAAAGTTATGGACATGGCAATTAAAACAGGTGCACCCTTTATAAGTATTAATGATTCAGGTGGTGCAAGAATTGAAGAAGGCATCGATGCCTTAAAGGGGTTTGGAGAAATATTTTCAAGAAACACTCACGCCTCAGGAGTAATTCCTCAAATTTCTGTAATAATGGGACCTTGTGCAGGAGGGGCAGTTTATTCTCCAGCTATTACCGACTTTGTGTTTATGGTTGAAGATACAAGTCAAATGTTTATAACAGGTCCTCAGGTAATTAAAGCAGTTACAGGTGAAGATGTAACTTTTAACGAATTAGGTGGTGCAGATGCTCACAATTCCCAAAGTGGTGTTGCACACTTTATGAGTAAAAATGAAGATGAGTGTATAGAAGAAATTAAAAAATTAGTAAGTTATCTTCCAGAAAACAATTTATCAGACGTGCCCCACCAACAAACCAGTGATGACATAAACAGAGTTCCTGATAATCTTACTGACATAATTCCTGATGGCTCTAATAAACCCTATGATGCACTGGAAATAATTACTTCTGTAGTTGATGAAAAAGATTTTTTTGAAGTACAAAAGCACTTTGCAAAAAATATTATTGTCGGCTTTGGTAGAATGAATGGTAAAACAGTTGGTATAGTAGCAAATCAACCAAAGATTTCGGCAGGAGTTTTAGATGTCGATTCATCAGATAAAGGTGCAAGGTTTGTACGTTTTTGTGATTCATTTAACATACCAATAGTTAGTTTTACAGATGTTCCTGGGTATTTACCAGGTGTTGGTCAGGAACACAGTGGTATCATTAGACATGGTGCAAAATTGCTGTATGCTTTTGCAGAAGCTACTGTACCAAAGATAAACGTAATTGTTAGAAAAGCTTATGGTGGTGCTTATATTGCAATGAACAGCAAACACCTAGGTGCAGATATGGTTTTTGCATGGCCTACTGCTGAAATAGCTGTAATGGGTCCTGATGGAGCTGCAAATATAATTTTCAGAAAAGAAATAGGAAAAGCAGATGATCCAGTTAGCACTAGAAGCAAATTAATTGATGAATATAAGGATAAATTTTCAAATCCATATATTGCAGCTGCAAGAGGTTATGTAGATGATGTCATTGAACCTGCTTCAACAAGAATCCGTTTAATAAGTGCACTTGAAATGCTTGCAGGCAAAAGGGAAAACAGACCATCGAAAAAACATGGAAATGTACCTTTATAGTTGTTTTAAAGTATAATCAATTTTAAAGGTTAAAATATATTTACACGAGTTTTTTAAGGAGGATAAACATGAAAAAGTTTTTAATAAAGGTTAATGGTAACCAGTATGAAGTTGAAGTTGAAGAAGTAAAAGACGGTGCTTCTTCTGAACCAGCAGTAACATTAAATGACTCGGCTCCAGCTCCAAAGGTAGATGCTCCAAAGAAGAGTGCTGGTGGTGCAGGTTCAGTTAAGGTTAATGCTCCAATGCCAGGCACTATTCTTTCTGTTAAAGTTAATCCTGGAGATTCTATTAAAAAAGGACAGGTGCTTATGGTGCTAGAAGCTATGAAAATGGAAAATGAAATTCAATCTCCACAAGATGGTACAGTTGCCTCTGTAGATGTATCTGATGGTGCCTCCGTCAATTCAGGAGATGTGTTGCTTACCCTAAATTAATTATGTTTTTGTTTTGTAAATAAGGGGTAAGAATAAATAAGGAGGTAAAAAAAATGGCTAAAATAACTGAAACTATTTTAAGGGATGCTCATCAATCACTAATTGCCACGCGTATGAAAGTTGATGAAATGTCTCCCATATTAGAAAAACTTGATGATATAGGATATCATTCATTAGAAGCTTGGGGAGGAGCAACATTTGATTCCTGCTTAAGGTTTTTAAATGAAGATCCTTGGGAAAGAATAAGGACAATTAGAAAACACGTAAAAAAAACAAAGCTTCAAATGCTTTTAAGAGGTCAAAACCTTTTAGGATATAAGCATTATGCAGATGATGTTGTACAGTATTTTGTTCAAAAGGCAGTTGCAAATGGAATTGATATAGTAAGAATTTTTGATGCATTAAATGATGTGAGAAATATTGAAACTGCCATTAAAGCCTGCAAAAAAGAAGGTGGGCATGCTCAGGGTACAGTATGTTATACAACAAGCCCTGTTCACAGTTTGAAACTTTTTGTAAAAGACGCAAAAGCACTTGTGAATATGGGTGCAGATTCTATATGCATAAAAGATATGGCAGGTTTGATGGTTCCCTATGCAGCCTATGAGCTTGTGAAAGCCTTAAAGGAAAGTATAAAGGTTCCTATACAGATTCATACTCACTCCACAAGTGGAGTTGCATCAATGACATATTTAAAGGCAATAGAAGCAGGGTGTGATGTAGTAGATTGTGCAATATCACCTTTTGCACTTGGTACATCCCAACCACCAACTGAATCACTTGTGGCAACATTAAAAGATTCAAAGCATGATACAGGATTTGATTTAAATAAACTAAATGAAATTGCAGAATACTTTAAGCCTTTAAGAGAGAAATACTTGGAAAATGGACTTTTAGACGCAAAAGTAATGGGTGTAGATGTGAACACTTTAATATATCAGGTTCCTGGTGGAATGCTTTCAAACCTTGTATCCCAACTTAAGCAGTCTAATGCTCTTGACAAATATGATGAGGTTTTAAAAGAAATACCAAAGGTACGAAAAGACTTTGGTTATCCTCCTCTTGTGACACCTACCAGTCAGATAGTAGGTACACAGGCTGTATTAAATGTAGTAATGGGTGAAAGATACAAAATGGTTCCAAAAGAATCAAAGGCACTTGTAAAAGGTGAATATGGTAAGACACCGGCACCTATAGATGCTGAGTTTAGAAAAAAGATTTTAAAGGGTGAAAAACCTATTACTTCTCGACCTGCAGATCATATAAAACCTGAGCTTAAAAAGATAAAAAGTGAAATGAAAGAGTATTTAGAACAGGATGAAGATATTTTGTCATATGCACTATTTCCTCCTGTTGCAAAAAAATATTTTGAATATAGAAAAGCTCAAAAATATAATATTGATCCTGATATGGTTGACTATGAAAATAAGGTACATCCTATTTAAAAAAATTGCAAAGAACACCTCGGAGCTATGCTTTGAGGTGCTCTTTATGTTTTAATTATCTCTTTTTGCATTAACAGGTTATATAACTTAATGCAAAATACCTTTTTCATATTTTTAGATTATATATAAATTTTAATTGACAAAAATGTTTTCTAGCTGATATTCTTATATTGACAAATAAATGAATGATATTGTTTTTATTTTTAAGGAGGTCAAGACATGTCAAAGTATTGTAGTGAATGTGGGAAACCTTTAAATGATGAAGAAAGTTGTACCTGCAAAGAAACAAACGAGTCTAAAAAACTAGATCAACAAAGCCAAGATACGGAAAATACAGATAATAGTAACGACTCTCAATCTAAAGAAAATGATGCTAAACAAAATGACAAACAAAATCAATCTAACGAAAATGATGCCAAACAAAGTGACAAGCAGAATCAATCTAACGAAAATGATACCAAACAAAATGACAAGCAGAATCAATCTAACGAAAATGATACCAAACAAAATGACAAGCAGAATCAATCTAAAAAAAAAGAAGGCTTTTCGTCTGAAAAGGCAAAAGAAGTAATGGATAATACTTCAAATTATCTAAAAAAAATATTTGGATTTTCAACTGTACTTATCAAAAATCCTTCGAGCACAATGAAGCATACAGCCAATAATCCTGATTTTAAAAAAGGATTATTCTTTGGTGGGCTACAATCAATATTATTTGCTTTTATAATTGTTATCATTTTCAACCAATTTACTAACTCTATTTTAGGTCTTGGAGGACGTATGCTTGGACGCCCACAAGATATACCTTATTTTAGTATATATTTTAGGTCATTAGCTTTTTATTTTGCATCATTTTTACTTTTGCCTGTTTCATTTTTAATTACATCAAAACTTTTTAAAATTGACTTAGATTTTAAGTCTCTTGTAACAATTACAGGTGTATCATCTATTCCATTAATTATAGCAACTGCCGTTCTTATAATTGGGTTGCTTATATCTTCTGCTTTAACTATTATACTATCTGGAGCTATTGTTTTTTCCATTGTACTTACATATATAGGTCTAAATGAAATGACATCTATGAATGAGGATAAAGTTATTTATTGGGTAACATCAGGTTTTGTATTGTTTTCAATATTAATGATTATTCTTGCAAATATTATTAATCCGATTTCAATGTAAAGTGAACTCGTTTAGTTAAAGCTAAACATTCAGACCTCAGATGGAGACTCAACTCCACCTAAAAATTTATAAGAGGAACTCCACCTTATAGAAGATGGAGTCTTAGATTAAGATAAATCTGTCGTTATTATAAAGCTCCACCTATAGCAGGTGGAGCTTATATTATAATTCAGTTGTAGTAACTTCTAATGCATTTCTTGGTTATAAAAAATTAATTATGTGGCAACTCATCAATTATCTCAAGTATATATCTACTTAGAATAACTGTATCTGTTGAATCTATTATGCCATCACCATTTAAGTCAGCAACTTCTAAGTCAACATCTTCTGGAACTGGAATTTCTAAGACAATTCTGCTAAGCAGTATGTAGTCAGAAGAATCCACCACACCATCACCGTTTAAATCACCATATAAAATGTCTGGCTCTGGAGTTGGTTCTGGGTCAGGAGTTGTTTCCCCACCTGGAGGCTCTTCTCCCCACAGAAGTACACCCTCATCATATATTGGAATTAACGGAGTCATACCGTCAAAAGAGATATTACAATAATCAGGATCATCATGTATTCCAGGATATGACCAGTCATTTTCATGAGTGCCAACACCATCTCTATATGAAATTGATACATTAGCTTCCTTTTGACAAAGCGTCCACTCAGCAGGCATAATTTTTGTACCTGTAAAATCAACTGTAAAGTAGTATATGTTATCAGCATGATGCTCCAATCCGTGAAGTGTTGCACCTTCATGTGAACCAAGTTCAAGTTCTACAGCATCTATATCATAGCCGGCTTCAAACACTTCTGTTAAGTCCATAAAGTATCGTGCTGATAGTGTATCTTTCATTGTTGGCGGCCTAGCTGAACGATTGTTAACCTGAAAAAGCACATTTACCGTTCCATCTCCCTCAAACATTCTCCATGCTCTCACAAAGTATTCTTCCAAATCATCTTCAGGTGCTATAAAATCCTCTGGTTGAGGCCAGTCTTCCAATAAATCGCCTCCATACAGGTCATACATTTTTGCTAGGGCACCTACAAAACCTGCATTATAATCTATTGCAACCTCATTCATAATGTAATCGTCAATGTCATCTACCCAGTGATCATCTGCATCCGGTCCTCCTACTAATGCACCATATAGTATATGGCGATTAAATTCTGGAACCTCAGTCATACTAACCCATGAGCTATGTGCAGTTCTGTGGTGAGGGTGTTTAGGAGAATCTTCTCCAAATCCCACCATATAACTTCCACCACGTGGATTATCACCTAAAGCATAGTTAATTTGTCTTTCTGCAAATTCCCTATAGTCATCTTTTTTAGATAATGTTCCAACAGTTTCATCTTCAGACCATACAAAAGCTAAAAATGCAGCTGTAGTAGCATAACGCAAAGACCCCCATTGATCTAACCATGCCAAACCACCTGGACTATATGTTATACCTCCTCCTGGAAGGAAAAAATCCAGATTTCTTTCAACCATATATACATACTCTTCATCTCCGGTAATCTGTGCTATTTTCATTGCTGTACCATAACTTACATCATCCCAGCAGTGAGTATGGTATCCACCTATTGTATCAACAGGCATAACTGAAATAGCTTTATCAAGGTAATGATCTTCTCCTGTTTTTATATGAAGCCAAGTAGCACCCCAGGCAAGGTCATCTACGTATCCACCGGAAGGATACAATATATCTAAAGGATTTCTTCCCTGATATGTATAGCCAAAATCAAATATTCTCTCTGCATGCATAAGACATTTTTCTGCATATTCAGGATCTGTCTCTTCAAATATCAAAGAAGCTATAGTCAATGCAGCAGCAGCCATACCTGCAACATCAGACCCTGGTGTTTCAGGATCTAATCTAAATGAACTTCTATCAGTTCTGTATTCTAAAAGTTCATGTGGAATCCATACAGAATGGTCAGATTCACCATGTCCACTTAAGTAATAAAGCACATCAGGTTCTGGATTACATTTTATCAAATAATCTGTACCCCATTTAATTTCATCAAGAATATCTTCTAACAATCCAGAATTTTCAAATGCTTCACGAAACTCATATACAGCCCATCCCAATTGACTTGCAGTGTAGGAAATGGTATGTGTAAACTTAATTCCATCACCAGCATCAGCCCAGCCTCCTGTCAGGTCAAGACCTACGTCTTCACCATCTGTCATAGCAGATTTGCTTCTGTAAGGCAAGATATAATCGTCTGGAATGTCACCAAGTCGATTTGCCTTGTAAAACAAAAGTGATTTTTGCAATGCCTCACCATAATTATAATGTGAGTCCCCAGCTCGCGGCGAAGAATTTGCAAAAATTTCTGACTGCATCACAAAAGAAGGCAGTATCAATGATGTCAATAGTACAAATGCAATTAACAATGTCAGTTTTTTGTGTAAAATTACACCCCTTTTTTTTGCCATAGAATTTACTCTCCTTTTTTAAATTTAATAATGACTAAGAAATAACATCCGGTTCTCATAGCCTAAAACCCGTTAAATCATTGGAGTTTTGTCTTTGAGAATAGGGCATTACTTCTTGCATTTCTTAATATTAAAATATATTTTAAAAGCTTAGAGGTTAGCCCCTCTTTACTTTCTTTTCTTAATTTTATTATATAATGATATGGTGAATCTGTACAGAATATATTGCCTTTAATTTTTAATAAAATTTTCAAAAATTTTTATTAAAATAGGAACTTTTTTCTTTTTATATCGTCCTAATATATTGTATAATTAAATTAAAAGAAAAAAGGGGGAGAAAAAATGCCTAAAAGAATAATTTCCTTATTAGTTATTTCATCTATTTTACTGGTAATTTGCATTCCAGGATTTGGATTAGGTGCAAGTGCATATCCACGTAATGGCTTTCGCTTGGTAGCTTCAAATTCTGACTCTACTGGTATCTCTGTTGACACTGAATTTTTACTTGAAACAGAAGAAGATTTTTCATTAGAGCAGGTGAAAGAAGCTTTTTCAATTGATGGTGAGCCAGATCCTATTATTGAAGAGCTGGATAAAAATTTTTTCAGTATAAACCTTTCAAGACCGCTTATGGAAAATAGCATTTATACTTTTAGAATGAGTACAGATGTTGAGACCACCTGGGTTTTTCAAACTCAAACTGAATTTTGCATCACTGGTTCGCTTCCTGGAAATGAATCCATTGGCGTGCCTGTCAATTCAGGAATAGAAATTAATTTTAGCCACGACAATTTTAGCAATATTAAAAATCACTTTGAAATCACGCCAGATGTCTCAGGAAAATTTGAAACATATGATAAAACGGCTGTATTTGTACCGGATGAACTTGAATATGAAACACTTTACACAGTTAAAATAAAAGAAGGTATAAAAATTAACGGTACAGATAGAGTGATAGATGAAGATTATATCTTTTCATTTGAAACAAGATCCGAGCAAGAACCATCTCAACCGGAAGAACCAACACTATCAGTAAATTATATTGGTCAGATTACTGATTTTTCTTCTGAAGATGAAATTGAAATCTCTTTACAATATAGTTTTAGAAATCTTCCAGATGGATCTGCACCACTAAATCTTAATACAAGCATCTACGCTTATAATGATTTTGAATCCTTTCACGAAGCAATCTTAATCAGAAACAAGTTTCCAGAATGGGCACAAATAAACTACAGCAATAATTTTGTACCCGTTGATGAATTAGATAAAGTTTTTGAATTTGATCAGGTACTTAATGAAGATGAATCTTTATCAGGAACTGCAACTATTAAAATCCCCCCAAAACTTCCAACAGGCTATTATATTCTAGATAGTTATTGTGAAGGTACAAGAACACAGAAATTTATACAGGTAACAGATACAAGCATTTATATAACAAAGACTTCATCAGATACCTTGGTATGGCTCAATGATATGCAGTCAAGCCAACCTTTAACAGATGCAGAAATTAATTTTACATACTCTGATGACACTTTTATTACAGATAATAAGGGGATTGCCACTTTTGATTCAGAATTAATTGATGATATCAAAAGAGGAGAACCCAATAATGATAACTATTTTTATCCTAGATATTATTATGGATCAAATTATACTTATAATAAGCAGTTTATGACTGTAACAACTTCAGATGGCAAAAAATCTCTTTTAGATACAAGCTCTTTCAGTGATGGAAGCAGTAATGATTATTGGAGATATTTCTTTACAGACAGAGGAATGTACAAGCCTGATGATACCATAAACGTATGGGGCTTTATAAAAAATAGATATGAAGATGAAAATATAGATTATCTTACTCTAGAAATATCCCAAGGCTATTACCACTGGACAGGAAATAATAATTTACCTATCTTAAATGAAAGTATAAGTGTAAACAACAACTTTTATGAAGAAGAAATTGAGCTTCCCAATTTGCCTAGAGGCTATTATACAATTAGACTAAAGAAAGGTAATTCAGTTATTACAACCAGCAACATTGAAGTACAAGACTATGTAAAACCATCTTATAAGATGGAGATTGATAAAGATAAAGTTGCAGCATTTATTGGAGATGAGGTTAATTTTAACCTTAGTGCAGAATTTTTTGAAGGTACAGGTGTATCAAATCTAGATACAAGTTATACAATTTCAACTAGATCATTGACAGGTGCAAATATAAATGAAAATGATGTTACAGATACCTCTGGTAAATTAAATATAAAATATGTCCCAGAGGTAACAAGAGATATTCAGGGAATATATACAATTCCAATAACCGCTAGGGCACTTCTTCCTGAAACAGGTGAAATTAACGCCTCAAATTCAGTTATGGTTTTTGTCAATGATATTGATGTAAAAAGAAGTGGAGAAATTAAAGATGAAAAGGGATACATTAATGCTACAGTTCATGAAATTGTACTTGATCGCTTAAATGATGGAACAGCAGAGCATTCTAGAGACTATTTAGGTGATACTGTAGAAAACAAACAAATAACAGGTACTATATACAAAAATACCTGGGTTAGAGAAAAGACTGGAACACATTATGATAGAATTAATAAAGTTACTTATGATACATACAGGTACAATCTTGAAACTTCTCCAATAGAAGATTTCTCAATGACTACAGATCAAGACGGACAAGCTCAATATATCTTTGACGCTCCAGAAATTAAAGATTCATATTATACTGCTGAAATAAATTGTGTGGATAATTCAGGAAGAGACATGTCTTATTCTATCTATATAGGAAAACGCATTGACTATTCTGGATATAACAACCATGATAGATACAGTTTAGACAGTGATAAAGATAATTATAGGATTGGTGAAGATGTAGAGCTTCAGTATACTTTTGGAAACGAAAATCTTCCTGAGGGGGATTATGTTTATATTCTATCACAAAATGGAATGGTAGATTATGAGACATCCAATTCTTCAACACATACTTTTGAATTTATTAAAGAGTATATGCCAAATGTTCATGTAACAGCAGTTTATTTTACAGGTAGGTCATATGTTGCAAAGAGCAAAAGAATCAACTATGAGATAGAAGAAAAAAATCTCATTATTGAAGGAGAAACAGATAAAGATTCTTATAAACCAGGAGAAACTGTAAACTTAAATGTAAATGTGACAGACACCGATGGAAATCCTGTCAAATCAACTGTAAATGCAAGTATTGTTGACGAAGCTTTTTTCAGTTTAAAGGATCAAAACATAAATGTTCTAAATGACCTATTTGCAAATGTTGGTTCGGGAATATATTTTGATAAAAAATCTCATACAACAGCTGAAGACTTTTGGGGTCGAGGCGGTATTATGCCTCCAGGTTTTGATGATGCACTAGAAAGTGAGCTTGACAGCGGCGGTGAATCTGATATAAGATCTGATTTTAGAGATACTGCAAACTTTGTAAGCATAGAAACTGATGACAGCGGAAAAGGGAATGTAAGTTTTAAACTACCTGACAATGTTACTTCATGGAGAATAACTCTATCTGCAATATCAAAAGATCTCTACGGAGGAAGTGAAACCACAAACATGATAGTAACACTGCCATTTTTTATAAACTACAGCTTTAATTCATCTTACATGGCAGGTGATACTCCTGTAATGGCTGTAAATGCTTATGGCACAGGCCTTACAGAAGATGAAGATGTGTATTTTGAAGTATATGATAAAGATGATCCTGATACAAAAGTTACCGTTAGTGGAAATGCTTTTGAAAGAGTAAATATACCACTGTGGACTTTTGAAGAAGGATATTACGATTTAATAATTAGAGCATATACTGAAAGTGGTTTTTCCGATGCTGTTTTACATTCTATAAATGTAGTTGATTCATACTATCAAATTGAAAAATCTGAATTCTTTGAAGCTTCACCTGGAATGGACATAACGATAGGAGAAGAGGGATATACAAATCTTGTATTCCAAGACAAGAGCAAAGGTATGTATTTTTGGAATTTATTAAGCTTATATAATTCTTACGGAAACAGAATAGATCAAATTACATCAAGATATTTAGCATCAGAACTTTTAGACGAGCATTTTAGTGACAGTACACATATCCAACCTTTAGAGCAGCCAGACATTTCAGATTACCAAAAACCTGATGGTGGCCTATCCCTGCTTCCTTATTCTGAAAGCGACATTGACTTAACTGCAAAGATGGTAACTTTTGCAAAGGATATAGCTGACACCAGCCGATTAAGAACTTATTTCAACAGAAAACTTGATGATAATGATAGTAGAATAAAGGCGTTATACGGACTCTCTGCACTAGGAGAACCTGTTTTATTAGAACTTAATGAAGCTAAAAATATTGACAATTTAAGCATAATGGATGCTATTTATCTGGCTCTTTCATACTATGAGCTTGGTGATTACTCAAAGGCAGAAAAGATATATGATGAAAGAATATCTCAATACATAGAAAAATACACGCCATATTATAGAGTGAACACTAATTCTACTAAAGATAGTATGCTAGAAGCTACTTCTCTTTGTGCATACCTCTCAGCATTACTTGATAAGCCGGAAAAAGAAGGTTTATATAAGTACTGTACAACTAACTTTACACGTGACATATTAATATTTACTGAAAAACTCCTTTTTATTTCTGAAAACATAAATAATCTTTGTGATGAGGATACAGAATTTACATACAGCTATGAAGATGAAGAACATAAAGTAGATTTAAATAATGGCAGAAGCTTTTCATTAAGACTACTTCCACATCAATTTGAAAACTTTGAAGTAACTGATGTAAAAGGTGATGTTTCTTTGGTGTCTATTTTCAAAGAAAATGTTTTTGATATAAAAGATACAAGTGATGATATTTCCATTAGTCGTTCATACCATTTTGAAAATGGTACACCTTTAGATTCAAACACATTGCAACAAGGAGATATTATAAGAGTACGCCTTGAGTGGGATATTAGTGATACTGCCTTTGATGGCTCTTATGAAATAACAGATTATCTTCCTTCAGGATTAAAACCTTATAGATCAATGTGGAATACAGAAGGACAAAAAGTTACTTATTATATTCACAACAGCTCCTATTGGCGTAACCTACCATATATTGAGTATCTTGCAAGGGTTGTCAGCCCTGGTGAGTATACAGCACAAGGACCTGTAATTCAAGGCAGATCTTCACGAGACATTATAAATTCAGGAAAAACAGAAACAATAACTGTTAAAACAGATGAGTTGGTTTCTGATCCAATTGATCCTCCTCCATTTGTACCTGAGCCTGAACCAATTTCATACGGGGATTTAAACGGTGATGGTATAATAGATTCAACGGATTATACAATACTTACAAGATATTTACTTGAGGTTATTGATGACTTTCCTGCTCCAAAAGAAGCTGCGGACTTAAATGGAGACGGTTCTATTGACTCTACAGACTTATTTATATTAAGAAGATATTTGCTTGCATATATAGATAGTTTTCCAGTTGAAGATAATTAAAAAAGGGGGCTAAACGCCCCTTTTTTTGTCTTTTTTTACTCAATCTATATCGAGTGCATGTAAGTAAACTCGTTTAGCTAAAGCTAAACACCAAATTTTCACGTGGAGACTCTAATCCACCTGAAAATTTATAAGAACAACTCCACCTTATAAAGGTGGAGTCTTAGAATAAGATAAAAGTGCTTGATTTTTGTCTATTTAAAATGTAATATAATATTGACAATAATAATTTTTGAACAACAGTATAAATTCAAAAGATAAATAAGGGGATTAAAAATGGAAACGAAAAATTACGACTTAATATCTGTAATTGAAGATAGTATGAAAGGGTTTAGTAAAGGACAAAAATTAATAGCAAATTTTATTATCAACCGCTATGACAAAGCTGCCTTTATGACTGCTGCAAAACTTGGCGATGAAGTAGGTGTAAGCGAATCAACAGTAGTCAGGTTTGCAAATGAAATTGGTTATGATGGATACCCTCAACTTCAAAAAGAATTAAGAAAATTAATTAAGAGTAAACTAACCTCTATTCAAAGAATGGAGGTATCGTCTGATAGAATAAAAGACAGTAACATATTAAAAAGTGTTCTTTTATCAGATATGGACAAGATAAAAATTACATTAGAAGAAATTGATTCTAAGATTTTTGATAATATAGTTGAAAGTATTTTAAATGCAAAAAAAATATATATACTTGGAGTGAGAAGTTCTGCACCACTGGCAAGTTTTTTAGGATTTTATTTTAACCTTATATTTAATAATGTAAGACTTGTGCATACTACCAGTGTAAGTGAAATGTTTGAGCAAATAATTTATGCATCCAAAGGTGATGTAATGATAGGCATAAGTTTTCCCAGATATTCATTAAGAACCATAAACGCAATGAAATATGCAAAAAAGCAAGGTTCAAAAGTTATAGCTATCACAGACAGCAATGATTCACCATTGGCGGAAAACTCAGACCTTGCTCTCACCGCTAGAAGCGATATGGCATCATTTGTGGATTCACTTGTGGCACCTTTTAGTGTTGTAAATGCTCTAATTCTTGCAATTGCTATGCGCAGGAAAGATTACGTTTATGATGTTTTTGAAAATTTAGAAAAAATATGGTGTGAATATGGGGTCTATGAAAAAAATGATAAAAATTTATAAAAAATATACTTATGGAGATTAAAAAATGGCAAAGAAAGTTATAGTAATAGGTGCTGGACCAGCAGGCATAATGGCCGCAGGAAAAGCTTCTGAAAAGGGTAATGATGTAATTCTTGTTGAAAAAAATAATGAAACAGGTAAAAAAATACTAATATCAGGCAAGGGCAGGTGCAATATAACAAATAACACTGATATAGAGGGACTTATTGAAAACACTCCTGGAAATGGGTGTTTTTTGTATTCAGCTTTCTATACATTTTCAAACTCTGATTTGATAGATTTCTTTAATAAACATGGTCTTAAAACAAAAGTAGAAAGAGGGGGAAGAGTATTTCCTGTTTCAGATAAAGCAAAAGACGTTGTTGATACATTAAACGCTTTTTTAAAGGATAAAAAAGTGAATTTGTGGTTAAATTCTCCTGTTGAAAGAATATTAGTAGAGAATAAAAAGGTAAAAGGTGTGGTATTGAAAAGCGGCAGAAAGCTTATGGGGGATAAGGTTGTTTTAACAACTGGAGGTGCCTCTTATCCTGGAACCGGCTCAACGGGAGATGGTTATAAAATGGCTGAAAAGTTAGGTCACACTATAAACAAATTAAAACCCTCCTTGGTACCTTTAATTACTAAAGAAACATGGGTTAAAGATTTGCAAGGACTGTCTTTAAAAAACATTTCAATATCACTTCTAAATAAGAATGGCAAAAAAATATATAGTGATTTTGGAGAAATGATTTTTACACATTTTGGAGTTTCAGGTCCTGTAATACTGAGTTCAAGTAGACATATGCTAGATTATAACTATAGAAATGTTACACTGTTAATAGACTTAAAGCCAGGGCTGACTAAAGAGAAATTAAATGAAAGAATTCAAAGGGACTTTTTAAAGTTTTCCAAAAAGCAATTTAAAAATGCCTTAGATGATCTTCTACCACAAAAACTAATTCCTGTAATTATAAGTCTTTCAAATATAAACCCTTCAAAGACTGTAAATCAAATTACACGGGAAGAGAGAACATCTCTTGTAGAACTTTTAAAAAACTTTAGTTTAACAATTAATGGATCAAGACCACTAAAAGAAGCAATTGTAACCTCAGGCGGCGTATGCATAGACGAAATTAATCCATCTACAATGGAATCTAAACTAATAGAGGGACTTTTTTTTGCAGGAGAAATTATCGATTTAGATGCGTATACTGGAGGGTTTAATCTAACTATTGCCTTTTCAACAGGATATTTAGCAGGTATAAATTGTTGAAATGCCCTATTCTCAAGGATAAATTTCCGATAACTTAACAGTTTCTGGGGTATGGGAATAGGATGTTATTTCTAGCCATTACTTATTATATACTATGTGTATTTTTTTAAAAATTTGAGCATATTATTCTTATAGATTATAGTAATTATTCCCTCATAATATCGGAGTGAAAAATATGAAAATCATAGCATTTAGGTTAGGCAAAAAAAAGATGAAATATCGAAATAAAATTACAATAAATATTCTTGAAAAAGTTTTTTTCTTTATTTTTGTATGTGTATTCTTGAGTTTGATTTTTATTCAATCTGCAATGATGAATCCAAATATAAGGTCTGTTCTTGTAAATGAAAATGGTTTAGAGGGAAATCCTCTTCAACTAGAGGAGTATCTTTATAAAAAGGGCGAACTTTTCATTTCATTAAAAAGTGAAAAGACAAATGAAAAAGTTAAGGTATTATTAAATGGAGATGAAATAGCTACATTTACCGCAAACATCGTAAAGCTTTACGTAAAAGATGGAGATGTAGTAGAAATTGATTCTACTATGGCTGATAATGCTAAAGTGGAAATAATTTCTACAAGCAATAATATTGCAGATAACTACAAAGGCACTAAAATTAATTTAAATTCTGAAATAAAACAATTAACTAAAATAAGAATTGATTAAATTTTTTATTGTCTTAATGTCATTATTACAGTATAATATAATAGTGTTTGATAACTTTATATATAATTTTGGAGAGATTATGGACGAAAATATTTCGAAATTTACAAACTTCGGAAGTAAGGAAATTGCTTCTGCAGCTATTAAAATTGCTCTTACATCACAAAGACAGGAAGAAAAGCACTACCAGTCTGATTATCTTAAACTGGGTATTCAAACTGCTGCTGTAGATTATGGTGGTGAATTCATAACATCGGTTATGAAAATAGTAGAAAGAGCAGTTGTAGCTTCAAAAAGAGAAAAGATTATTGTAGATAATCATGCAGAAGAGGGAGCAGTAGCAGGAGCTACAAGAGAGGCTCTGTCTCAGATAATGCCCAAAGCATTGGGCTTAAACGTCGGAGGCAAAATAGGTATTGCTCGCTGTAAAGATCATATTAGTGTAGCAATCTTTTTTGGTATTGGTTTGCTTCATTTAAATGAAGTTTCTATTGGATTAGGACACAGAGTTGTCTAAAATGTACTTGTAGAAATGGTAGAATGGTAGAATGGTAGAATGGGGGAATTAAGTTATGGTAAAGGCTATAAGAGGAGCTACTACTGTATCAAACAATGATAAGCATGAAATAATAAATGAAACACAAAAGCTTCTTGATGAAATAATTAAAGAAAATCATCTTTCTAAAGATGATATTATAAGTATTATTTTTACCGCTACAAAAGATTTGGATGCAGCTTTTCCAGCGGTAGCAGCACGTGAAATTGGCATGAATGATGTGGCACTTATGTGCATGAATGAAATTGATGTACCAGACAGCCTTAAAAAGTGTATACGGGTAATGTTTCATGTAAATACAGATACGGATAAAATCATTAGACATATATATCTTAATGATTCAAAGGTTTTAAGACCTGATTTAGAGTAGTAATAGCTAAAAAATAACAATAAATACATGGTTTTGAGGGAGTATTATGAATAACAGGAAAATTTCAATTGCAATTGACGGCCCTGCTGGTGCAGGAAAAAGTACAATCGCAAAGACTATATCAAAAAAATTAAGTATTTTATACCTAGATACTGGAGCTATGTATAGAACAGTGGCATTAAAAGCAATCAATGAAAACATTGATACAGTTGATGAGGACAAATTATCAAAACTTGTTAAAAATATTGATATTAAAATTATCTTTTCTGAAAATGAGCAAAAAATTTTTTTAGATGGCAAAGATGTCAATTCTCTTATACGAACACCACAAGTCTCTATAGGGGCATCAAATGTTGCAACCATTTCTAATGTACGGATAAAAATGGTTGAACTGCAAAGAGAAATAGCATCAAAAAACAGTGTAGTAATGGATGGAAGAGATATCGGTACTTATGTGCTACCTAGTGCTGATGTTAAGGTTTTCTTAAATGCAGACATTAAAGAGAGAGCAAAGAGAAGATACCAAGAGCAAATAGCTAAAGGTGTTAAAAATATGACTTTAGAAGAGGTTTTAAAAGATATTCAGTATAGAGATAAAAATGACAGCAACAGAAATTTTGCACCACTTACTAAAGCATCGGATGCTATAGAAATTGACACAACAAATATGTCAATAGACCAAGTAGTAAATACAATTTTGGGGTATGTGAAAAATTATGGGTAAAAAAATATTAAAAATGATTCTTTTTATAATCTTTTCTATTTTTTACAGAGTACAAATTATTGGCAAGGAAAATATTCCCCAAAAGGGAGCTGTTCTTTTGTGCAGCAATCATGTTAGTGAGTTGGACATGTTCTTTATTGGTTATAGAATAAAACGATTAGTTCACTATATGGCAAAAGAAGAGCTTTTTAAAAATCCCCTTTTAGGAGTTATTATAAAAAACCTAGGAGCTTTTCCTGTGAAAAGAGGAAAAGGTGATATTGGAGCTATAAAAACATCTTTAAAACTTCTATCAGAAGGGCATATTGTTGGTATTTTTCCTGAAGGTACAAGAAAGAAAAAAAACAATAAAGAGATAAAAGCTAAAGGTGGAGCAGCTCTTTTAGCTCAAAAGTCACAGTCACCTGTTTTGCCTGTTTTAGTTGACGGTAATTACAAGCTTTTTAGTAAAATTAAAATAATTTTTGGAAAACCATTTAGACTTGATTTAGATAAAAATAAGAAATATACTAATAGTGAGTTATCATTGGAAAGTGAAAAAATTATGAAAAAAATTAATTCTCTTTTGGAGGAATAGAATTGGAAATTGTTGTAGCTAAGTCAGCAGGATTTTGTTTTGGAGTTAATAATGCTGTAAATATGGTTTATGAAATGCTTGAGACAAACGGAAAGCAAATATATACCTTTGGACCTATCATTCATAATGACCAAGTGGTAAGTTATCTTAGTGAAAAGGGTGTAAAAACTGTTGAAGATATAAATGATATTAATGGAAAAGGTCATATTGTTATTAGAGCACATGGTGTTACACCAATTATATATAAGAAGATTAAAGATAAGGGGTTGATTTTGGAAGATGCTACATGTCCATATGTGAAAAAAATACACAATCTTGTAGAAGAAAAAAGTAACCAAGACTACAGGATAATCATTGTGGGTGATAGAAATCATCCCGAAGTAATTGGAATTAATGGGTGGTGTAACAACAGTGCCTATATAGTTAATAGTGTTGACGATGCAAAACTACTAAAAAAAAGTGATAAAAAAATCTGTGTTGTAGCACAAACAACTATAACCAAAGAAAAATGGCATGAAATAAATGAATGTTTAAAAGAACAATTTAAAAACATTTCAAAATTTGATACAATATGTAATGCCACAAGTAAAAGACAGAGCGAAGTGAAGGAAATATCTAAAATTGTAGATTTAATGATAATAGTTGGGGGTAAAAACAGTTCAAACACCCAAAAGCTTTTTGATATTTCTAAAAAACACTGTGCTATGACTTTTAAAGTACAAACATCCGGTGATTTACCGCCGATAGATGTAGGAAAAATAAAAAAAATAGGAATTTCTGCCGGGGCTTCGACACCGGACTGGGTAATTGAGGAGGTTATTAAAAAAATGAGTGAATTAAACAATCAGGAAACAGTGAAAAATGAAGAAAAACAAGATGACATTAATTTTGCCGATGCTTTTGAAGATTCTTTTGTAAGAATACAGCCAGGAGATATTATAACTGGAAAAGTAATTGGTTTTAATGCTAATGAAGTTTTTGTAGACTTAGGATACAAGTCTGATGGAATAATATCTCTTGACGAGTATACTGATGTGCCAGACTTCAAATTGGAAGATGACATAAAAGTAGGCGATGAAATTGAAGTGTTTGTTCAAAAGATTAATGATGGAGAGGGCAATGTGAAGCTTTCTAAAAAGCAGGTTGACGCAATTAAGTCTTGGGATGAAATAGAAAAGGCTTATGAGGATAAAACTCCAGTTAAAGCTGTTGTAGTTGAAGTTGTCAAAGGTGGAGTGGTTACAAGCTGCAATGGAGTGCGAATTTTTGTGCCTGGATCTCAACTAAGTGACAGATATGTAAAAGATTTAAGAGAATATCTAAAAAGAACTCTTGAATTAAGGATTATTGACTTTAATCAAAAGAGACGCAAATTAGTTGGATCTGCAAGGGTACTTATTGAAGAAAAAAATAAAAAGGCCTCAAAAGAAGTGTGGGAAAATATCGAAGAGGGCAAAATTTATAGTGGAGTTGTTAAAAGTCTTACTAGCTTTGGCGCTTTTGTTGATATTGGAGGCGTAGATGGACTTGTCCATGTTTCTGAATTGTCATGGTCTAGAGTAAAACATCCTTCGGAAGTTCTCAAAGTAGGGGACACTGTGGAAGTATTTGTTTTAAGCTTTGATAAAGACAAGAAAAAAATATCTTTAGGATACAGAAAACAAGAAGATAATCCGTGGTTTAAAGTAGGTCAAATGTATAAAGAAGGTGTTATTGTTACTGTAAAGGTTTTAAGAATGGCATCTTTTGGAGCATTTGTTGAAATTATAAAAGGCGTTGATGGGCTTGTTCATATCTCACAGATATCAAACAAGCATGTTGCAAAAGTTGAAGATGTTTTAAAGGTTGGAATGGAAGTTGATGCTAAGATAATTGAAATGGACATTGAAAACAAAAAAATAAGTCTTAGCATTAAAGAAGTAAATCCAATAGACCCTACTGACGATAAATTGCCTAAAGGTGAGAAAAAGGCTGATGAAGCTCAGGAAACAGAGCACAAAGAAGATATGGGCATTACATTAGGTGATGTTGTAAAAACTGAAACAGATGATGAGCCTAAAGAGTGAGTGAACTCGTTTAGCTAAAGCTAAACATTGAGACTTTAGGTGGAGTCTTAGAATAAGATAAAGCCTATGAATTTTACCTAAAAACCAGGAAGAATTAATTCTTCCTGGTTTTTGAAGATTAATTTCGCAAATTTTAACACATACTATTTATTATGCGTATTCACAAACTTGTGAATTTAATTTAACCTTTATTTTTTTGAAATAATATGTTAAAATATATTTATACCAATTAAGTCTTTATACTATTATCACAAAAAGGAGAAAATATGGAGAGAACATTGGTTATCTTAAAACCCGATTCTGTGCGAAGAAAACTTATAGGAGAAATAATCTCACGATTTGAAAGAAAAAATTTTACCATAACTCACATGAAAATGATGAAAATTAAAAAAGAAACTGCTAGATTACATTATGCTCATGTAGAAGGATCACCTATTTTTGAAGACATGATAAAATATATGACCTCTGGTTCTGTTATAACTATGATTGTTTCAGGAAACAAGGTTATATCAGCAATTCGTAATATGATTGGAAAAACCAGTTCTTTTGACTCTTTGCCTGGCACAATAAGAGGCGATTTTGGCTCTCATCGTTTTGAAAACTTAATGCATGCATCTGATTCTGTTGAAAGTGCTGAATTAGAAATAAAAAGGTTTTTCCCTGAACTTAGGGATTTGCTCAGTGATTAATTATTAGAATGGAGATGCCGCACATGACTATGAATTATGAGGGCTTTAAAGAAGAAATTTATAAAATAAGTGGTATTGATCTTAGTCTTTATAAAGAGAGACAAATGAAAAGAAGAATTAATGCTTTAATACAAAAAAAGAACTTTGACGGATATCAGTCGTATATTGATGCACTCAAAGTTGATAGAGAACTTTATAATGAGTTTATAAACTACATGACTATAAATGTTTCAGAATTTTATAGAAATCCTGAGCAATGGAATAAGTTAAGAGAAATTATTTTCCCCATGCTTTTAAAAAAAAATAGAAACCTAAATATTTGGAGTGCTGCCTGTTCTAGTGGTGATGAACCATATACTCTTGCAATGATATTAAATGAATTTGTGCCTCTTAAAAATATAAAAGTCATAGCAACTGATATAGATAAGGACATTCTTAAAAGAGCAAAAAAAGGCACCTATACTGAAAAAAGCGTTGCAAACCTTCCTAAATCTTATTTAAAAAAGTACTTTACACACGATGGCAAAAATTTTCAAATAAATGACGAAATAAAACGATGCATTAATTTTAAGCATCATAATTTATTAGCTGATGAATATCCACCTAACTGTGATTTAATTGTTTGTAGAAATGTTTTGATTTATTTTACAGAAGAGGCTAAAATTCAAATATACAAAAATTTTAATAAGTCTTTAACCTCTTCAGGAATATTATTTGTTGGTAGTACAGAGCAAATACTTCTTTATGCAAATTATAATTTAAAACCTATTCAAACTTTTTTTTATCAAAAAGAAAAAGATTTATAACAAAGCATACTAACAGCCATTTTCGGTAATAATATTACTGGAGGTGGTTTTTTTGGTTGTTGCAATTGAAAGGGGACTTGAAAACCTAAAAAATAAACTTGAAAAAAGAGGTTTCAATGTTGTTTACATTGAAAATTATAATTATCCTGTTGATGCAATTATATATGAAAGAAATTTCTTTAATATTTCTCATGTTTCAAGAAACAACATGCCTGAAGCCACTATGGGTGAAAGGTGCTCTTATGGAGTGCTTATGATTAATTCAAAGGGTAAAACTATTAACGAAATTGAGGACATGCTAAAAAAAAGATATTATACTCCATTATTTTAAATTTTTCTTTTAATACATATTTAAAGCTAAAATTTAAAAACCTAAGAACAATTCTTTCTAATAGATAAACAAAAAATATTGACAATCCCAATCTGGAGTGCTAATCTAGTTGATATAAATATTCAATAATATTAAACTTACAAAATAATACTAATTGATATAAAAGATTATCTCTTTATGTCATATTATAATTCGTAAAATGTTTTAACAATTTATTTTAGGGAATAAATAATAGGAAACTAGTATTAATATAAGGGGTAATAATTATGGACAAAAAGACAATATATTTTGATCACGCAGCAACAACGCCTATAAGCACTGAAGTTTTAGAAGAGATGCTTCCATATTTTACTGAAAACTTTGGTAATCCTTCATCCATATATTCCCTTGGAAGAGAAAGCAAGAAGGCTTTAGAAGAAGCTCGTGAAAAAGTGTCTAAAGCTGTTGGCTCAAATCCAAGAGAAATATTTTTTACCGGTTCAGGAACTGAGGCAGATAATTGGGCTGTAAAAGGTGTGGCTTATGCTAATAAGGACAAAGGTAACCATATTATCACTACAAACATAGAACACCATGCTGTTATGCACGCATGTCAGTACTTAGAGAGTGATGGGTTTGAAGTAACATATTTGCCTGTTGATGAAAATGGTCTTGTTTCTGCGAATGAAGTTTTAAAAGCAATTAGACCTGATACAATACTTATAACAATTATGTTTGCAAACAATGAAATAGGCACAATTCAGCCTATTAAAGAAATTGGTAAAATCGCTAGAGATAAAGGTGTATTTTTCCACACTGATGCTGTACAAGCAGTAGGAACTGTGCCTATAGACGTTAACGACTTAAATATTGACCTTTTATCTTTGTCATCTCACAAGTTTTATGGACCTAAAGGTGTAGGTGCTTTATATGTTAAAAAAGGGGTAAGAATTACTTCCTTTATGCATGGAGGAGCCCAAGAAAGAGGTCGAAGGGCAAGTACTGAAAATGTTGCAGGAATAGTAGGGCTTGGAAAAGCAATTCAGCTTGCAACTAAAAATATAGAAGAAAACAACAAAAAACTTATAGGCTTAAGAGATCGAACAATTGAAGAAGTAATGGAAAAGATACCTTTTACAAAATTAAACGGAGACAGACAAAACCGCCTTCCAGGCAATATTAATTTTTCTTTTGAATTTATTGAAGGTGAGTCCCTTTTACTTATGCTTGATATGAAAGGTATTGCAGCTTCAAGTGGGTCTGCCTGCACATCAGGATCTTTAGATCCTTCACATGTTCTTCTTGCAATTGGTCTTCCTCATGAAATAGCTCATGGATCGCTGAGAATTACTTTTGGAAAAGACAACACACACGAAGACATTGATTTACTTATGAAAGAATTACCTGAAATTGTTGAGAGACTGAGAGAAATGTCTCCATTATATGAAAAAGTGAAAAGAGGGAAATAATATGTATAGTGAAAAAGTTATGGATCATTTTTCAAATCCAAGAAATGTTGGAGAAATCGAAAATGCAGATGGAATTGGTGAAGTTGGAAATGCCAAATGCGGAGATATTATGAAAATGTATCTTAAAATTGAAGACGATAAAATAGTTGATGCTAAATTTAAAACTTTTGGGTGTGGTGCAGCTGTTGCTACAAGCAGTATGTCTACAGAACTTATAATAGGCAAGACTGTTGATGAAGCCTTAAATATAACAAACAAATCTGTTGCAGAGGCTTTAGATGGGTTACCACCTGCTAAAATGCACTGTTCAAATCTAGCAGAAGAAGCTATACAGGCTGCAATAGAAAATTATAAAGTAAAAAATGGTCTTAAAGAAGAGGAAAGTGGATGTATTTCCTGCTGTAAAAGGTGCGAAGATATAAACCATGATATAGACTAGAAATTTAGCTCAACTTAAAACCAAAATTTGAATTTTCAGGTGGAGTAAAATCTCCACCTGAAATTATAAGAAAAATGGGTGTGCATCATACACCTAAAAAAACTTCACCTTATAAAAGGTAGGGTTTTAGAATTGAATAGAAGGTGGAATTGATACGAAATGTCTAAAGAAAAAGTTATGATTGGTATGAGCGGTGGCGTTGACAGTTCTGTAGCTGCTGCTGTGCTTTTAGAAAAAGGTTATGAAGTAATAGGTGTTACCATGAAGATATGGCCTGAAATAAATGCTGATACAAAGCAAGCGGAAGGAGGATGTTGTTCTCTTTCTGCTGTTGATGATGCTAGAAGAGTTGCATACAAGTTGGGCATTCCTTATTATGTAATGAACTTTCAGGATGTATTTGAAAATAAGGTAATTGACTACTTTAAAGATGAATATTTAAAAGGCAAAACACCTAACCCTTGCATTGCCTGTAACAGATATGTTAAATTTGAAGCTATGCTTCAAAAAGCATTATCTATGGGAATAGATTATGTAGCTACAGGACATTATGCCATTATTGAATATGATAAAAACTTAAAAAGGTACTTATTAAAAAAATCAGTAACTCAAAAAAAAGATCAGACATATGCACTATATAATTTAAATCAACACCAACTTTCCAAAATACTAATGCCTATAGGTGATTATACAAAAGACCATGTACGCGAAATTGCAAAAGATTTAGATCTTGATGTAGCTTCTAAACCTGACAGCCAAGAAATATGTTTTGTTGAAGATAATAATTATGCTAAATTTATAAAAGAAAATACAGATAAAAAAGTTAAGTCTGGATACTTTGTTGACACAGAGGGAAATTTATTGGGAAAACATAAAGGAATAATTCACTACACTATAGGTCAAAGAAAAGGATTGGGAATAGCTTTTGGAAAACCTATGTATGTGGTGGGACTTGATATTGAAAATAACAATGTAATACTGGGCAAAAATGATGAAACATTCTCTAAATCTTTGATTGCAGGTGATTTAAATTTTATAATGATTGACAAGCTAGAAGAACCTATGGAAGTAAAAGCAAAAATTCGGTACTCTGCAAAAGAAGCAGATGCAACCATTTATCCGTTAGAAGACGGAAAAGCTGAGGTTGTATTTAAACTCCCTCAGCGAGCAATAACTCCAGGACAGTCGGTTGTTTTTTATAGTGATGATATAGTTATAGGTGGAGGAGTAATCACTTTATAGGCTCAAAAACAGGTTTTCTGTTTTCAAAATAAGCAATATATTTAAACCCTGCTTTTTCAATAAGTTCTTTTATATAAGAAAATTTATATGCTATATAATCCGGTGTATGTGCATCAGAACTTGTGCATATTATTTCACCACCTAATTCTCTGTAGCGATTTACAATGTCAAAGTCAGGCATTGGTGACCCTAAGTTGTATCTATATCCTGATGTATTTACCTCTAGACCTTTTCCTGAAGAAATCAATTTGCTTAAAATAGCATCAATACAATCTGAAAAATCTTTATATCTTAATGTATTGACATCATAACATCCATACCTCCTTATAAGATCTAAATGCCCCAACACATCAAAATTATTAAGCCCTGATACACTTTCTAAAACAGCTTCAAGATACCTACAATAGGCTTCTTTTCTTGTTTTGTCTTTGCAAAAATCTCCATTATGAAGATCTAGTTTGTCTACAATATGGGTTGAAGCTATGACAATGTCAAAATCATATTTCTCAATAATCTCTTTGGTATCTTGTATAACATGAGGTTGAATTCCAACTTCAATACCTTTAAATATTTTAATATTTTTTTTGTTATCTTGTTTTAATTTGTCAACAAACAATGAATATTTATCAAAATCAATCATAAATACATCATCATAGTCAGGATAGTCATAGTCTAAATGATCTGTAAAAGCTATTCCATCAAGTCCTAAATTTATTGCAGTTTCAATAGCTACCTGACAATTCATTTCACTATCTCCTGAAAAACTACTGTGAATATGGCAATCAAACATTTTTGTCCTCCCCAATTTTTTTAAAATTAAATTTGAATATATCTTATTTATAAAGTATAATTATACTTAAGTCAAGTAACTACATGTTAGGTTAAGTAATAAAAAAAGTATAATTATTATTTTTTGTTATAATAATCATTATATTGTCTTATACATTAGAAAAAGAAAGGGAATTGTTATTGTGGAAAGAAAAGAAACACCATTTAGAAACTTAGTAGATTTACTTTTAGGAAATACCAAAACCAAGAAAAAACTTTTAGACGCTAATAATACATCGGCAGACCTCTATTACTATGACGATTTATATTTACAGCCATGGAATTACAAACTGAAGGCTATGATAACAAAATCATTTATAATAACTGTTTTAATTTACTTATTTATTATATCCATTCAGGCTCTAAGACTTTTACCTGTAGAGTATAGAGGGTTTCTTGCCATATTAGAAGTAGGACTTTCTATCTTTCTTTCATATCGATACTCTTATTTAGGAATGTCTCTATCTGCATCTACAAACGGCATTGCGGCTATATATTTTTTTAGATCTGCTTTTATGTTATCTTCAGAAATTGTAAGTGATATTGAAAAAATTCCAGAAGATATGCTAGGTTTAGTTGAATTTGCTCCACCACTGCTTGTAAACCTTGCATTTATGAGAATATCTCTTGTTATTGTATCTATTTTAGTTGCGTACATATCTTCTCAAAACAATAAGCATATATATAAACTAGAGAGAATAGCATTTATTGACAATCTTACAGGAGTTTATAATCATAGGTATTTTCATACATTAGTCGAGGAAAAAATAAAACATGCAGATAGCACAAATAGTTCATTAGGTATGATAATGATTGATATTGATAATTTTAGAAAATATAATAACACTTACGGACGCAATGAAGGTGATGAGCTTTTGGCTAAAACTGCCTACGTATTGTTTAAGGAAACAAAAAAACAAGATATTGTATGTAGATATGGAGGAGACGAATTTGCAATATTAATTTCTGATACTAACACAAATGATGTTTTATGGATAATTGAACGTATAAAAAAATCTTATAAAGAAATGGTAAGAAAAGAAAAACTACCTGAAGATATAACACTTTCTATAGGATATTCAATATATCCTAATTTTGCAAGGAACATGGATGACTTGGTTATGCAGGCAACTAGTGCTCTTTATCAAGCAAAAAACAAGGGTAGAAATAATGTACAATTATATAGAGATGTTTTTGAAGAAATAAAAGCCTTTTTTAATTCAGATGAAGACCAGCTATTTGCTGGAGTGAGAGTTCTTTTAGGCACAGTTTCTGCAAAAGACAAATATACTCTTAGACATTCAGAGAGGGTTATGGATTATACTGAAAAGATAGGAAGGGAACTAGGGCTTTCTAAAAGCAGGCTTCGTGAATTAAAAATAGCTGCTTTATTACACGATATAGGAAAAGTTGAAATACCAGAAGCTATATTGAATAAATCTACACCGTTAACAAATTCAGAGCTTCTTCTTATGCGAAATCATCCAATTTACAGTGTTGATATTTTAGAACCCTTGTCAAGTATGGAATTGTTAATAGATACTATAAAACACCATCATGAAAGATATGATGGCAATGGTTATCCATCTAGAATTAAAGGAAATAAAATTCCCTTTGAGGCTAGAATTTTATGTGTTGCGGATGCATTTGATGCAATGTTATCGAATCGTCCATACAGAAAGGGAATGAATTTAGAGCAAGCTGTGAAAGAATTAAAAAAAGAATCAGGCTCTCAATTTGATCCTGATATTGTAGATGCCCTTTTGAGTGTTTTAAATATGTAAAGTGAACTCGTTTAGCTAAAGCTAAACATGGCGACTTCAGGTGGAGTCTTAGAATAAGATTAACTACTTAAAATATGGTGAAATTATACTTTATATGATTGCAAATTTAATGAATTAGGGTATTGCATATGCTTTGAAAATCATGTAAAATGTAAATAGACTATTATTTAATCTTTTTCTATTCTTATGTTAATCAACATTAAGTTATTTAATTGGGGAGCAAAATACAATATGCAATTTTATTATACCGCTTAAGGAGGATTTTGTATGAGAAAAAAGCTTTCCCAGATATCTAAGGATTATAAGATTCTTATATTAGACGATGAAGAAGGTATAATTAATTCAATAAAGGTAATGCTTAACCGAAACGGTTACTATTGTAAAGGCATTACAAATCCTCTAGAGGCTATTGAAGTAATGAAAGACGAAACCTTTGATATGCTGATACTAGATTATATTATGACTCCAATAAATGGTGACCAAGTTGTTTCAAAGCTAAGAGAATTTAATAAGGATACTTATATATTAATGCTTACAGGTCATAAGGATTTAGCACCTCCTCTTGACACAATAAAAGCTCTTGATATTCAAGGCTACTGCGAAAAAAGCGACCGTTTTGACCAATTAATGCTTTTAATTGAGTCTGGAATTAAATCAATTTCACAGATGCGGACAATTAAACATTTTAAAGATGGTTTAAATAAAATACTCAATACAGTACCTAAAATTTATCAACTACAACCAATTAGTACTATATTAGAAGAAATCTTAAAAGGTCTTATGCCTTTAGTAAACAGCAAAAATGCCTTTATTTTAATTGATGACAGCAACGACAATGAAGAAAAAATAATATTTAAAGGTGTGGGGTCATATGACATACCTACTAAGTCTTTAGTTGAAGTATTAAGCCCATACTTAATGGAACAAATAGGTCGCAGCAGGGAAGTAAATAAAGTTTTAACTTTAGAATCCGGCATTATTTTTCCTCTCTATAACGAATTCAACAAATCTATGGGAGTTATTTATATTGAAAGCAATAACTTTAATGAAGGAAAAACATTAATTGAAATATATTCAAGGCAGGCAGCCTCGTCTATAAACAATGCTTTTTTACATTCACTTATAAATATGAAAAAGGAGGAATTAGACAAGACATATAAGGAATTGAAAAAAAGATATATGGATACAATTGAAGCATTAAGGCTTACCGTAGATGCAAAAGATTACTACACTAGAGGCCACTCTGACAGAGTTTCCTATCTTGCAATGAAATTGGGAACTGGTTTTAACTTATCACAAAAAGAAATTGAACTTCTTAAAATAGCAGGAATATTCCATGACATAGGTAAAATTGGCACTGCTGATGATATTTTGTTTAAAACAAATAAATTAGAATATAATGAGTATGAAGAAATAAAGAAACACCCCTTAAAAGGTGCTTATATATTATCTGCAATATCAATGTTCCAAGATGTTGTACCACTTGTAAAATATCATCACGAAAGAGTTGATGGAAAAGGATATCCAGAAGGTCTAAAAGGTGATGATATTCCATTTTTAGCAAGAATATTAACTGTAGCAGATGCTTTTGATGCAATGACATCTGATAGAAAATATAGATCTAAATTAAATCTTGAAGAAACCCTCAATCAATTTAAAACTCACTCAGGCACTCAATTTGATCCTGATGTTGTAGATATGCTTTTTAAGATTTTAGATGATTATGAATCAATAGAAAAAGACTTGTCTAAAACATTTGAAGATTAAAACATCCTAAAAAAACTGGTGCTAACATTAGCATCAATTTTTTTTATATTTTTATTAAATAATACTTAAAAAGTATGGTAAAATAACAATAGCATCGTAGATTTTTTTGATGAATATTTTATATATAAGAGGAGGCAGCAAATTATGTCAAGCAATAAGAGTTATGGACAAAAACTTTCAGAAAAACTTTCTTATACTAATCACAATGCATGGAACAAAATCAGTGAGGAAGATGTAAAAAACACATTTTCATTTTGTGATGAATACAAAAGTTTTCTGGATAAATCAAAAACAGAAAGAGAATTCATTAATGAAACCCAAAAACTTATCTCCAAAAGTGGTTTTGTATCAATTGATGAAATAATTAATTCAAATCAAAAATTAAAAGAGGGCATGAAAGTCTATAAAATCAATAGAAATAAATCAATAATTTTAGCAACTATAGGATCTGAACCTCCTGAAATGGGATTTAACCTTTTAGGAGCTCACGTTGATTCACCCCGACTTGACCTTAAGCCTAATCCACTTTATGAATCAAGTAACATGGCTTTTTTACAAACTCATTATTATGGCGGAATAAAAAAATATCAGTGGGTTACAATACCTCTGGCAATACATGGATTTGTAGTAAAAAAAGATGGCAGTGTTGTTGAAATTGAAATAGGTGAAGATGAAAATGATGCTGTTTTTACCATTACAGATTTGTTACCTCATTTGGCTAAAAATCAAATGCAGAAAAAAATGATGGAGGGTATTAAAGGAGAAGATCTTAATATACTTTGTGGTTCCATCCCTTTTAATGATGAGAAGATTTCTAAAAAAGTAAAATTAAATATTTTAAATTTAATAAATGAAAAATATGGAATTGTAGAAGAAGACTTTCAAGCTGCAGAAATTCAGTTTGTTCCATCAAATAAGGCAAAGGATGTGGGTTTTGATAGAGGAATGTTAGGTGCATATGGTCAGGACGACAGGGTGTGTGCCTATATTTCTTTAAAGGCACTTATGGATTTAAAAGATAATAAAAAAACTTCAGTATGTGTTTTGATGGATAAAGAAGAAATAGGCAGTATGGGAAATACAGGAGCCCAATCAGCATTCTTAGAAAATTTCATTGCAGATATTTGTTATTTGAGTTCTGATAAATATACAGACATTGTGACCAGACGATGTATTTCAAATTCCAAAATGCTTTCAGCTGATGTAAATGCAGCATTTGATCCTACTTATGAAGCTGTTTATGATAAAATGAACACATCTTATGCTGGAAAGGGAGTTGTTCTTCAAAAATATACCGGTGCTCGCGGGAAAGCAGGTGCAAGTGATGCAAGTGCTGAGTTTATTGGAGGCATTCGAAAACTCTTTAACGATAATCAAATTATATGGCAAACTGCTGAATTAGGTAAAGTAGACCATGGAGGAGGAGGAACAATTGCTCAGTTTATAGCCAATATGAATATGGATGTTATTGATTGTGGTGTAGCTGTACTTTCAATGCATTCACCTTTTGAAGTAACCAGTAAAGCAGATATTTATATGGCATATAAGGCATACAAGTTGTTTTTAGAAAAAATATAAATAAATCACTTTACTTATTACAAACAACTCATATAATGGAATTATATGGGACTTCTCTTTAAGAATTGGCAAGGGAATCCCCCTTGCCAATTCTTATTACTCTTCAACTGGTTCTTCAACTGGTTCTTCAATTTCAACTGTTTCTATAACAAAATGTTCATCAACGATTTCCATAGTTTCCTTTCGGTCTATTATAAAGTATGATAGTTCCTGTTCAACTGTTCTACCTGGCAAAACGAAAAAGTTAGCATTTTGGGCACTAATTTCATCTGCATTAATGGTCATTTTTAAAACTTCACTCATACTAAGATTGGTCTCAACTCTATTAAAAATCACATCTAGTAACTCATTTATTCTTGTTATATAGTACATATTTGCCTTTTGTCTTATAAGCTCTTCTATAAAGCTCTGCTGAGCTTCAATTCTTTTTAAATCACTTCCATCATAATATTCATTTGACCTTCCACCTCTATACTGTCTAAATCTCATAAACTTTTCTGCTTTTTCACCATCAAAATGCTGCTGTTCCCCTGCTTGTATATTTATAGTAAGATTTTGCAGTGGATCTCTATAATACATGTCTACAGGAACATCATAAACCACGCCTCCAAGCACATCTATAATTTCCCTAAAAGCCGGAAGTCCTACATGAATATAATAGTCTATATCTGTTTGAAGAATTTCACTCAGTCTTTCTGTTGCAAATTCTCCACCACCATTTTGATAGATCTCATTTATTTTTGCTGTTCTATTATTTAATCTTATTTGTGCATCTCTAGGTATTGATAAAACATTAATCTGTGCTGTTTTAGGGTTGAAATTTACAACCATCATCGTATCAGTAAGACCTCCAGATTGTTCTCCACCTAAAAGTAAAACATTTATACTGTTCATCTCTGTTGTCCTAAAAGGATCAAGCATTCTTTCTACTATTCCACCATCTCCTTGATTGTTAGTATCACTTTCAGAACCATAAACATCAGTTACATTAATGTAAACAAGCATTAAAACACCAATGCAAAACATAAAAACCGATAAAACAGAACACACTATAAAATAAAATCTTCTAAAATTCATAACCCATCTCCATAAATATATTTTTTTTACTATATAAATTAATATAACTTATTTTTTTTAAAAATGCAAAGAAAAATAGTATAATTTACTAGTGTTTTTTTAATCCTCATCAAAAGTTATTTCTGACAATGGATTGCTATCAAGTGCATTTTTAAGCTGATCGCTGTCAACATGGGTGTATATCTCTGTAGTCGAAATACTTTCATGACCTAATATTTCCTGTAGTGCCCTTATATCTACATTTCCGTACTTATACATAAGTGTAGCAGCAGTGTGGCGTAATTTGTGTACAGAATATCTTTCAGTATCAAGACCTGCAGCTTTTAAATATTTTTTTACAATATGTTGAACTGTCTTAGTGCTTATTCTCTGTTTTCGCTTACTTAAAAAAAGTGCATTTTTATCCTTTATATAATCAGAAGGTCTTACTTTCAAATATGAATTTATGGCATTAATACAGGCTTTGTTAAGATATATTACCCTTTCTTTATCACCCTTTCCAATAATGGTTAATGTTTCATTTTTTATTTTGTTGATGTTAATACTTACAAGTTCTGAAAGTCTAAGACCACAGTTTAAAAAAAGTGTCATAATGGCATAATCCCTTTTACTATATTCACCATCAATAACTTCTAAAAGCTTTTTACTTTCTTCAACATTTAAATATTTAGGAAGTCTTTTTAATATTTTGGGCGATTCAAGTTCGCTAGCAGGGTTATAGTCTAAAAGTTTAGCTTTGTTTGTTATATAATTGAAAAATGACTTTATGCTTGCAACTTTTCTAGCTCTTGAACTTGAATTGTTATCCCTTTCTCTGCTTAAAAAAGACATATACGCATATAGGTCACTTAAAGTAATTTTTTTTATTGTATCAATATCGATATCCGATATATCAATTTTATCAAAATCACATTTTTCTTGTACAAGATTTTTATGAATTTTCATAAATCGAAAAAAAAGTCTTAAGTCATAATAGTATTCATGAGCAGTATTTTTTGACTTTCCCTTAATTGTTTCCATATAACTTAAAAAATCTTTTATAGTATAAGGCATTTCACTCATTTAGTTTCTCCTGTTAAAAATATTTTTAAAAGAACATCTCGTTATAATTATACTAAATTTAATATAATTAATAAACATAAAAAATTCTTCTATGACAAACTATTTTTAAAAATTAATTTGAGATTTATTAATTTACGTGTATAATACTTTATAGATACATACTATGTGTTTTAATGATGAGGAGATTTTATATGGAAAATATTATCTTAATCGGAATGCCAAGTTCAGGAAAAACAACTATTGGAAAACCGCTTTCTAAAAAACTTAATATGGATTTTATTGATACAGACAAAATAATTTTAGATAACGAAAAAAAACCTCTCAAGGATATAGTAATTGAAGATGGTCTGGATAATTTTTTAAAAATCCAGGAAGAAACGATATTAAATTTAACTATAAAAAACCATGTAATTTCAACAGGAGGGAGTGTTATCTATAATAAAAAGGGTATTGAGCATTTAAAAAAATACGGAATTATTTTTTATTTGAAATTGGATATAGATGAAATTGAAAATAGAATAACTACAAAAAGAAGATTTGCAAAAAACAAAGAACAGAGTTTTTCTGATATATATAAGGAAAGAACTCCTCTTTATGAAAAATATGCAGATGCAATAATTAACTGTAACTTAAAAAGTGTGGATACGATTGTAAATGAAATTAGTAAAATTTATAAGAATAAAGTAGAAAGGAAGATGTTGTAGCATGGTAGGAAATGTATATGGTAGGATATTTAAAATAACTACTTGTGGAGAATCATATGCAGGAGGATTTCGTAAGAATCTTGATATTCCAAAAGAACTGTTTGGCGGCTTAATGACAATTGTTGACGGTGTTCCACCTGGAATTAAGCTAACACCAGAATTTGTTCAAAATGAGCTTGATAAGAGAAGACCCGGGGCAAGTAAACTTGATACTTCAAGAAAAGAAAAAGATAAGGTTTATATTTTTTCCGGTGTAATGGAAGATGATATTACAACAGGAGCTCCTGTTGGAATGATAATTCCAAATGGAGTAATAGAAGACAAGCACTTAAATAAACATAAAAGCTACAAAGAATTAGTAAGACCTGGACAGGCTGGATATACATTTTTTAAAAAGTATGGTCAATTTGCAGACAACATAGGAGCTGGACGTGCTTCCGGCCGTGAAACTGCAGCACGTGTGGCAGGAGGAGCTGTTGCAAAAGCTGTTTTAGATGATATAGGTATAGATGTAATTGCATTTACTACACAAATTCACGGAATTAAGGCAAAAGATGTAGACTATGAAACAGCTAAATTAAATTATAGAAAAAATGAAATTAATTGCCCTGATTTAAGCAAAAGTGGGGAAATGATAAAAGAACTTGAAAAAATAAAAGAACAGGGAGATTCTTGTGGAGGAGTAGTAGAGATAATTGCTAGAGGAGTGCCTGCAGGACTTGGAGAGCCAGCTTTTGACAAGCTACAAGCAACATTATCCCATGCCCTAATGTCTATTGCTGCTGTTAAGGGAATCGAGTTTGGTGATGGATTTGAACATGCAAGAATGAAAGGATCACAATCTAATGACACACCTTATTATGATGAAGATATAGGGAGAATCAGATTTAAAACAAATAGAGCTGGTGGTATTCTTGGAGGAATATCTAATGGGGAAGACTTAAGAATCAGGCTTGCTGTAAAACCAACTCCTACCATTAATATAACTCAAGACACTGTTAACATGTATAAGTTAAAAAACATTAAAGAAAAATTTAATACAAGAAATGATCCTTGTATATGTACAAGAATATATCCTGTATGTGAAGCCATGGTTAGAATAGCTCTTTTAGATGCTTTATTTATTGCTAAAGGCTATAGAGCACTTTCTCATAATATTGACGACAGGTGGGATGATTTATAAGTCTTTTACTTTTTATAAAATTTTAATCTAGAAAAGCCTTTGCCCATTACAAGGCAAAGGCTTTGTTTTTTCATTATAAGCAACATGCACCTATCTTTTGTATTAATTTTTAGAGTTCACTCACTTTTCTAATTCATTATTGATTTCGCCATCATTTTTCTATTATATAGATTGAAATCATATTTTAATCTATTCATAGCACTTTCTTGGTCTAGTTTTAAAAATTGAAGGCAACTTTCAATTTTTTCTACAAATTCCTCTTCAACTGAATCAAAAACTAAACCGTATTCAAATCCTAATTTTCCTGATTTCTTCCACATTATTTTTGCATCAAAATCAAGTTCTTTGTTTTCAACAATTGTCTGAACATTTATTACATCACCTTTATTCTTTTCATGTTTAGAACAAATTGATAATCCATCCAGACTTAAATTTCTAATATAAGCAAAGGCTTTATCGTTTTTGCTTGTTATGTAAGCACTCAAAGATACTGGAAACCTTTGAGTTATCCTTTTGTTTGTAAGTGATTGAATATTTTTTATGCTAATAGCTATAGTGTTGTTGTTATAATTTATACCTGTTATGGTAGACTCACAGATGTTAACTATGTCTTCATTTTCATAGCCTAAAACAACCGGGTCATCAGCAAAATAACTGTATATTAAAAAATCACGCTCAGGTCTGACTATGATGATGTCATCTTGAACACTGTTAATCAACCCCTTATTTATTTTTTTCCCTGAATAATGCTTTAGTGTAACGACTTCTCCAACTTTAAACTTCAACGTAAACCAACCCCTCTTAATTTAATATTTTGAAGGACATTACTACATAGTTTGTTAAAATATCAATAGTCAAAATATAAGAAGTGTCTAAAACTGATATTCTCCTCTTCCTAAAGGAAGAAGCATTCTTGCTTCATAGAGCTACTTAATGCATACTCTCCACAATCATTGTCGGTATGCTCTAGCAAATTCTTAGTTAAAACCTCGCCTTATATCACTCACCTTAAAAAAGGTGTCTTACGGCGAAACCTTATAAAATAACTGTCTAGAAAACCAACTACATTCATTATAGCATATTTTAGAAAAAAAATTAAGTCTATTTTAAATAATTATTAAATAAACTTTATCTTATTCTAAGACTCCACCTTTTATAATGTGGAGTTACTCTTATAAATATTCAGGTGGAGTTGAGTCTTCAACTGAAGTCTCGATGTTTAGCTATATTTAAACATACTAATTCATCTTCCAAACTTCCAAAAAAGTGTTGTAATTTTATTTTCAATGTGTTAATATATTAACAAAATGCAGTAGAATGCCTATATGGATTAATCCTATATTTTTTTTATACATATTAGTAAACTGCATGTATAAAAACAAAATATATAAAATTGGTGCTACTTTAGCTTAATTTATGTTATTTAGAAGGATTCTGTCAATTGATAAAATGTCAATTACATAAAGGGGGATGTTAATAAAAGTTATATATCTTTAATCTTTATTGGTTTTAAAATAATTTAATTAGAGAAGGAGTTTTTATATGGATAAGAAAATATTAGAAAAATTTGTTCTTCCTGAAGAACTTAAAGAAGTTCTCCAAGGAGAAGGAAAAGTAATAGTACCTGATAACAGACAACATTTATTATCTCTGGCACTTGGAGATGATGAAAATATCGATTTATTTGAAGTTGCTTATGATGTGCCAGGAAAAGGAAGAGTAGTTGAAGCAACTGTTGGACGTTGTACTAATGGAGCTGCTGTAAATTATGAAGATGTTTATATGAGACGTCGTGACCCTGATTGCTTGGTTGTGGCTGACGAAGGTGAAACAGACAAACCCCGTTATGGAGAACTATATGGAGAAAATTTTGATCCTATTAGAAATGAAACTTTCGAATGGTTTAAAGGAAAAGACCTAATAGTTATGCCTTTTATGTCAGGAAGTGACGATTTAGGGTATCCATCACTGTTAGTGGCACCAGCTAATGCAGGCTTTTTTGCAGGTGGTCTTGCGGATTTACAAGGATTCATTCCTAAAGAAGAAATACCTGATAATTTTAAGCCTAAAGCAATAATTTATCTAGCTCCAACTTTTAGGCATACACATTTTGATGGAAGACAGGTTGTTGTTCACAACAGAAAAAGTGATATGCATGAGCTGTTTTCATATAATTTATATCCAGGTCCAAGTGCTAAAAAAGGAATTTATGGTGTATTAATTCATATAGGAGAACTAGAAGGCTGGGTAACTGTTCATGCTTCTTCAGTAAAAGTTATAACTCCTTATGATAATGTAATAACCATTATGCATGAAGGTGCAAGTGGTGGTGGTAAAAGTGAAATGTTAGAGCCTATTCACAAACAGCCAGATGGAAGTATAAAACTTTGTGAAAATGTTTTAACTGGTGAAACAACAAATATGGAACTAAAAGAATCCTGTGAGCTTCACCCTGTTACAGATGATATGGCATTATGTCATCCATCACTTCAAAATGACAGCGGAAAGCTTGTTGCTAAAGATGCAGAGCAGGGATGGTTTTTAAGAATTAACCATATAACTGAATATGGTACTGACCCTCATTACGAAAAGCTTAGTATACATCCAAAGGAACCTTTAATATTCTTAAACATTAAAGGTGTTCCAGACTCTACATGTCTTCTATGGGAACATATTATGGATGCACCGGACACGCCTTGTCCAAATCCAAGGGTAATAATGCCAAGAAGGTTTGTTCCTCAAATTGTAGATGAACCTATCGAAGTTGATGTAAGAAGTTTTGGAGTTAGGACTCCACCTTGCACAAAGGAAAGACCAACATACGGAGTTATAGGAATGATGCATGTGTTGCCACCAAGTCTTGGATGGTTATGGCGTTTAGTTGCTCCTAGAGGACATGGTAACCCAAGTATTATAGATACTCATGGAATGACAAGTGAAGGTGTTGGTTCATATTGGCCGTTTGCAACTGGTCGAATGGTTGACCAAGCAAACCTTTTATTAAAACAGGTACTTAATACACCAAATACAAGATTTGTTTTAATACCAAATCAAAATATTGGAGCATATAAAGTTCAGTTTATGCCTGAATGGATAGCAAGAGAATACATGGCTAGAAGAGGAAGTGCTAAATTTAGACAAGAACAATTGACAGATTCAAGATGTCCTCTTTTAGGATATGCATTAAACTCCTTAAAGGTAGACGGTGTTAAGTTACCAAAGGGATTATTACAGACAAATCTTCAACCTGAAGTAGGAAATGAAGGATATGACAAAGGATCAAAAATACTAGCTGATTTCTTCAAAAAAGAATTACAACAATTCTTATCTGAAGATTTAGATCCATTAGGTAAGAAGATTATTGAATGTTGCCTGTCTGATGGATCCCTTGAGGAATATGCTGAATTAATTAAAGTAAAACTATAATTTAATCAGATTTTCATTTATAGACAGCAACGTAAAGGGAGATTATTTAATCTCCCTTTATTGCTAGGTAATGCCTTAGAAATAATTTCGTATTCTCGTCGGTCAAAACCCTATGAATTAACGGGTTTTGACCGACGAGAATCGGATGTTATTTCTTAGCCATTACATAAGTAAAAGTGAGTAAGATACATTTGTTTTGATAGTTTAGTCTTTTAGAAGTAGGTGAAAAAGACATTGAAAAAAGATTTTAATCGTATAGAAACTTTAAATAGTGATTTAACTTCATATAAACCAAAAGTTTGGAAAATAAACATTCCTTTTATAAATTACACTGTAAGAATAGAGGATTTCGTACCTGCATTATCAGGAAGCATTGGAAAAGTATCTTTGGTTGCAGCATTTGTTTTGGCTTGGGCTGCAAGTTTCGGTATAACAGATCCATCTTTTGTAACAGAAAATATTAGGTTAGAAGTAATTATAGGAAGCATACTTACATTGATTTTTTGTGCAGTATTAAATCCATTAGCTTCTCCACCTGGTACTCTCGCACCTCTTATTCCAATTATACCCATGATGGCTGCATCAGGTGTTCATCCTCTTCCTTTAGGATTAATTATAGGTTTTTTGGGATTAATAATTTCAGGCTTTCGATATTTTGATAAAATTACAGAAATTAATGGAGTAGGTGCAAAGGGTGGAATAATTTTATTATTTGGCCTTTTAGGTATAAACAGTTCATTAGACAGTCTTAATGTGTGGGCTCAATCAAATGATGCTTCTGTGTTATTTGTTGTTCTTATGGTAATAGGACTGCTAACATACCTTTTTCTTACTAGATTAAATATAAAATGGATGATAATACCAGCCTGTGCATTCTGTGCATTGTTTTTATCAGCCATATTTGGATTATTTCCAGACCTGACAACTCCTGTATCACTGCCTACAATTAATCCAAATCTGTGGTGGACTGAAAAATGGGGAATAGGCTGGGGGCTTACTGTAGAGAATTTTATTAAAGCTTTTCCTTTTGGGCTTTTAGCTATAGTCATGTGGCCAACAGATGCTTTAGCAATCAGAACTCTTCAGGAATCTAATTACCCAAAAGAAGCTCATGGAATCATTTTTAAAGCTAATTCCTCTTTTATAATAGCTTCTATAAGAAATATCGTGGGGGTAATACTTGGAGGAGGTCAAACATCCGCTATATGGAGAAGTTTTATGATACCTCTTGGTTCTGTAAAAAGGCCTATTGGAGGAAGTGCTTTTTTGCTTGGTGTTATAGGAATACTTTTTGGAATATCAGGTTTTTTACTTGATATTGCAGTTTTTCCTCCTCTTGTGTGGTTGGTATTAATCTTTGGAGTTTATGTACCTCTTTTAGAGGTTGGATTTACAACAATAAAAACCATAACCACTGCTCAAGTAGCTATAATATGTATTGTTTTGGGCATAGCCATAAATCCTGTTATAGGATGGGTTGCTGCTATTTTTGTTGAAAACTTCAAATTACTTAAGAAAAAAAGTAAAGATACATTAGATATAAAGCCTGGAGTAAAAGTTACTACTGTGGTTGTAGTTTTAATTACTGTTTTTTCCTTTATACTTGCTAATATTTAGAGTGAAGTTTTCATAATATGTAGCTTTATTTTAATAATTGCAGTATTATCATTAAAAAAATATTGCTTTTATACTTTAATTATGCTAACATTTAAGTCGTGTAATGGTGAAAAAATATAATTAACTATTAATAAATTATGACTAGTAGTAATAGATTAAACTTAGTAATGTCTAAGAAATACTGTTCCATTCTCATCGTCTAAAACCTGATAAATCATCGGGATTTTGTCCTTGAGAATAGTAAGTTATTTTTAAGGAGTTTCTTGGTTATTATAGTTTTGATTTTTTTAAATAGTGTTAATTTGTGTAAAATTTCATGCTAAAGGGGGCACAAAAGTGCAAACATTTGATTATAAAGTTAAAGCTGGGCCAGAGGGTTTTTTTGTTCCATCTGCTGCTGTTATGGGAGTGGAATTGCCTAAAAAAGGAGAATCTCTGGTGGAAAGCAACATCCTAACCGAAAATGAGGGAATGAAAAGAACAGCTGAAAAATTGTTATCTGCAAAAAATCCTGTCTTTTTCCCAGGACCACTTGTTTTGTGGAATTGGAAAGATGGTGTTGAGGAAAAAGCAAAAGCAGTTATGGATTTTGCAAAGACAGTTGGTGCAAGAGTTATACCTATGCCGGATTACAGACCTAAATACCCTATGATTAATCCTGAAATAGAGATTAATCCTAATCATCCTAATTTAACAATCTGGCATAATAAAATAGACGTCTGTGTATTTGTCGGCGTTCATTGTCATTATGCAAATGTTGCATTAAAGCTTATAAGAGGTGGTACAGATTGTTATACTATTTCCCTTTGTGCCGATGCTGGACACGAAGACTCTATGATTTCTATAAGAGATTTAGACACTGAAAAAGTTAAAAAGCTCACTGAAATTGCCAAGAATATAAAGTGTCAGCAAGGAGGGAAGTGCTGTGAATAAAACAACTAAGATTAGAATGTCTGGATTAGGAGGGCAGGGAGTAGTAACAGCTGCTCACATTCTAGGAGTTGCAGCAACAAGAGATGGTAAAAACAGTACGGTTAATCCATTTTTTGGTGCAGAGAAAAGGCTTGCTCCAGCTGAAAGTTATGTACGTATTTCAGCTGACGAAGTGTATGAGAGAGGAGAAATTCTTGATCCAAACATTATTATGATATTTCATCCTCATGTAATTACAATGGGAAAATGTTATACAATGCCATTTTTTGAAGGACTTATGCCTGAAGGAACATTAATAATAAATTCCGATACAGAACTTAATTTAAGTGATGATGAAATAAAAATGCTTAAAAATTTGAATTCTAGAATAATATATGTACCTGCAACCAAAATATCTATTGATATTGGTGGGACTGAACTATCTACTAATATGTCAATGCTTGGTGCCCTTCTTAAGGTTACAGGTATTGTTTCAAATAAAGCCTTAGAAGCTGCATTGATTGACAGATTTGGAGGAGGCAAATTTGTTGCCTCAGGAACTACTGCTGTTTTAGATGATGCATTAAAGGGCAAGTATAAAAAGGTAACTCAGTTAATTGAAAACAATATGGAAGTTGTCAGAGAAACTGGCAAACATATTAAAGAGGTTTCTATTTAAGGGGGCAAATTAAAAATGTATTTTACAGTAAAAGTTGATGAAGAAAAATGTATAGGATGTAAACTGTGCATTCTTACCTGCCCGGAAGCAAATGTTATAAAACTTACTGAAAACAACAAGGTTTGTATTGATACAAATCGTTGTAAAGGCTGTTTTTTATGCGTATCAGTCTGTCCAAAAAAAGCTTTGGAAAAGGGCAATATGTAAATTAAAAATAATAAAATTTTATTCAAGGAGATATATATAATGACAAAGGAACAATGTGTTAAAAATCCAGAATACATTTTTTTCGAATCTCCAAGGGAGAAGGCTTTTATAACTGGGAGTGAGGCTGTTGCAGAAGCAGTTAAGAGAGCAAATGTTGATATGGCAATAGCTTATCCCATTACACCACAAAGTGAAAGCATGCATCTAATTGGTGATTTGTATGCACAAGGATATTTGAAAGACTATTATCGTGCTGAAAATGAATTTGCTGTTATGGCTGCAATTCACGGAGCATCTTTAGGAGGTGGACGTGTTTTTACTGCTACAAGTGGACCTGGAACACTTAGAGCTATGGAAATGTTCCCTGTCTGGGCAGGTTCACGTCAACCGATAGTAAGTGCTTTTATGTGCAGAGGAGTATCACTTCCTCCATCTATTCAGCCAGAAAATATTGAAATGTCATTTCTTTTAGATTCAGGAATGTTGATGTTTCATGCTGAAAACGCACAGGACTATTTTGATATGATTTTAAAAGGATATACTATTGCAGAACAACCTGAAGTTCACCTGCCAGTGGGAGTTTTTGCAGATGGCTTTTTTGTTACACATACTCGTGATTTGGTAATGCTACCTCCAGAAGATACAAAGCTTCCAGAGTATGACTCAAAAGCTGCACCTGTTCCAGCTTTTGATATGGAAACTCCACCTATGCGTGTTACAAGAGATCCACTGCTAAATAAAAGTAATTATATCAGTTATGCGGCTAATGCAAGCTGGCATCAGGAAGTACTTGCAGCAGCCGAACGTGCTAAAAGACATATTGAACACTATTTAGGTGGATTGATTGAAGTTTCAAAACCTAACGCTAAAATTTTAATTGCAGCATCAGGTACTGCTGTTTCACAGTCAAGAGAAGCTATAAGAGCTTTAGAAGAAGAGGGAATAGAAGTTGGCTTAATTAAGGTTAAATCAATTCGTCCTTTCCCAACAAAAGAAATAATAGAAGCTACAGAAAATGCAGATATTATATTAGTACCTGAATTTAATGCAGGTGGATGGCTTTGTCGAGAAATTAAAGCATGTATTGATAACAACAGAAGGGTTGTTGAAGGACCAAGAGTCTTTGGCGGCATGACAATGCCTAAAGAAGTTATTATGGATGAAATAAAAAATGCAATTAGCAAAAAAAATTCAAAAGGATAGGAGGGGAGAAATATGTCATTAAGAAACATAACTCCTGTTAAGGAATTTGAAGATATATTACCAGAAGAGTATAAAGAACTTGTAAATAATGGACCCCATTCAAAAAATAAAAGTATTGATGATTTGGGAACTTTCAAGGAAATAGTTGAACAACATCCCCATTGTGCTGGCTGTGGTGTGTCTTTAGGAATTCGTCTTGCACTTGCATCATTACCATCTCCTGAAGATTCTATCGTAATTGGAACACCAGGTTGTTCATTTTTTGGACTCTCTCAAAGTGCTCTAAACTATTCCAATACAGCTTTTGGTAACCAAAGTGCAGTTGCATCAGGTTTAAAGAGAATGCTTAATATTCGATATCCTGATAAACACAAAGATGTTATGGTTATGGTTGGAGATGGTGGTATTGCAGATATTGGTTTGGATTTGACTCTCCATTCTTGGTTTCGCAAGGAAAAAATAACCACTATAATGTTGGATAACGAGGTATACGGAAATACTGGCGGACAGGAAAGTGGTATGTCAAAAAAGGGCACAGTTTTAAACATGGCTCCTAAGGGTAAGAATTTTGATAAAATTCCTGTATTTGATTTGGCAAAAACATCTGGATGTGACTATGTTGCAAAGGTTACAGTTGCAAACCCAAAAAAACTTGGGCAAGTTGTGAAAAACGCCATACTTGTTGCAAGAGAAGTTGGTCCTACGTATTTGCAAATTTTTACGCCTTGTCCTACCAACATGAAATTTCCACCAGATCAGACAATTAAAATTGCAAAAGAAGCTTCAAAGGATTCATATTCTTTTGAAGAATTTATGACTGATAAAGCAGCTGATTATTTGAAAAGCTTAAAGTAACTAAACTTGTAATTAGTTCACTATTTTTAACGTACAAACTTATATATACAGTTAAAATTTATTAAGGAAGGTAATATTGTGGCTAACATAAAAAAGAAGACACTAATGCCACCAGATAAGATTGGAATTATTGGTGGTGGGCAACTTGGTAGAATGTTAAGTTATGAAGCTAAAAGAATGGGATATTACGTATCTGTCTTAGATCCCACTCCTTCTTGCCCTGCAGGGCAAGTTTCAGATAATCAAATAACTGCTTCATTTTCTGACTATGGTTCAATTAAAGAGCTTGCAGATTCTACCGATGTCTTAACTTACGAATTTGAACATATTGACGCTGATATATTGTGTAAACTTGAATCTGAAGGGTATAAAATATATCCCTCAGGAGATACATTAAAAAAAATACAGAACAAATTGAGCCAAAAACAACTTTTAAAAAAAGCAGGACTTCCTGTACCATCATTTTCTAAGGTGGAAAACACGGAAGATATCTTCTCCATAATAAATGAATATGGACTTCCTGTTTTACTTAAAACCTGCTATGGTGGTTATGATGGTAAAGGAAATATTGTTATTAGAAATATTAATGATGTAGAAAAAGCATATGAAGCATTTAAAGGCAAAGAAATTATGGTGGAACAATTTATAGACTTTAAATGCGAACTATCAATAATTGTTGGACGTGGGTTTGATGGCAGTACATCAACTTTCCCTGTTGTAGAAAATATACACAAAGACAGCATATTAAATCTAACAAAAGCACCTGCACAAATAGATGATTCAATTAAAAACAAAGTTGAATCGGTGGCTAGACAGGTTCTTGATGTATTTGATGACTATGGTATATTTTGCATTGAAATGTTCCTTGATAAAAAAGAGGACGTGTATATAAATGAAATTGCTCCAAGACCCCACAATTCAGGTCATTATACTATTGAGGCATGTTATACATCACAATACGAGCAATTGCTAAGGATAATTACAGGGCTTCCACAAGGATTAACAAAATTAATTTCACCATGTGCAATGGTTAATATTTTAGGTAATAATGAAGTTAATGGAGAATATACTTTTAATGGATTTCAAAATGTTCTTTTGGAAGAACGAGTTTATATCCATGTCTATGGAAAACGTTTAACTAAAAACCTAAAGAAGATAGGACATATAACGGTTTTAAATGAATTAAGAGATACAGCAGTAATTAAAGCTCAAGAGGCATTGGATAAAATTAAAATAAAACCTTTAATCTAATTAATTTGAAAGGATGAGGTGCCAGTGGACAATAATAAAAAAAGAGTTGGAATTATTATGGGAAGCGATTCAGATCTTCCTGTTATGGAAAGTGCTGCTGATATTTTAGATGAACTAAAGATAGGTTATGAAATTAGTATTGTATCTGCTCATCGAACTCCTGATAAGATGTATGATTATGCTAAAACCGCAGAAGAAAGAGGTCTTGATGTCATCATCGCAGGTGCAGGTGGTTCAGCTCATTTACCAGGTATGGTAGCTGCAATAACTCACCTCCCTGTTATCGGGGTTCCTGTTAAGTCTAGGAAATTAGATGGCATTGATTCACTTTTGTCAATTGTACAAATGCCTGCAGGAGTACCTGTCGCAACAGTTCCTGTTAATGCTGCAAAAAATGCCGGATTGCTTGCTGCAAAAATTGTTGCATTAGATGACAAGAATATCCGAAACTCTATTGACTCGTATTATAAATTTAAAGATATTATCAACTCATAAAACAAAATTCGTATAATTTATGTAAGAAAACATATTGAAAAAAGATTAGCTTTAAGCTTCAGGTAGAACCACTTCTTAACCTGAAGCTTAAAAAGTGATTCTTTCTTGTGCTTCTCATGTTCTACTTTATTTAGCTTTAGCTAACAAGTTCACTCCTTTTTTTACACCCATTTTTGTGATATCTCTTTTTTTATTTTGATATTTATTATATAATAAAATAAGAAGATGTAAACATTTTCTTATTAAATCTTTATATAATATAAAAATTTATTTTTTGTTATTAAGTAATGGCTAAGAAATAATATCCGATTCTCGTCGGTCAAAACCCGTTAATTCATAGGGATTTTGTCCTTGAGAATGCGAAATTATTTATAATGCGTTACTAAGTTCTCAATTATGAGACTAATAATATATTTTAAGGAGGATAATAATATGAAAAAAACTGTAAAACTTTTGGTCGTGCTTACATTAGTGTTAAACATGATGGTTCCTTTTGGTAGTGTATTTGCATCAGACAATATGATTACCAATCCAAGGTTTGAGACAGGTGATGAAACAGGTTGGTATCCTTATGGAGAAGAACATTCTATTGCCATTGTTAGTGACGATCCACAAAGTGGTGACTATTGTGCCTTTGTTACTGACAGAACAGATGAGTGGAACGGTATTGCTCAAGACATGACCGATTTAATTGAAGTGGGGAAAGCATATGAATATGCAGCATGGGTAAAAGTTGATGCTCCTGGAACTCACGAAGTAAAGATTTCAATGAAAAGAGTAGAAGACAATGCTGATCCAGAATTTGATACAGTTGCAGTTATGAATATGACTGGCAATGAATGGACTCGTCTTTCTGGTGCATATTCTATAACAAGTCCTGCTACAGAATTAGAAATGTACATTGAAGGGCCTGAACCAGAATTTGATTTTTATGTAGACAATGTAGAAATGATAGAAATGGAAATGAACGCCGACAACTGGAGAGATATCACAGATCAGAGAATAGAAGAAATTAGAAAAAGAGATGCAGTAATTCAAGTTGTTGATTCTAATGGCAGTCCAGTTAGTGGTGCTAATATAGAAGTTGAACAAACCAGAAACCATTTTCCATTTGGTTCAGCTATTGCAAGACATGCAATGCATGATGAGCGTTACAAGGAATTCTTTTTAGAAAATTATGAATGGGCTGTTTTTGAAAATGAATCTAAATGGTACCATAATGAACCAAGTGAAGGCAATGTGACTTATGCTGACGCAGATTATATGTACGAGTGGTGTGAGGAAAACGACATATTGGTAAGAGGTCATTGTGTTTTCTGGGAAGTTGAAGAATATGTACCACAATGGGTAACCCAGCTATCAGACAGTGAGCTTATGGAAGCAATAGACAGAAGACTTGAAAGTGTAGTACCCCGTTATGCAGGTAAATTTGTTGACTGGGATGTTAATAATGAAATGTTACATGGAAGCTTTTTTAAAGACAGACTTGGTAAGGATATCTGGCTTTATATGTTTGAAAGAACAAGAGAATTAGATCCTAATGCTAAGCTTTTTGTTAATGATTACAATGTTTTATCTGAAGCTGAAGCTGATGAGTTTGTACAACAAATTAACTGGTTTTTAGATAATGGAATTGAGCTAGACGGTATAGGAGCACAAGGTCATTTCCCTGAGGAAAGAGTTATCGATCCTGTTGTGGTTGAAAGTAGAATTAATACTTTAGCATCTACTGGTTTGCCAGTATGGGTAACAGAGTATGATTCAACAACACACGATGTAGAATTACGTGCTGACAACCTTGAAAATTTTTACCGCCTTGCATTCTCTAATCCAAATGTAGACGGTATCTTAATGTGGGGATTTCATGCAGATTCACATTGGAGAGGTCCTGATGCAGCAATAGTTGACCATGATTGGACAGTAAATGAAGCAGGCCTTAGATATCAATCTTTAAGAGAAGAATGGAGAACAAATGAATCAGGAACCACTAATAGCAGTGGAAATTATGACTTTAGAGGTTTCCATGGTACATATGATATAACAATATCAGCTCCTGGAAGTGATTCTGTTGTTACAACTATTGAGTTAGAACCTGGTACAGGTGCTTCAATATATAATATTTCTCTCGACGGAACAGTTCAGGAACCACCATCAATAATGTACGGTGATTTAAATGGTGATGGTTCTATAGATTCTTCTGACGCAACTCTTCTTCAAAGACATGCATTAGAGATTCAAGAACTGCCAGAGTCATCACTATTAGCTGCTGACTTAAATGGGGACGGAGTTATTGACTCATCAGACTATGCACTTTTGAGTAGATATATCTTAGAAATTATTGATTCTTTTCCTGTAGAATAAAAGTAATATAACATTTACAAACTGTAAAGAAGGTTTTATCCTTCTTTACAGTTTGTAATTTATGGATACACCCTTTATATTTTTTTTATGTAAATGAAAATATGAAATATCCTTCTTTACATTTATTTATATATCATATAAACCTTGAATTTTTAAAAAATAGATGATAAAATTACGGTAGGTAATGAAGGTAGTTTTATTAATTATTAAATTTTATTTTGTAATGTACATTATGTGATTAATGTATTTTTTGCTGGTTTTAGGGGAGATTTATGTGTTTAAATTTGAAAAGTTTATTATTTTAATTTTGGTGTTTTTTATTTTGTTTCCAACTCAAACTTGTTATACCAATTCATCTCCTGATATAATGAAGGGCAATACTTTATATCCTATTAATAATACCGATATACGACTTGAAAGTAAATCTATAAATATTAACTATGATACCTCAAAAGATGATAATTATAATGTTCATAAAATAGAAGCTATTTTTAGCTTTCACAATACAGGAAAGGCCACAAATCTTGAAATTGGATTTCCAAACACATCAAGCAACAAGGAAGCTCTAAAGGATTTTGAAGCTTTATCTTATCCTGATTTAATACCTTTTGAAGTTGAGCTTAATCTTAAAGAAGGAAAGATTTTGTCAGGAATAAAAGAATATTATCATTCTTCTTATTATGCTTGGAATATGCCATTTGAGCAAAATGAAAGACAGTCAATTGTTATAAGATATAACTTAAAAAGCCAAGGTGGAGTTGATTATACATTAAAAACAGGCTCTTTATGGAAAGGTCGTGTAAATAAAATAGATGTAAATGTAAAATTTCAGAAAGATGTTTCATTTTTAGAAATAGATGCACAGCCTAAAAACTATTACTATAATGGAAAGGGAATTGAGTGGCAATTTGAAAACATTGACCCTAATTTTGAACTCAATGTAGAACACGTACCTGTACCAGAATTCTATGAATTAAAAAGTGATTTTTATGTCCCATATCAAAGAGAATGTAATGGGTATATGTGGGATAAAAAACTGTTTTACATTGGCACAATGCTTGAAGAATATGATGATTATTTATTTAATCATTCTAATGAGGAAATGGTATTAGAAGAAATTAAAGAACGACTGGCTGTATGCGAATTAATTCGAAACGAAATATTTGCAAGAAATGGCTATATCTTCACAGAGCAAAAGTGGGATGATTTTTTTTCCACCCAGAGCTGGTACAAACCAGACGTGTTCTTTGATTACACAAAATTAAATGAAGTGGAAAAAATGAATATACAACAAATATCAAAATTTGAAGATGCGATGACCGATTTTGAAGATAAAACTTTTGATGAAGTTATCAAAAATCTTAAGGACTATTCATTAAAATATAATGACAACCAAAAAATATCTTATACAAATTCTAAACTAAATAGAACTTATTCTGAAATTATAAACCAACAAGAACGAATTGAAAAGAATCGTAACAAATTTCAAGAATTAATTATAATTCCTGATAAATTTACTGAGTTTAAAACTACCTATAATTCTTACAACCTGCCATCTACTGATACAGAAAATTTTGATGCGAAAAATATGTATATTTATAAAAATGGTATTATAAAAATAACAGATGATAGTTCTGATACATTAATTCTAGATAAAGATGATTCTATTTATAAGCTTGCAGATTTAGATTCAATGAAGTTAAGTAGTATAAGTCCCAACGGTAAATATGTTATTATGTATGGTGACAATAATATACCTGGATTTGTCAGTGATGATATATATCTTATATCAGTCTCTAATGGTGTTGGCTACTTAATAGCCAATGGAGATTATAATGATTATCAATTTATATGGTCATGCAATGATTCTCTTCAATACAGAAATTTAAAAAAAGATACAAATGTTATTAAATATTTCAATTCAGAAAACAAAACTTTTTCTACAAAAGTTATTCCTATTTCTGATTTTGAAAGATTTTATTTGTCTAAAGATGATACTTCAGCTGTGCTTCAATCAGAAAATACTATATATCATTATATGAATGGACAGCAAAAACAATCAATAAGAAAAATAATTGAGAATGGAAATCTTATAGGATTTTGCACCTCAAATGATAAAATTTTGTTTCATAATAATCATAAAGTATATGAATATGATCTTTCTGATGGTACTAAAAATAAACTAGTTTCTACAGAGCATCCAATATGGAAAACTGAGTTAATACACAATCATATGTTTATTTTCTATAGTGGATTTGATGTGATTTACTGTTATAATTATAAATCAAACTCTTTAAATAAGTTTGATGGTATATCTAATGGTAAAAACTTTAATTTTTCACCTGAAGGTGATAACCTTTTATTTGACACATACAATTATTCAACCCCAGATGAATTAAATTCATACATATTTTATAGCAAAAATAATTTAAAAGTTCCTTTAAATATTAAAAGTACTAAATCTAAATGGATTGATAACAGCAATTTTGTTTATTATTCATATGATTTAGATACAAACGAAATAATAAAAACAAGTACTAGCATAACAGCTGATTCAACAGAATATTATGATACACATTCAAAATCTATCAGTACTAGAAGCAATTCGGATTTTCAAAATCTATTTAATTATATAGCATTCGGATTATTAATAATTTTATTATTTGTTTATTGGTTTTATAAAAAGAAAACAAAAACTTCTAATTAAAAGATTTTAGATGGTTTTTGTTTTTTCCTCTCCCCAATTAGACAAAATTTTTATTTTGTCTAATTGGGGATTCATTTTTATATGTTTATAAGTTCTTTTAATGAAGCTTATTTTAATCAATCCTTATATTGTTTTTTTGTTGGCTGTTTATTTTAGACTTACTTTAATAGAAACTAATAAATTAAACTGATTTACCAAGAGGTACTGTAAAGCTAAATTCTGTGCCTTTATTAAGCTGACTTTTTACATAAATATCCCCATTATTTTTTTTGGCAAATGTCTTGCACATCAATAAACCAAAACCCGAACCTTTTTCTCCATTTGTGCCTTGATTTGTAGTGCTTTTTTTTAAGTTAAATAAGCTTTGAATTGCTTCTTCACTAATACCAACTCCATTATCTATAACAGATATAATTGCCTTTTCTTCATAAATTGATGATTTTACAATTACTTTTCCACCTTCATGGGTAAATTTTATTGCATTAGTAATAAGGTTTCTAAGAATTATTGATATAAGCCTTTTGTCTGCACAAACTGATGGTATAGCTTCATAATCAACATATAAATTAATATTCTTGCCTTTTGCAATACCTCTCAATAATTCTACTGTCTCCTCAACTATATCATCTAAATAAAAATTTTGTGATATAATTCTAAAAGTTCCATTTTGACATTTTGACCACTCTACTAAATCGTCTAAAAGAGATAAAGTGTTTTGAGATATACTGGTTAAATTTTTAAATATCCCTTCTTTTAAAAGCTCCCCCCCATCTTCGGTTTCATTTATAAGCTGTAAAATTTGAATAATACTTGCTAAAGGACTTCTAATGTCGTGGGATATTATAGAAAGTATCATATTTTTTGTTCTAACTAATTCTTCTAGATTTTTGTTTAAGTCATTTTTTTTATCCAAAAGTTCTGTAACTTCTAAGTTTTTCTTTTGCAATTCCCTTTTTGTATTAATCAGCTCATTATTTAGATTACCTAAAAGGTCATAATCATTCGTAAATGGATTAAATTTTTTCATCTTATCTCTTATCAAATTTGTTTGCTCACTATTAATTTTTATTAAATCTTCATAAAGCTCAAAATAGTTTGAAAAAGCAACAATAATAAGTTTACCTTCTAGAGCAATGCCTGCAAGATTTAAGTTTATAATTATGCCTGAACATTCTTTAATTGAAACTTCCTGACCAAAAATACTTTTAACATTTCTAAGCTCATTAGCAAAGTCAAAAAATCTAACTAAACTATCCTCGTAAACTATTTTTAAAATAGATTCATCTTTTTTTATATCAATATCCATATTTTTTTTATCTATTAATTCTATTAGTTTAAGATTATAGTCACACATAGCAACAAAGCTTTTACTATTATTTGAATTAATTTTAATCACCTCTTTAGATCTAGCGATTGAACTTTTTGGTAAGCTTCTTCAAAATTTTTTGAGTATCCATCTGCACCAACTTTTTTCCATAGTTCAAAATCTACATTAAAAGGATATCCACCAACCATAATATATGAATTTAAACCTGCATTTCGTATTTTTATAATGAGTTCTTCAATTTTTATAATATTAAAAGGCATTGTGCAGGATATAGCAATTACATCTGGCAACTTATCTTTAGCAAATTGAACTATTGATTCATCTGGCATATTTGCTCCTAAATAATGAGTATCCCATTGGTTGCTTTCTATATAATCACATACCATTCTTATACCTAGTTCATGGAGTTCTCCATTTATACATGTTCCAACAAAAACATTTCCATTTTTTTTTGTTTTAAAAATTTTTTCATATAACAAAGACATAATAAACTGAGTTGTCGCTGTTGAATAATGTTCTTTTGCCACAGTTATTTTATTTAAATGCCACAGTCTCCCAAGCTCTAGTTGAAATGGCTGAAATATATATTTGTAAAAGTCTTTAATGCTTACATTTTTACTTAGCATATCTTTTATAACATTTACAGCTGAATTCTTATCAGCAGATAAAATATATTTTGTATAACTATTCAATTGCTCAAAATATGGATTATCAGTATATATAAACGTCTCTGGTTCTTTTATGTCATATTTAAGAGATTTAATACCTGCATCAATATATTCAGCTATTATATCAAATGTATTTAAACTAATTTTTTTTGAAATGACTCTTTTATATAAAACTTCTTTTGTTGACTGGTAAAAGATTTCAATAGTTTCATCTGGAACTTTAGTGTTTTTTAATAATATATAAAGCCATTTGATATATTCTGAAATAATTAATTTACTTCCCATCAATACTGCTGAGAAGAGATATTCAATATTGTATTTTGTATCTTCTATAGAATATTGATTCCCAACATTTTCATTTGAAGGTTGCAAATTGCATTGCATTTCAACTATTTCATCAGCAATTAATAATATATCGTTTTTAAGGTTTTGCATATCAGAAGAGAGTTTCAGAGTATTAGAATTCATTTGTATTCTCCTTTTTTTAGAAGTAATAACATTAGAAAAGCAAGCTTTAGTATTATTATATAACATTATTTTATCATTTTCAATTTTTTTTTAAATCATACTTTTTGCTTAGTACGCATTTTTTCATTTCAAAAACTAAAAAATACTGATACTCAAGCAAACAATTTATCTTAATCTAAAACTCCACCTTTTATAAGGTGGAGTTCCTCTTAATTAAATTAAACTTTTTTACCTATATTGGTTTTTTTAGCCGCAATGCTACAAGCTTCATATCCTCCTGGGTAAAGCTTCCCTACCCTCATACCTATTGTATCAGCAAGTAAGGCTGGATTATCCACTCTATTTTCAGCTAATGAAGCCAATAATACTTTCCCACATGCTATTGCATCTTCCTTGGCATTATGGTGTTTAAAATTAAAACCTATATGACCGCATACGGTATTAAGCTTATGATTTTCTAATCTGTCCCATGTCTTTGATGCTGCCTTATACGTGCAAAAATATTGAATTTCAGGACAAGGCAAGTCATACAAATCTAGAACATGTCGAAGACATGACATATCAAAGGCAGCATTATGTGCAGCTAAAATAGAATCTTTAAAATATGCCTGTATAATACTATACACTTCATTAAACTCTGGTGCATTTATAACATCCTCTTTTCTTATTCCATGAATTCTTGTATTTATAGGATGAAAATAATTATAATCCGGATGTGGTTTAATAAGCCACTCTTTTGAATCAAGTATTTCTCCATTTTCAATAATTGCTATTCCAACAGCACATATACTCCCTACAAACCTATTAGCCGTTTCAAAATCAATACATAAAATCCTCATTGAATACATTTCCCTTTCAAAAAATTCGATATAATTTTCCTGTTCTTATTTAAATACTACCTTTTTCTTTGAAAAAACACAACATAAAATATAAGTTTTTAAAAAATAAAACCCCCATCTCCTTTGTATGATTCTAATCTTAACTTTTAGGTTTGTTTAGATAATCTAAAACTTCACTTATTATGTCTTGTGCAACTTGTAATGCTAAATACTCACTTGAGTTTATATCTATTGCTGGTTCGTCAATTATTACTAAACATACAATTTCAGGATTATCATAAGGTGCAAAACCAGCAAAAGATGCAACTATATCTTCATTTCTTTTCATACTGCTACCAGAAATACCAGCCATTTTATAATCATTAAAAAGTCCGTCATTATCTGCATTCTCTACCCACTCTCTTAACATAACCTTTAAGGTATTTGCTGTTTCTTTAGATATCACAGTCCTTACTTTTTCAGACTGAATTATTTTTTCTCTTTCAGTTTCATCATCTATCATTTTTTTACAATTTGAGGTCTCATCATCTTTCCATCGTTTGCAATTGCACTATAGGCATTAATAAGTTGAATAGGTCTAATAGCAAATCCTTGACCAAATGAAGCTCTGGCTAAATCAAATTGAGAGGGCTCATGATGAATTAATACACTTGCTTCTTCTAGTAGGTCTATACCGGTTTTATCATAAAAGCCAAATGCTCTCACGTATTCATAAAAACTGTCAATCCCAAGCTCAAGTGCTATCTTTGCAAATGCTGGATTACATGAATTATTGAATGCCTCATGAAAAGATTCTACTTTATGAAAATCAGATTTGGAACATTCTATTTTGTAATCTTGTACAATAATTGATTGATTAGTAATAGCTGTTTTAGGTGTTAATATACCTTCTTCAAGAGCCCCAGCTGTTGTTATAGCACTAAAAGTTGAACCTGGAATAAAATAATCTGCAGTGCATTTGTTCCTCCAAACTGTTTCATAAAGATCGCAAACATCTTCCATGGTATATCCATTCCATGTTAAGGGATCTTTTCCAGGTGGGCAAGCCCAAGGATCATTTAAATCAAAATCTGGTTTTGATGCCATGGCAAGTATCTCTCCATTTTTAGGATCCATTATAATGGCAGCCGTTCCATTTAAAGCCCTACTGTCTTTTATGGCCTTATCTAAAAATCTAGATGCAATATGTTGAATATGGCTGTCTATAGTAAGCAGTACATTAAATTTATTTTCCAAATTAGTGTTATTTTCTTTATCAACCGTATAATCCGATACTTCTGATAAATACTTATCAAACACCAATTCTACACCTTCAAGCCCCTGATGTCCATGACCGGCAAAACCAATCACATGAGCTGCAAGGTTATCATTTGGGTAAAATCTATGATTTGCTTCTTCAACCATAACACCTTTAATGTTTTCATCTTTAATCCATTCTTTTATTTCATCTCCTATTTTTAAATCAACTTCTCTCTTAATAACTACATATCTTGAAAGTTTTTTTACCTGGGTCATTATATAATCTTGGGATATGTTTAATATATTACTAAGATTTTTAGATATTTCAGTCAGGTTTTGATTTGATTCTTCTATTTCCATTGGATTTAAAGCTATTTTATATGCCTCAACATCAATTGCTAAAACATAACCATTTCTATCTAGTATGGCACCTCTTTCTAATTGGCTTGCATTAGTTAAATTAGATGTATTGGCTCTAATAATATGAAAATCCAAATTTCTGTTTATAACAATACCAGATGCTACACCGAGTAAAATAACTAATATTAAAACAAAATTCCCTGTTTTAAATGAGCCTTTTTTCATTGTATTTATCAGTTTTAATCTCCACTCCATACTGCTTAATCTTCCCATGCTCATATTTGTTGTGTTGTATACCCAATAATTTTCTGAAAAATATCTTAGTATTTTCAAAAGTGTTTTAGCATAACTTTTTCGTTCTTTTGACTTTAAATATGATAATACCATTTGATCACATACAGGTTCTCTATCTTCATTGATTTTTTTAAATGCATACCAAATAAAAGGGTTAAACCAATGTACTATATTCAATATTAGCTGAAACATTGACATCAAAACATCTCTACCTTTGTAATGACACAATTCGTGTAAAATAACATGTCTCATTTCATCTGTACTAAGTATTTTTACTGCATCAAAATGTATTAGTAGCTTAGGGGCAAAAACCCCATAAATTGCAGGAGTCTTTATGTGTCCTTGAATAATAACAGGAATTTTTCTATTTATATTCAGCAGTTTTTTGCATTCATCTAAAATAACCTGCAATTCTGTATCCTTTTTTAATACTCTAGTTTTATTAATTTTACTCTTTAATATTATATTGATTACCATTATGTAAATAATGAGAAGCAATATTCCCAAAACCCAAATTTTACTACAAATTTCAAAAATACCTCTCACCAAAGCAGTATTACTGTTATTTGACTTAAATTCAATATTATTATCCAAAGAATTAATATGTGCTAAATCTTCATTTCTTTCTGAGTGTGAAAATACATTTTCTAGAGTTGTCTCTTCACTTATTGAGGAATTAATATATGAGGTATTAGACTCTATGGTATTAGACTCTTGTTTAGTTAAATCTTGAGAGTTTTCTTCGTATTTATTTTCATGAATTGTAATGCTCTCATACTTTTCTGAGAAAATGGGTATATTATCTTGTGATATATTAGGTGTGAACGGCACTATAAGCCTTACCATAAGTATAAACCAAATATAATAATGATATTTTACTGAAAGCTTGTTTTTAAATAATGTTTTAACTAAAAATATCAAAATTATAACTGCTATAGAAATTAATGAAACAAGCAAAATTTGAGAAAAAACATTCAATAAAGCATTTTCTATAAATATACTGTATTTATGCATAAGTTACCTCTCATTCTTCTTCATCAAAATTAATTAATTCTTTAAGCTTTTGTAATTCTTCCTTTGATACGTTTTTATTCTTTATAAAGCCTGCCATAAGCATACTTACTGAACCATCATAAACTTTTTTCAAAAAAGATTCACTTTCTTCTTTTATACACTCTTCTTTGCCAATCAGAGGAAAGTACTCTCTGATTTTCCCATTAACTTGATTAAATCCAACAGCTCCTTTTTCAACTAAACGTCGCAATAGCGTTTCTATGGTTTTTTTATTCCATGTGCTTTTTTTGCTTACATTTTTTACTATTTCTTTATTCACAAGTGGGGATTTTTCCCATAGCACTTTCATTATAATCCACTCTGAATCTGTTATTTGTGGTAGTTTAGCCATATTATTTCTCCTTTCCACTATAATTAAAATTTCGCCTTACAGATGTAATCTTAATTATAGCTTACATCTGTAAGGCGAAATTGTCAATACTTTTTTATTTAAATTTTTTAGTTATAAAAAAACTACCTTTGGTTTGGTAGTTTAAATTTTATTAAATATTAATTTTATCAAACTCTACTGTTCATCATTAATTCTAAAGATAAATTCATCTGTTAATTTAGAAATAGCTATGATTCTTTATCTAAACGAGTTCACTTGTCAAGATAAAACAATTCATCAGAAGTGGATTCCTTTATATCAATTATCTTTGTAACATATTGATCCTTATCTCTATAATACATATAAAATTTAATAGTTTGATTATCAATCCACTCAAACTTTTCAAATCTTCCCCAATTTTCACGCTCACCTATTCCATATTGTTCTTCTTCTAAATCCTCTTTAAGTATCGTTGTATCCCCAATTCTCAGCTTATTTGTAAAACATTCTATATTATCAATATAAAAAGCTATTGAGCCCGCTGAACTCCCCAATGTATATAAAACATGTTTTTCATCAGGACACCAGAATATTCCTTTTCTTGTTATTGTTCCAGGTTTCACCTCATTGTCAATAAAGGTTATTTCGTCTGTATTAATATCTATTACTCCTGTCAGGGTATCATGCATTGCTATTATATAGTGAGTTATTCCAAAAAAAATCTTAGTTTCACATGGTGACATCTTTATTCCAGAAAGGAACCCAAACCTTTCTGGATTTATTTCCTTACCTGCTATTATTAAAGGTTCTCCTCCTGTAATGTCATCCCACGACTTTTTCATGGATTGTTGAATGTCCTTAACAGTGTATAAAACTTTATCCTTTTCTATATGATAAATTTCTCTTAAGTCTATTAATTCTAACTTTTTAATCTCCTCACTCTCTAAGTCTTCATCGTTTTTTATTTGAGTTTCATCAACTGTTTCATCCTCTAATTCTTCATTGTTTTCTACTTGAGTTTCGTCACCTGCTTCATCCTCTAATTCTTTATTGTTTTCTGCTTGAGTTTCGTCAACTGCTTCATCCTTTAATTCTTCATCGTTTTCTACTTGATTTTCGTCAACTGCTTCATCCTCTAATTCTTCATCGTTTATTTCTTCAGAAATATCTACATTTCCTTTATTTAAGTCTTGCTTTTCATTTTCTTTTTCTGTTACTGTGCAGCCTGCTAAAAAAAACATAACCGTTATTATAATAATAAATTTACTCATAACCTATTCCTCCAATTTTTTATAAATTTAACTTTAGCTTTTATTTAAATCTTCAATCTTCAGGATATTTTAATCCCCATTGATTTCTGATTTCATCTAAAAGCTTCATAATCTTTAATGTCTCTTTATGTGGCATTAAATCACTTTCTAACTTACCATCCATTATACAATTCATAACCTCATTTGCTTCATAATTATATCCAGTTGATTTATATGGCTTTTCAATTATTTTTTCTTCACAGTCATTTAATTTTATACTCATTTTTGATGGATGAAAGAAATCTAAGATTCTAATATATCCTTTTGTGCCTGATATTAATGCTTCATGGGGTGTTTGTGATATAAAAGATGAAAAAAGATGAGCCATTTGACCATCATCATATTCAAAATAGTATGATGAGTGTTCATCTACACCAGTCTTTCCAAAATAACAACTGCTTTTTATAACCAAAGGAGTTGTTTTAAAAATCATATTTGCAAATGACACAGGATAAATGCCTAAATCAAGTAATGCTCCACCACCTAAACTAGGATTTTGCATTCTTCCATCAAAGTCTGGCTCCTTTCTAATTCCAAAATCAGCCCGAAGATATCTTATATCTCCTATTATTCCTTTATTAAGTAATGTATTTAACTCTATTATGCATGGAAAAAATTTAGTCCACATTGCTTCCATAATAAAAAGCTCTTTTTCTCTAGCTGTTTTTATAAGTTTTTGAGCCTGAGTTGAGTTTATAGTAAATGGTTTTTCGCACAAAACATGTTTTCCATGATTTAGACATAACATAGAATTTTCAAAGTGAAAGTTATGTGTTGTTGCTATATATACAACATCAACCTTAGGATTTTTTACAAGTTCAATGTAGTCGCAATAGTAGTTTGGTATGTTGTATTTAGAGGAAAACGCCTCTGCCTTTTTAGGAGTTTTAGATGCTACAGCATGTATTTCTGCATTTTCTAAAGTTTTAAGTCCCTGTACAAAAAGATGTGCAATGTTACCACAACCTAAAATTCCCCACCTTATTTTTTTACTCACTTTAATCTACCTCCCTTAATCTCTTTTTACTCCTATACCCTCACCTTCTAGTGCACAAGATATTTGCCATTTGCTACATTGCTTAAAAATTATAAAGCATCAACGATATTTGATTTCCCTCTGGCATTTGTCTCTATTAATACAGTTACTGGATCTATTTTAAAGTATTGAATCACTAATAGCTTTTTCAGTTAATAAATCTAATTTCTTTTATCATTTATTTCATACCTTCTTAATTATGATTATCCATTATTTCAATTCTTGCTTGAATAGCATAGCTAGCAGAATCTATATTTTATTGTATTTTATAATATATATTTTGTAAAGGACAGGTAAAATTAAGTGTAAAAAATCACAATGGATTTATAAAGCTTTAATAATTAAATCATTATTTATATAAATAAAAAAACTACCTTTTATTTGGTAGTTTAAATCTTATAAATATTAATTTTATCAAAATCTACTTTTCATCATTAATCTTTGAGATAAATTCATCGATGCTAGAAACCTTAGCTGCTAGCTTGTGCCATTTTCTTAACTTTTCCATATCTTTTTGCTTTCGTATAGTTTGCTCTAATTCTTGTGGAACATCTGATATTTCTTCTAATAATTCAAGAATAGATTCCATTTTCCCTTTTTCCATTCCTTTTTCTATTCCCTTGTCTAAATATTTGTTCTTCAAATTGAATTTTTCCATTATTCTCTCTAATCTTTCCATGTCTTTATCGGTTAATTTATATGTCATTTCATACACCTCATCTTATACTTCTAAACTTAATAACTAATGTTCAATATGTTTAAAAATTATAGCTGCTGCTTCTGCAAGAGTAATATTATTAAGTGGTCTGAAAGTATTGTCAGGATAACCTTGCACCAGTCCCAGTTCATTTGATTTAGAAATAAAACCTTTTGCATAGTTATGGATTTCATCATTATCTTTAAATGTCAATGGCTCACTTGACTCTCCTAAATCAAAAGCATTCATTAGCATTGTCACCATTTCCTGACGATTACAGTTTCTATGAGGCTTAAATGTTTTATCTTCATATCCATGTACTATTCCATTCATTTTAGCCGTAACCACATACCCATATGCCCAGTCAGGAATCTCGTCTTCATCTGCAAATTCTGATATTTCTTCTACAACAGGAAGCCCTAAAGTTTTTACTAAAAGCACTGTCAACTCTGCTCTTGTAAGTTGTCTATCAGGCTTTACAGTGCCATCAGAAAAACCTGAGATTATACCCAAATTATGTAATGCTTCTATCTGTTCTTCTGCCCAATGACCTTTTATGTCTGAAAAAGCTCCTGGTATTTCATCTTCTGGTTTCACAATAATTTCATCCTCTATATCTTTTTCTTCTTCTCTTTCTACAAGTATTGTATATTCTTTTTTATTTCCTGCTTCCGCGGTCACTATAATATTTACAATGTTGATACCTACTGCAAGATTATCTGCTCCTTGAATTCTTACTCTGGCTGAATCATCTTCAGTTGCAACTTTAACTTTTATACTGGTTGTATTATTATCTACTAAAGTGTCATAAACCAATGTATCTGGTTTAAATTCAGGTGAAATAGTTGCTCCTTCAATAGAAAGATTTTCAAGATTAGTATTATTAGAGATTAATCTTCCACTTCCTGTAATTCTTTTATATGAATCACTTACAGAAATTTTAACTGTATCTGTAAATCCACCATCATTAGTTACAACAGTTATAATTGTTTCTCCTTCTTCAAGTGCTTTAATATTACACTTTAATCCATCTGGTTCTATTGATACAATTGATGAATCCTCCACATGCCATAAAAGGTCTTGGTTGTCAGCATTATCAGGATTTAAAACAGCTGTAATTGTTGTATTTTCTCCTGTAGGCATTTTAACGTCACTTTCAGTTATTAATACTGAATCTACAGATATTATTCCCCTGTCTGCAACAGTGACATTAAATTTAGTTTCAACTCCATTTGAAGTTTTACCTGTAACCTCAATAGTCCCTTTAGACAAAGCTATTATCACACCATGCTCATTTATTTCTATTATTCCTAAATCTTTATCATATTCATAAGTAATCTTTTCTTCTATCACACTATCTGAATCAAACTTTGGTTTAATAACTATCCTTTCTCTTGGCTGCATTATTACATCATCAATATGAATAGATTCTGCTTCTTTAGATATTGTTACTACACAAACTAAAGTTCTATTTCCATCAGTAGCAGAAACAATTGCCCTACCATAATTTTTTGCAGTAACTACTCCTTTATCTGATACAGTTGCAATTTCTTTATTTGATGTATGCCATGATACTTTTGATGCCTCTTCACCAATAATATTTATTATTTCTGTTTCTCCAATTTTAGTTAAATCTATTCTTTTATCAATTTCCCACTCAACATTATATTTAGCTGTTTCATCAGCTTCTTCATCACTTAATGAGCCAATATTATCAACTGTTGCTTCACTTTCAGTCATATCTAAAGTGATAACATGGCCATTTTCATCTGTATCATACTTAAAATATGTAGCTGTTGCTGTTGTTTCTCCATCCTCGTCTAATGTAGATATTTCTGTTCCAAATTGTAATCTTCATCCCCATGATATTCAAACACTACTTTATAACCACTCTTAGGCATGTAAACAATAGCATTTAATCCTTCTTCAAAATCAGATGCTGTAGAGTGAAATCTAAATTCTTCATCTTCAAACCCCTTATTTGCAACATAGGAAAACGTATATTGTTCATCTTCAAAACTAATTGTATCTTCAACATTTTTTATTGAAGCAACAACATTTCCATCTTCATCTTCAATAAAAACCTCTACATTTTGTGGACTTTCCATGTATAGCTTTACATACTTAGACATACCAAGTCTCTCACTGCCATCATAGGACATTATCCTTGTATCAAGATAACCCAGACCATCTATAACTGTTTCTGGAATATCTCCTCCACCATCAACACTTAATTTATCAAGTGTATTAATCATGTCTTTTGTTGAATAGTGCCATGTTGAACCATCTAATTTATGCACCTTAGTTGAATCAACACCATCCACTTTAATATCACGATACTCTATAATGCTTATACGCAAATCTATTCCTTGATCTTCTAAATAGGTTGCAAAATCTGATATGTTGTTTTTTACATTATTTATGTGTGAATTCATTGAACCAGTTGTATCAATAACAAATGCCAAATCAACTTTTTCATTTGATTTATTTTGTGAATCTGAAGCAGTCATTACAGGTAGTGATGACGTTAGTATAATCATCACAACAAAAATTGAAAACAGTGCTTTAAAATTTCTTTTCATAAATATCAAACCTTCCCTATCAAAAATTTATTTTTAATTATTTTCATCTGCCTTTATAAATGCAATATCTCTTACATTTGTTCTTTCAAACTTAACCAACAATTTAGTTTCTTTAGTCTCTGGTATAAACTCATATAAGCATATAAAATCTGTTTTTTTAGGACTGTTGTCTAAAATTCCAAAGATTATTCTATTATCCACATATCTAGTACTTGAGTACTGAGATTCATTACTAAGTATTTCTTCTATACTTTTGTATAAATCGGGGTACTCATTAATAATTACATTCCCTTCTAAATATTTAATGCCTTTATCTACATAGTTGTAAAAAAATTCTTCCGTTTCATTTGTTTTTATATTATATTTAAATCTATATACTTCTCTATCCTCATCAACAAAAATATAATAAATATGATCCTTAAAAGGAAACACTTTTGTTATATTTCTTTCATTATATCTATCATTTGTACTTATAATCTTTTGTTTGGTCTTTTCATAATCTTCACTTTGACCATATAGACTCATTAATTCATTAAATTCCGATTCAGTTATGCTTTTTTTGGTTCCATATGTAGTATTCACCTTATGATATTCATAGTTATCTATCATAATCATTCCAGATTTTTGAGTAGAGACAATCATATCAGCTGGTTGGCTTTCAATATATTGATATCTTAAAACCGATCTAATTGAAAGTGCTGTTAAAATGATAGTAAAAACAATAGCTGTTATTATAATTATTTTTTTTACTTTTTTCTTGCTTTTTTCATTTAAATTATTTCTATAATGTTTGACAAACATAAACATTCCAATTCCCAATAAAATAAACAGAAAAAGTGCTATTAATCC
>NZ_JAVDDS010000090.1 GCF_030848475.1 Herbivorax alkaliphila
GACATATAACGTTTTGTAATCATGATGCCTTTGAGTGGCTTCTATGGGATGACCTGCGTTAGCGTGCTTGCACCCACGAAAAGGTATGGTGGAGATAATCTTCTTGTTCTTTCCTTCGCAACCTTTACATGATTACGTTGTTATCGGATTTTAGATGCCCCTCGTAACCCTTCTTATACAAAATCACTATTAACTTCGAACACATGAGTATATAATGAAAATGAATTTAACAGCAATTATTCGTTTTCTTCTCAAATAAAGCAATTTTTACCTTGCCGACTAAATACTCTTTCACAATCACATACCCTAACTTTTTGTAAAAATGGTGGTTTACCTCCTTATCTGAAGGTGTCTCCAAAGTCCAGTTTTCTGCATTTGGAAATTGTTGTTCTATAAAACTAATAGCCACATTTCCAATACCTTTATTCTGATAATATGGAATAACGCAAATACAACCTAAATAATAATTATTGCATGAATTTTTCTTAACAATTATATCTCCTATAATTTCATTCTCATACACAATCTTATATGTGAATCTATTTTCAATAATATTAGTCATACTTTCTACTGTATGATTATATCCAGGACATTCACCATACTTAATATAATCATCATAAAAACTTTGATTCTGAACTTCAATAAGTTTTTGAACATCTTCAATATTTGCTTTAATAATATCTACTTTCAACTTCAAATCTCCTATTCTCAAACTTATAAAAAAATTTTTAACTGGCACTCTCCCTGCATCTAATTTCCGATAACGTTTTGTATATTTGACGCCGCTGAGCCTTAGTGCGACTGCACTTGGCGAAGCGGTGTGGCGTCTGCTCATTCTCCATGCTCCTACTTCTTAAGCCCTTGCAAAGATACTTTGATATACGTCGTTCCCCTTATACAAAACTTCTACAGAGGTATTCTCAAATTATACGTTTTCTTCCGTTTAAACCTTAATTAAAACTTTATCCTTAAAAAACTCTTTATTTTTAACAGTCTCTATTAATATCGGGGAACGTTTATTAATTTCATCTCTTTTTTCTTTGTTTGAACAATAAAAATGATCTATCCCTAGTATTCTAAAGATTCCACCAGATTCAATTTCTTTCAATTTATCACCAATACAAATTTCACCTTCATTAGAACCGTGTATGACTATCCCTCTATTCTCAATTTTAAAAACATTTTCAACATGGAGTATATAAAAATTATCTTCATTCTTTTCAATCAGTTCTCTTACAATCTTATCACACAATCTTAATTGATCTTCCAACTTCTCTAAGTTCTTAATCTTTTTCGTAACCAAGGGATTCATCCAATCTAAATCGTGAATAATACACATTTTAAAACATCCATCAGGGTTAAATTCTGGATACCATCCGATATCAATAATAAATCTATTTTTTTCATAAGCAACTTGAAACAAGTGTTCTTTGTATGAGAATTCTTGTTGTTTAAACAACAAATCACTTTTAATCTGAAAGTCATCATATTCTACAATGCCTGGTGTAAAATCAATATTTTCAAACAAAAATCTATCTCCTTCCAACAAATTCAATTTTTGAGATATACTTAAGCCTGCCACTGAAGGCTCCAGAGACACCTATGATTTAGAGGAATGAACGTATATCGTTGTGTATCTGACGTCGATGAGCCTTAGTACGACTGCACTTGGCGAATCGATGTGGTGTGGAACTCTACATGCCCTTCTACAAAGCACTGCTTCTTGTTCTTTCTCTACCACACCTTCACAGATACACATTGATATGTGGAGTTCCCTGCCCCGCAACGCCAGACTTGATCACGGATGGTCACTCCTCAAAATTTTTCACTTTAATTTTCCATTTTCAAATTCTAAAAACATACTCTCAAACAGGGCAATAATATCACCTGAAATTGTATATTTGCTCTGAAATTCTGTGAATACTTCCTTAATATTATATTCAAATTCGTTGCAAAATTCAACGTTGTCTATTTTTAGCAATCCTAAATTTTCTTTTACCTCAATTAATAATTCATTTGCATCTTTCTTATTTCCACACAAATATTTAATCAATGATCTATGAACCAATCTAAGTACTTTATACCATTGTAACCTGTTAGGTATATATTGTGATTTTATAACCCGTCTATTAATTTCAGTACTGATTTTAAAATTCTCTTGATTCTTTAGTAATATATAACTTTCATCTATCTCTTCAAGAATTATTGTATTACGGATATCCAAATCAACTGAAATACTGTCAGAGTACACTAATATCATAATACCTTTTGGTCTTTCTGTAAAGTTAGTCATTATTGGTCTTCCATGGATATTAATTATTTCATCTAATTCACTATCTGTCACTTTTCCAATAATCATAATATCAATATCTGAAAATCTCTTAGCAGTTCCTTTTGCAAGAGATCCTTTTAATACTAGAGAAAGCCTTTTCTTTAAGCAGTAATTATAAATCTCACTTATATACTTTCTGTGATTATCGGTAGGATATTTTATTTTTAAATCATCAATTATACTATTCATCATTTTATCTCCAACGTCATGCTTTCTCAACCCGACGCAGGACGCGTCGGAATGGAGGGAATACCATATATCGTTGTTTAGTTCTGCTATTTCAGCCGCTTAGGGCGACTGCCCTTGCGGGTGGAATTGCCAGAACTATATTGTTAGAAGACGTCGGATGTCCCTAATATCAGAGGCTGGTATAATACTGCTATTTTATAATCCAACATAATACCAGCCCCTTAAACATTACAAAGTCACTGTGAAATTTAAATTTTTCAAATCAATTATAGCTCCAATTTTTATTAAAATATCAAGACCTATCAATCCATTTATTTCTCCTCTTGGATCAATAATACCGAAATCTAGTTTTAAATCTTTTAATTCTAGTTCTTCCATTTCGATACTATCAACATTTTTCGAAAAAAAGTTATGCAAACTTCCTCCTACACCATAAAATGAATTAACTGTATCATTAATCTCTGCAAAAATACCTATTTCGTCAACAACATCTGGAGATATAATTGTCTCTGCAGCACCTGTATCAATAACAACATTTTCTATAATTTTTGACTTCCCTTTAAATCTTAATTTCATTTCAGTAAAAATCAAACCCTGTCTATACTCTATCTTCATTACATGACACCTCTAAAACCAAAAATCTGCTTTATTTCTATTTCAATTTTTTCATTTCCAGTATGATATACTAATATATCATCTTTCGATCTCACTAATTCTTTTGTTGCCTCTTGATTATCTTCATAAGCTTGTATAACAGCCACATCTTTTATATATCTTTTATTTCCTTCAACTATAGAATCTAAAACTTGTATTTTCACAAACTTATTCGGATAAATCTTTCTTACTTCTTCCCATTTCATTATATAACACCACCTAATACTAATATATTATACACTTTTATTATATCACTTTTCATTCACATTGATAAATAGCCAACAAAAACAAAAACTTCAAAGACAAACTTTCAATTCATCCGATGTCTTTTAACGTGTTTGCTTACTGAAGTTCCTGAACCTTAGTGCTACTGCACTTGGTGAAGGAATTTGAGCGTAGCGACGTTAGGAGCGTAGCCGGTAAGCTTTTGTTAGATGATTTTTGCCAATCAGCTTCAAAGACATTCTTTCTATTATTTAAGTCATGGATTCTTTAATGTATCATCATGTTCACCAATATTTCTTAGAATAATTCCATCTTCAATATATTGCCAAGTCATTCTTATATCCATATTTATACTTGCTTCAAAAATATTATCGCCTCTGCCTTTTATTTTTTTTGTTCTTAATGAAGGATGTCTAGGATTATCAATCATTATCTCTAATTTTTTCTTTAATTGTTTTTTTACTTCAATAGGAAGATTTTTTACCTTAGACTTAAAATTTTCTGAATATAATATTATCATATGTCATCCAATCCTAACCCTTTAAATAATTCATCTTTGTCTTTTGCTTGATGTACCTGTCCCTTTTCTATTTGTTCATCAACTTCTCCCTCCATTTGTTGCCACTTTTTTGTATAGTACCAAGCCTGATCTTTTGGAATAACCACTACAGGTGTTATTATTATTTTACCATCTTTTTCTACTAATTCCAGTTTGTCTCCAATCTGTAGATTAAGTTTCTTTACTAATTCCTTTGGTATTGTAACTTGAGATTTTTGTTTTAGATCAACTAACATATTAATCATTCCTTTTTAAATAGTATAACTTTCTAACTATATTATATGTTATACTTGAACAAAAATCAATATGTCCAACTTGAAACTTTCAAAGACATACTCTGAAATGATGGGCAAATTTAATCTAACGTTTGCCATTTGAGACGTCGATGAATCGGACTCATAAGGAATACCCATAAGAGGCTTTAGCCCGATAAATCGATGTGGGCAGGATGACCCGTAAGCACGCCCTTGACTCAAATGGACTTGTTAGATGAAGCTTTACACTTCAAAGGATTACTATCTATTTTCCACAAATCTACTCTTAATGTCATCTATAACCTCTAAGTAATGAGATTTACCATCTTCCAACAATGCTTCGCTTATCACTGGAAAATCATTAATGAACTGCAAACAATCATTTTTTTGCAAATTAAATTGATCCATTAATAATATAAATTCTTCTAATTTACTTCCCCAAACATATATGATTTTAAAATTATTAACAAACACTTCACAAAAAGAATTTTCTCTAAAATTGGCAATTCCGAACTCTAAATAACCATCATTTAATAATTCGTATTCATAATCACTAAAAATAGAAAGCAATTCACTTAAACTAAGCTCTTTTCCCACATATGGCTGTGTATTTTTAAATCCCACCATCCCTCTAGGGTTTTGATTTAAAAATAAAACATTACATAATTGACAAAACAGATTCCAAAATTTATCTATATCTATGTTTATCCTTGCATAAAATGACCATTTTTTATTTTTTTCTTCTTTTAGAGTAAAGCCTTCTACGATTTTTGCTTCACTTCTTTTTTTATTTATTTCTTCAATATTAAACTCATTAGATATATCTGTTATATTAGGTATTCTAATGCCTTTTGGTAATTTATACATAATATAATCTCCTTATAACTTACAGAGCTTCATCTCCGATATGTAAAGTTTTATCTAACGTTTTGTATCTGTGATGGCTTTTCAGCCTTAGATAGCTCCTATCTTAGGCTGAAAGCTATGGGCAGGATAACCCGTAAGAATGCCCTTTACTCAGATACTTTGATATGTGGCGTGGGGCCCCGCGGAGCCAAAGCCACTACGAAAGGTGGCTTCACTAGTTAATTTACACCTTTAAATTTGTAAAATTCTTCACTTGATAGCCCATATTTTCCTATTGTTACATCCCATTTTGTTAATTCACCATGCCAATCAGTTCCACCTGTAATCATTAAATCATATTTCTTAGCAAT
>NZ_JAVDDS010000091.1 GCF_030848475.1 Herbivorax alkaliphila
ATTTATTTAATTTATATTATAAATCAATTCTCTTAAATTGTCTCGAATAACATGGATACTATTTTGCCTAACGTCCTGCAGGTTTACGAAGTTCCTGAATTTTAGGGCGACTGCCCTTAATGAAGGAATTTGGGCGAAACAATAGTGGAGCCGTAAACCTTGCTGATATATGACGTTTTTATTTCCTTTCCTTTTTCCATTTATCTTTTTCCAACCTCATTACAATTTCATCCCATATTTCCTCATCATTAAACTGAAAACTCTTATCTATATATTCAATTTCTTTAAATCCTAAAGTTTTATAACAATTAATTGCACTCGTATTAAATGAGTATACTCTCAAATCTAATTCTTCTAATTCTAAATATTGAAAAGCATACTTAATAGCTAAGTTAACCATATCTTTACCAAACCCTTTGCCTCTAAATAGTCTATTCCCTATAAGTACAAACTGTAGTTTAGCAGATTTCTCCTCATAATCTATGTTTCCGATTTTTATATGCCCGATTGGATATATGTCATCATCTTTCTTTACTAGCGTAAAAGCAAAATTAGTATGAGAATCGTTGAGTGTACTTATATATTTATATAGCTGTAAATCATCTAGTGGATATATAAAGTTTCTTGCACACCACTGACAACAAAGTCTCTCATCTGTTATCCATAGTTTTAAATAGTCAATATCACCTATTTCAAATTTCCTTAACTCTATCACAAAATCATACCTCCTACACGAAAAATCAACTTTACAAAAATACCTCCGCAAGCCATTCCGGTGCTTTAAATAAAAGCGAAATAAAAATGTCATATATCGTTTTGTATCTTTGACGCCCTTGTAAAGATACTTTGATATACGTCATTCCCCTTATAAAAAAACTTCTACAAAGTCATTCTCAAATTATACCTTTTATTCAGTTTAAACCTTAATTAAAACTTTATCCTTAAAAAACTCTTTATTTTCAACAGTCTCTATTAATATCGGGGAACCTTTATTAATCTCATCTCTTTTTTCTTTGTTTGAACAATAAAAATGATCAATTCCTAGTATTCTAAAAATTCCACCAGATTCAATTTCTTTCAATTTATCACCAATACAAATTTTACCCTCATTAGAACCGTGCATGACTATCCCTTTATTCTCAATTTTAAAAGCATTTTCAACATGGAGTATATAAAAATCATCTTCAATCTTTTCGATCAGTTCTCTTACAATCTTATCACACAATCTTAATTAATCTTCCAACTTCTCTAAGTCCTTAATCTTTTTCGTAACCAAGGGATTCATCCAATCTAAATCGTGAATAATACACATTTTAAAACATCCATCAGGGTTAAATTCTGGATACCATCCAATATCAATTATAAATCTATTTTTTTCATAAGCAACTTGAAATAAGTCTTCTTTGAATGAGAATTCTTGTTGTTTAAACAACAAATCACTTTAAATCTGAAAGTCATCATATTCTACAATGCTTGGTGTAAAATCAATATTTTCAAACAAAAATCTATCTCACTCCAATAAATTCAATTTTTGAGACATACTCAAACCTGCCAACCGAAGGCTCCAGAGACTCCTATAATTTAGAGGAGTGAACGTATATCGTCTGCATACAAGAAGCCTTTGAGGGGTTACATAGCTCCTATGTCCCCGAAAAGGTTTTACTGAGCGACCAGTGATTCATTACTACCCTTGTATGCATTGTTGAACTAAACCGCTTACGCGGTGGCTGTCGCTTGTTTTAATTTTTAGTGAATTATATAACAATTATACTATACTTTCCTTTAAAATAAAATCAAATAATTTAAAAGGAGAGTGGTTATTATGACAAATAACAAAGCATTTGAAAAAATGAAAGAAAGAATGGAACTTAGAGGTTTTGCAATTTCAACTCAAAAAACTTATCTAATGCACTTAAGGCATTTTACAAATCATTTCAAATTGCCATTTAGTGAAATGAATTATGATCATGTAAGAGACTTTTTACTACATGCAATAAAAGTTAAAAAACTTAGCAGTGAATATATTAATTCTTCCTATAGTGCTATAAGGTTTCTTTATGAAGGTGTCTTTGAAAGAGATTGGAATATGAAACATATTCCCCGTCTTAAAAGTAAGAAAAAGTTTCCTGTAGTATTATCTAAAGAAGAAATTAATACAATATTTAAAAATGTTTCTTACTTAAAGCACAAAGCAATGCTTGTAACTGCTTATTCGCCAGGTTTAAGAGTTAGTGAAGTTTCAAAATTAAAAACTTCTGATATTGATAATAAAAATATGCAAATATTTATCAGGCAAGGCAAAGGAAATAGGGACAGATTTGCATTGCTTTCAAAGAATACTCTTTATCTACTTAGAAACTATTATAAACAACTTCATCCGAAGAATACTGAGTGGCTTTTCCCAGGTCAAAATCCTTCTAATCCTATTAGCTCAAGAACTATTCAATCAGCATTTAAAGACGCAGTTAAAAAAGCTAGTATAACTAAAAAAGTTACTCCTCATACTCTAAGACATAGTTTTGCCACTCATCTCGTTGAAGATGGTACAAATCTTATAGTTGTTAAGGATTTATTGGGACATGAAAAGTTGGAAACAACTATGCTTTATGTTCATTTGGCAAAAAAAGATATTCTTAGCACTCGTAGCCCTTTTGATGGTGGTGATTTTGATGTATGATATTAACTCTATTTTTAAAGAATATGGTCAAAGCTTTAGAGAAAATAATATTTTACATGTAGACGTGTTAAAAGCAATGAATTCCATAGAAGTTTGTAGAACTTCTGCTCTAGATATGCATATTGAAAAATGTCTTGCATGTGAGCATAAAAAAATATCCTATAACAACAGAAGCAATTGCGTAGCAATTGCAACACACCGTTTCAACGAGGCTAAAGATATGTGATTACTATTTTATTTTGCATAGCCTCGTTATAATTCTTGTCGCAATAGGCATTGTCCTAAATGTCAAAATATCGCTAAGGAAGAATGGGTCGATGCTAGAAAGTCGGAGCTTTTAAATACTCATTACTTTCATGTTGTATTTACAGTACCTGACCTTTTGAATAAATTGATTTTTAACAACAAAAAACAGCTTTATAATCTTCTTTTTAAGTGTGCGTCAGAAACTCTTTCTGAACTTGCAATGGATAAAAAATACTTGGGAGCTCAAATTGGCATTACTGCCATTTTACATACTTGGGGACAAAATTTATCATTTCATCCTCATATACACTGTATAGTTCCTGGCGGTGGGTTATTGCCTTCTGAAAAAACTTTTAAACACTCAAGAAAGAAGTTTTTCATTCCTGTAAAAGTTCTTAGCAGGAAATTTAGAGGAAAGTTTATGCATAATTTATGTTTACTTTTAGAAAGAAAAGATATTATTCTTCCAACTGGAACTGACTTTAAAGCTCTTAAGAATGAACTTTATAGTAAAGAATGGGTTGTTTATTGTAAGCCACCATTTAAAACACCTGAAAATGTTATTGAGTACCTTGGTCGATATACTCATAAAATTGCAATAACCAATAGTAGAATAATTACCGTTAAAGATAATCGTGTTTATTTTAAATAGCGAGATTATAAAGATCAAAACAAAGAAAAGGTAATGAATCTTTCTGTTTTTGAATTTATAAGAAGGTTTCTCATGCATGTTCTACCTAAGGGGTTTTTTAAGATTAGACATTTTGGACTTTTAAGTAATAGAAACAAAAAGACAAAACTTAAACTATATGAATTGCAATAAATATTATTCATAAAGTTAATATGCAATTCATAAATCAAGGAACATGATTTTGCAATATTTAAAAGAAATATTATAAAAGGATTATTGCAAAACATGTATGTCAAAAACTTACTGGTTCAAAGTTTACTGAAGTAAAAAGACTTAGTAGACGTGAAATTATAAAAAAAATATTTGGTTCTGATATTTTTTGTTGTCCTCTTTGTGGTTCTGAGTTTATAAACAGAATTATTTTAAGAGAATGACTTTTTATTAACTGAATAGAAAAGATTAAAAACTCATTAACCATGGGTCTGTTTTACTATGCCTATTTTTGGCAAACGAACAATAAACCATGTTAAAATTTAGGAATATTACGATTAAAATGTTGCCAATAGTAAGAAGGAAGTAAAATTAAATCCCCATATGAGCTTCTAGGTTCAGCGGCTTCGTTTATCATGCAATTCCGAAATTTTCGGCGAGATGTACATAAATTCAGCTCTATCCATTCTAGTCTTGGATAGAGCATTTTTGTGCCGAAAACTTCGGAACGTTGGCTAAGTGTTAAGTGAAGTGCCCGACCCTCATAAAAATATCTTTATCCATTTTGCATGTAGTAAATACATTTTTGCGTTATTTTGTAATTCTTGATTTTTTGTCTGTAATCCATACTCTTTTGACCAACTTGCAAGCACCTTAAGTCTTTTTCTTATTTTATTTATTACCTTTTTTTCATCATATAAAAATTCTTTCTCATCACAACTATATGAATCCAGAAATATTTTTAATCTATTCATCATAACTTCTTTTGAAAATGGAGATACTTCATAATATTTTTCTTCATTTTTATCAGGAAATAGTGGTATAAACCTATATGAAGTATAGGCAATATCCCATATTCTTGATCCTGGAGAACATACATCAAAATCAATCAAACCTTTAAATTTATTATCCTTAAAAACACAATTGTAAGGAGCAAAATCATTATGACAAATCACTTCATTAATTTCATCATTACTTAATAACCATCGAGCTTTTTTATATTTGAAATTTTCAGTAGCATCATGCCACTGTCTTAATTTTAATGCTACTTCTTTCAATATATCCTCATTCCAAATCCAATAGGGCTTCTCTTGAGGAACAACACCTTCAATATATGACAAAACATGTTTACCATCAGAATTAATACCATAAGATTCTGGTACCCAATTAATTCCTTGAGACCTAACATAACATAATAACTCATGAATTGTTTTTGAAGCTTTTGTAGACTCTTTATATATCAAATTATCATTTAAAACAGGAGAATTCATATTTCCTCCGGTTAAAATTTCATTTGATTCATTGTCCATATACTTTTAGTTCCTTTCTGCCAATGGGTATTAATTTTTTTTGTAAACTATTGTAGGGCATTTCACTTAAGTCGGGTAGGTCAGAGA
>NZ_JAVDDS010000092.1 GCF_030848475.1 Herbivorax alkaliphila
CCCCCCCTATGTTAAAATAGGTGTCGTAAAAAAATCTTTTCGCTATAAAAACTTCCATCTTAAGTCTCGGATGTTTTTTGAAATTAGCTTTTTAAATAAGATACACTGTCATTACAAAATGTAGGATATTTGTGTTATATTAAAATGATGTCACAAAAGTTTAATAAACATATTTTTTGTTATCACAAAATAAAAATTAAGTATTTTGTGATATTTTTATGATATAATATTTTTTGTAAAGGTAATAAAAATCAAGGAGTAGTTTTAAATGTCTAAAATTGGTTATATAAGAGTGTCTACAATAGATCAGAAAACTGACAGACAAGAAATAGCTCTTTCAGAAATAGGGATAGATAAAGTTTTTATTGAAAAACTTTCTGGCAAGGATACCAAAAGACCCGAATTTAAAAAAATGCTTGAATATATAAGAGAAGGAGATATTTTATACATTGAGAGTATTTCTAGATTAGCACGTAGTACAAAAGATTTTCTTTCTATTGTACAAGAATTACAGTATAAAAAAGTTGAACTCGTTTCATTAAAAGAAAATATAGATACGACAACACCTCAAGGAAGATTCATGATAACAGTTTTTGCAGCACTTTCTGAACTTGAAAGAGAAAACACTATGCAGAGACAAAAAGAAGGTATTGAAGCTGCACGAAGAAAAGGGAAAAAGTTTGGACGTCCTAGAATTGAAAAGCCAAAAGAATGGGATAAAGTAATAAAACTCTGGAAAAATGGTGAAATTGCTGCTGTAGAAGCCATGAAGAGACTAAAAATAAATAGAGGAACATTCTATCGTAGATTAAAGGAATGAAATTTTCTAATTTAATGTATTGCTTAATTAATATATTAAACCACACGCTATGCGTGTGAGAATCGATGAGTTATACTTATGTAATGAAAATTCTAATCTCTCATGTACAATAGATGGTGACTCAAACCACTAAAGTACATTGAAAGGAGATTAGAACTATGGAAAAAAGTCTAGAACACAGCAAGTGGGATTGCAAGTACCATATTGTATGGGTGCCGAAATATCGGAGAAAAATTATTTATTGGGAGTACCGAAAAGAAATAGGCAAAACCATTAGGCAATTGTGTGAATATAAAGGAATGGAGATTATAGAGGCATCGGCGTGTATTGATTATATTCATATGTGCTTAAGAATTCCACCAAAAATAAGTATATCTTATGCAATGGGATATCTTAAGGGGAAAAGTGCACTGATGCTTTTTGATAAATTCCCTGAATTGAGAAAAAGGCAAAATCAAGAAATTTATGGACGAAAGGTTATTACGTTACGACTGTTGGACTTAATGAAGAAGTGGTAAAGAAGTATATAAGGGATCAGGAAGTATACGATAAAAATTTTGATAAAGAATAACAAATTGATAAATCAACCCTTTTCAAGGTTATATAGCACAAGACTGCAGTGGTTTGATGTCAAAAACACGCCTTTTAGGCGTTGCTAGCAAAATCCCCTTATAGGGGTTATCAAACCACCCGTTATACGGGTGGTTTAGTGATTGTATGATGGTTGAAAATTAGATTTCAAAAGGTCTTTTTTAAGTGCCAATACGCGGACGTTAGTCCGTGTTAACTCAACTCTAATTCACTTTTTGGATATTTTCTATGGACAATTAAATCACCATTACGAACCATGAAAGATATATTTCCTGAAATTCTTTGTTTTGTTGTTTTAAATTGTTTAGCAAGTTTAGAAATTAAAAATCTGCTTTGAATTTTTGTACCTTTTGGATTCAAGTCTGAAGATAGTTTATTTCTAATTTTTTTATTCATGTTACCAAACCTCCAATTATTTTTGACACACATTAATAATTAACATTAAAAGAGTCATCACCGTGATTGCTATTGTCAATACTCCAATTCTTCTTGTCCAGTTTTTCATTGATTTATCTGCATCAATTGCGGAAAGAATTTTATATAATTCACTGAAACCAGTGATTTCAAATGCTATTAAACCAAAATGATTAATAATCTTATCCATATCTTCTTTAGATAATAAGTCAGAAGTTCTCAGATATTTTTCTAACTCGTGGTAATATTCTCTATTTGTATTTTCTAAAAATTCTTGAACAGTTTTTTTTATAAAATTTCTCCTATATATATTGTAATTAATTGCTATGGATTATTACTACTATGGGTTAAAGAAAAATTTCATTTTTGCATATTCCACATTTACCTTTTACACACATTGTTCCCCTGCCGCTATCTTCAAATGTATAAGTTATAGTACTATGATGTTTTTCTGGTTCTTTTTTTCTGCATTCTTCGCATTCGCCTTTTATAAATTGTCCTAAACTGTACACTATTTTTTCAGAACCAGTGTCATAATCTAATACCTTTTTACATGTGTCCAATAACTTAAAACAATTTGTTTTAAGTAGCTTATTAGCATTAAAATAATCTACTTCTTGAATATTAAATATTTCTTCATACATACGATTTACCCCTTTTTTAGTTTTTTTTAAAACAATCTTTTTATAAATTATATCTATTATTGATAAAACTTTCAACACAAAGCTCCCATATTTGCACAAAACTACACAAATACTATGTTATAATTAAGATATCGAGAGAACCCAAAACAGGTTCTCTTTTTTTATGTTAAATTAAAAAAATAAAATGAGTATTATAGTGTTTATTCGTATAAAAAAAAAGTAGGAGGTGCTTAAATGGAAATTTTTGCTATTATATTAATTCTAATACCATTTATAACATTTAAAATCAACACTAAAATAAAAATCAACATTAAATTTTAACATTATATCTAAAAAGAACCCAAACACGGGTTCTTTTTTTATGTCTTATTATAGGTTGAATAATAAAAGTATCTGCTCTTTCTATAAAAAAATAAGATACTTCTAAAAAGAAGAGAGGCTTATACAAAGAAGTTTGTTGTTTTCATAAAAAAAGTCTAGCTTCGCACAACGCGTGTTTATATATAGAGACTATATCGACTAGAGAGGGGGTTGTTTTCATGGATGATAAGGTATTAGTAGTATTATTATTAATTACAACAATGTGTGACACTATTACAATGGTTTGTACAGTTATTACATTACTACGAAATAAATAAAACCAAAATAAAAATAGTTGCCTTAGTGCAACTATTTTTTTCCAATTTTTTTGACCTGCAGCTCTTCCGGATCCGTTCCTGGTGTCCTGGAATGTGCAGTAAAGATTAACACTTCAAACATGCTTCATTACTGTATTTAACATTTTTTGTATTTCAAAATAAGCAATAAAAGCTTTTTAAAAATCAATTTCCGATTATCCAGTTATGTAATTAATTGTATGACGGTTGAAAATTAGATTTCAAAAGGTCTTTTTTAAGTGCCAATACACGGACGTTAGTCCGTGTTAATTGCATTGTTTTTTTTAGGATATAAGGAACTGTCTACCCTAAGAAATGAGGAGATACATCACAGAAACAATGAGATACATCTCTTAATTTAGGAACTGTTTGCATTGTAGGAAACACTTTAAGAAACAAGGAGACACCTCAAGAAACAAGGCGACGCCTCTTAAGAAGCATTAAAATTGTAAGAGGTAAATATATAAAAGGGAAGGTGATATAAATGATAGAAATATGTATAATTACTTTAGTTTTTGTAACACTTTTTGAAATTAACATTAAGGAACTCAACATCAACATAAACATCTACATAAAATAAAATCAAAAGATGGCGGGGAAATCGCACTATTGCCTTTCCTCGCTCTAAGTCATGCCTTTATAGAAAAAACAATAGATAATTTTATAATATAAGATTAAAATAGATATTACAAGTTTTTGAATATTTAAAACCGTTATTATATATATACTTTCTTTTACTAAAAAGTATTGGTAAAATAAATTAAGTAAGACTCTTAAACATTTTTTTATAATACTAAGAGAAGAAGACTTATACAAACAAAATTAAGAGGTGTTAAAATGTTAAAAGATATTGATAGTATAAAAGGATTTAGAGATTTATTAATAACGATAGAAGGCAATAGCATAACGTTAAATAATGTTGAAAATTTAAAAGGCAATCTCTATTGTTCTAAATGTGGAGATAAAAGAGTTTTTAGTGTAAAGATATTATACAAAAATAATTCCCTTAACAATGAAAATATTCACCAAAGGTTATTAAATATTATGAACAGCATTACAGCAAACAGAATGGATCAGGCAAAAAGAGGACAAATTTTGGGTAAAAGAATTTTTTCAATTCCTAAAGAAGAATTTTCTAATGCTTTAAAAAGTATATATCATTTACTGAGCCCTTCTTTATATGAGTGTAAATGTTTACAGTGTAATATGTTTTATACAGCAATCATTTATAGAGGTTCAAAAGAACAAATGCTTGTTCTTCTACCTGATACAGATGGAGGTGTAACTACGCCACATACACCAGAATCTGTATCATATTATTTAGACCAAGCCTATAAAGCACATACAATAGGTGCTAATAGTGCAGCTGCAACTATGTATAGATCGTCATTAGAACAAATACTATATGAACAAGATTATAAAAAAGGAATGTTAGGAAAGAGAATTAAAAAATTAGAAGAAGATATCAATAATGGTAGTGCTCCAAATTGGGCATCGCAAATTAATATAGATTTTTTAGAACGCCTTAAAGAGATAGGAAACAGTGCTGTTCATACTGAAGATTTTAGAAAACAAGCTATTATCGATAACAATTTGATTAAAAATATAATTGAAATTATAAGTTACTTACTTCTAGTTATTTATGAGATTCCTTATAAAAAAAATGAAAAATTAAAAACCCTTGAAATTGCAAAACAAATGCTAAATAAGTAAAATAACAAAAAACCAAAACTGGATTCTATTGCAAGAATTAACCTCTAGTTTCGCTTT
>NZ_JAVDDS010000093.1 GCF_030848475.1 Herbivorax alkaliphila
TATAAATTGGAGGATATCCCAAATACTATAATGGGGCATCCTCCACCCCCACCACCTTGAATTCTTGGAAGCAATTTGCTCATGTGTGTTGTAGAAGCACCATAGGAATTTCCTTTTCCTAAACTATTAAAAATTTCCTGTAGCTCATCGCATCTTGTTATAATAATACCAACACTTATGACATGAAGTTCAAATAAAAGTCTAAAATTATTAAGATCTCTGTCATAAAAAGGATCTTTGTTATTCCATTCAATTTCTAATGCAACCATATTTTTAAAGCAATCTACATTATGAGTTGGTGAACTTCTTTCATTTCCATCAACAACAATTTTGGTATCAAATGATTTTTCCGTCCAACCTAAATTATAAAACTGTTCATCTAATTTTTTAGATATAGGAGATTTTCTTCCGCCAGGCTGGACAATATCAGATGCATTTAACCTAAAATTACGCAAGACATTGATTATTTCATTCCATTCTTCTGGAAAAGCTCCTTTTAAAATAGCACAAGCATGTCTCCATTCATGTATCTCAAATAAATCATTTATATCTTCTGGTATCAAATTTGTTGTCATAAATAAGTTCTCCTAAATTTAAAGAATGTAATTTCTCTTCTACATTCTACCAAAATCAATTAGAACTTGCAAGTTAGAAAAATAATAAGATCATAAAATAACTAATAAACTAATAAATACTTAAATTTTAGGATTTATAAAAAATAAAAAGATATTCGTGTGATATTAATAAAAAGTCCAAATTTCTTCTTTTAGACCAATACTTATTAGATGTGCAATTGTGTTGCTCTTTAATAATTATTTCCTTAAGTGTAAATCCTACATTAATAAAAGTTTGCATAACATTAAAACCTAAAGGTTGAATATTTTTATTTTTTCTTATGTCTCCAATCATAATTGCACAAAATTTATTTTGCTTTAAAACCCTATAAGATTCATTGGCAACCCTGCCCATATGAACTAAAAACTCAACTATATCATATTGAGATAAATCTTCTCTTATATTTTCACTATACTTAATAATGTTTGCATATGGAGGGTGTGTACAAATAAGATCAATACTATTACTTTGTATCAAACTTAAATTTTTTGCATCACCTTCTAAAATATCATGAGAACAAGAACTTTTAAAATCAAAATTTAATTTATCTTTTGCAATTTTTATAGATTTTGGGTTAATGTCAATACCAACACCATTTCTATTTAAAAGTTTACATTCAATTAAAGTTGTACCGCTTCCAAGAAACTGGTCTAGTATAATATCTCCTTCTTTAGAGTACCGTATAATAATGTTTCTTGGTATATATGGACTCCAATTACCTGAATAAAAACCTTTATGTGTTGCCCAAGAACCTCTAGTGGGAAAACTCCACATAGTTTTTGACTCTAACATAAAGCTCTCGGGCTGTAATTTTAATTTTCCTAGATACTTCATAACTTTCACCTTACCAATACAGAACATTTGTTCTTTAATTATAACATACTGAAAATAAATTTCAAGATGAATAATTATCTGATTCATTTAACAAAAATTCATTGTGGTCAAAAATAGATCTAAAAGTCAAGTTATACTAACTAGAATGTATGTCTTTTCCTGACAAAATAATATTGTTTTGTTCGGACTCGTTTTCTGTATCAATAATCCATGAATATAGTTTTAAAATGCTTTTTAATTTTTGCCAAAAACTATGTTGATTACACGGCTGGAATCTATCTCCTTTAATAAACTTTACTTTATTTTTGTTGCATATTCGACATTTATAAGTACCTGTACTAGAAACTTTTTCAAAATCCATATAAGAACGTTTGTTTTTTTTAAGTACTGAGAATATTACATCAAACACATAAATCAAACTAAGTAAACTTGTAAGCATTACAATAAGCATCCAAATTGGTAAAAAAGTATTTAGAAAAGGGTTTTTTATTATTGGAGGATTAGGTGTGACGTTTACAATTAATAAAATTACTGCTAATATCAAGTAAAACATAACTGTTATATAAATACAAACTTTTTTAATTATTGTTACTGATTTAATATACCAGGGTAACAAAAAGTTCATCTTGTATTCAAAGAAGTTTTTGCTATATTTTTCTTGTAAATCTTCAAACTCTTTGTTGATTTGCTCTAATATGTTATTTCTTAAATTTTTATATTCTTTTTCTTCATCTTTATGTTTACTAATGTTAAGGTTATTTTGTTCTATATTAATTATATCAAATATATCTCTAGTCAGTTCTTTTGATAGTAAATGTCCGTACTTTAAAATTAGTTCCATAGCTTCGTCATTTATAAATTTGTCTTGGTTAAATGATTTATTAAAATGTAATGTTAATGGAGAATAAATTTTTTCAAGCTTTTCTTTTAAAACTTGCTCAAAATTAGATTTTTTATCATAATTATGTTTAATAGAAAAGATAATAAATTGAATTATTGCAGCTGTAAAAGCTACAATTCCAGTTATTAATGAAGCAGTTATAATTGGGGTAGTTAATATTTCACCTAAATTCATAAAAAAATCTCCTTTTATGTAAAAAATCATAGTATTATTAATCAAATAGTGATTTAATATTAATGTGTGTTTGTCTGATTAAATTTTTGTATCTCACAACCTTAAATTTACATAAGTCCGCACTTCAAAACCCACCAGAATTTTAAATGGCACAAAAATTTATTTTGAGAAAATTAAGAGCCGGAATGCCCTTTAGAAGGACTTCCGGCTTTGTATTTGTTTTTCAAGTCACTTGTTAATATTGTTTTATATTTTAGCCAGATTAAATTTTTGCAAGGCACAACACTAAAATCCTCACTTTTCAACCATGCCGATACCTATAATTTTGTTTTTTTATAATCAATTAGATTTTTAACTTTTAATCTGAAATCCTGCAAGTATAGCTTTAAAGTTTTTATATCCTTACAGGTTTTTTTTTCTATTGGATTTTCCCAATCAAAATCTTTAATAATAACAATATTAAATTCTCCAATTGTTTTAAACTCTGGATACCATCCAATGTCTATAACATATTTGTTATTATAATTTACTTGAAACAGATCTTCTTTTAGCGAATATATTTGTTCACTTAAAGGTATTTCATGATTAATATCAAAATCATTATAAACCACCTTACCAGGTGTAAAATCTAAGTTTTCAAACATTTACCTATCTCCTTATAATAGCATTTTATCTGACTAAATCCAAAAACTCTTGTGGTGTTATAGGATGACCATGTATAGTATTTGAACTTAATTCAACCCTAATATATGGAGTTTCTATACCTTGTTTAGCACCAACAATATGATCCGCCTTATACACCTTCCATGTTTTCCCACTTGTCACTGGTATTCCATTGTCCCATGCCATTCTTTCAAATTGCTCTATTTTAATTTCATGCTTATACTTCGCAGGTCCTTTTTTTGTTGACCTAACTACTTCTTTCCATCTCATATTTTTTTGAGGAAAGTGCTTATACCCATGGTTAGTCCAATCAAGATTTTCTGATTTTATTTTGCTCCAATGGTTACCACCAATATTATTATTTGTAGCAAAATGTACTCCTCCAAAAAATCCTAATGATTCTACAAAATTTCCTAGTCCTGCATCTATAGCTATACTTGGTACTGTTGGTAGTACTTCTCCAAAAGGAGTCACAGCAGATGGAGTGGTTTCAATGCTGATACCTTTTATAAAGTCATGTCCTGATTTTAGTAACTTTCCTCCACTATATACAGCTAAGGCTGTTCTTGTAGTGTCTCTGCTGTAGTCAACAAGCTCATCAAATGGAGTATCTGGATTAATAAAGAAATTATATGCGTTTTCCTTATTAAATACATTGCCAGCGCTTTCAGTAATTCCATGATATATTTCTTTAGGAGCATTTTTCAACATTTCTCTTCTACGCTCAAACTTCTTCTCAATTTCCCTCATCTTCATTTCATATAAATCATCATCTATATAACCTAATTGCCTATCGGTCGAAAGCATAAAACTACGATGATTATCATGTCCAGCATCGAGTATATCCATGCCAAATTCAATCATACCTACTGAAAATTCACCATATCCAGCTGCCAAAGAATATACGCGCTTCCCAACAAAACCTAAATCTCCATGTTCCTCAATTAGGGCATACGCTTTTTCTCTTTCTTCGGAATTAGACAATATTCTAAATCCTTTAATTGGATTTGCTAAATATAAAGGACCAATTTCTATGTAACTATGTCCCGTAGGATCCCAGTATGTAATAGGATTATTGGCTGTATATGCATATAAGTTTAATGTTAACGGATCATTGGGGTCACCCCTGTATGTGTCCTCTTGTAGGAATCTTGCTATTGCTGGATCATACATTCTAGCATTAAGGTAATATAGACCTGTTTCCCTGTCATACTGATAACCAGCATACATAATACTGTTATTTATTGGTGTTGATGTAGGATTTCCACTTGCAGTAAAGTATTGTTCATCCATCACATTACCAAATGCATCATAGTAATATGTAGCTCTTACTACTCCATTAGTATCAATCAAAGCTGTTACATCAGCATGACCGTTATACATGTAGTATAAAGTTAGTCCATCAGCTTGTCTCATAAGCAAGTTAGTGCCATAAAGGTTTCTATTCAACTTATCATCCTGACCTGGTTTTATCACTACCTCAAGCACTACCTTATCGTACTCATAT
>NZ_JAVDDS010000094.1 GCF_030848475.1 Herbivorax alkaliphila
ACTTATTATGGAAGTCTTTTGAAGTAAATTAAATTATTTTTTATTCTTGTATATATAAAGAAAAATTTCAGCCCTTGTGATGAGGATTCTTTTTAACTATTTTAAAAGCTCTCTCAACCATTTTACCAACTCTAGTTCTTAAAGATGTAAAATATTCATTATTTACATTTTTATCCATGAAATTTGAGCAATAATTTGGCTTTAACTCATTAAGAACAATTGCAGCAACATCAGCCAAAAGGCTGTAAGTAGATTGTTAATTTACACACTTCTATTTACAGTCTCTTGCATTATTGTTTTACGAACGTTTAGTTAAATATTTACTCAATGAAAAATAGCTTATTTAAATATTTATACTTTCAATAATTTGCTCAACACCCTTTTAGCAACTTCCCAAAGCCTTTGGTCAACTGCTTCGGACTTGTTTTTTAGAAACCTTATTATTTCTTCTTCCTTTGAAAGAGTCTCCTTTACATCATAATCCATATAGTTTTCCATAGATACGATTGACTGGTAAGCTTCCTCATCATTAAACTCATCCCAACAAGCTTTGATAGTCTCAGCAAGTCTAACAAGTCCAGCCTCTGGTCTTCCCTTGCCAATTGCCCATAGCATTGAAGACCTTAACTCATCTTTAGACCGTATCCTTTTAATGAGTTCATCAATTATCTCAGCCTGTTCTCCTATATCCAATCTTATAGAAATAAGATCCTCATCCAGATAGATTTTGTACTCTTCCAGCCTGCCAAGATCTTTTCCTCCATTTAGAATGTATGTATTCATTTCAAGAAGAGATGCAACCTCACTTATAGCTATATTCTTTTCATCAAAGTCTTCAGAATCAAGATATAATATTAAATCCTTTATTTCACTTTTCATATTCGTCTCCTTTTAGTCTATTTCAAAAAAATACCTTATTGGGCATTTAGTGTATGAATTTCAATCACCTATGTACGTAAATTCCATCCAAAAAGGTTTTCAATATCTATTCTGTATTCTTTTCCTCCGTCATAAAACTCAGCACGCTCTATATTTCCACCTTTTGAAGTCCCCAAAGGTGGGTATGTACCAAGCTTTGTACTAAGTCTGATAACTCCTGATACCAATTGACTTTTCAATCGGTTTAGGGGAAACCACGGAGCCGCTACCGGACACGTTGAAAACATTGTAGCCATTGTCATACGAACCTGTAAAACTGATACCCCTGGGTTTCTAGGTGCTGTTATAGGCAATCCATAAGTGTGATTATATCCCTGTTGCAACTGAACCCTCATAGTATTATTTTGTCTCTTTTTCTTTTTAGTCTTTTCCTTTTGTTTAATCTTGGTTTCAGCCCTGTCATTTGTTCTTGCCATATACATAGCATCAATTCCAGAAAGAGCCTCTGCATACAACTTATAAAACAACATTATTGCAATTGATGCAGATATTAATTTTATACCAACTGCCATTACCTCAGTATCATATTGTAGACGCATAGGTGCCATCACCAGTGCTCCTACCATATATCCAGAAGGGTCAGTTTTCATAACTGGATTTGCATCAGCATAGAGATATTTGTGCAAAGTCTCAGGTTCAAACTGAAGTCCCTGGAAAGCATCCATACTAATAAACCTTCCAATACTAGGATCCATAAATCTAGCTCTTAGATAGTACAAACCAATCCCTGAATCATAAAGCTCTCCAGTATATAGATAATCATTTTTAGTCTTCCCACTTTTTTCTAGTATGTTTCCAAAAGCATCATAACTATATGTATCAGTGATCTCCCCCATACTGTTTGTCAATGCTCTTGTACTTCCTAGTCCATCATAATGATAGTATGAAGTTATTGTTCCTCTGGTCTGACTAATAAGGTCATCTCCATAAAGGTATGAAACTAAAAGTTTTCCTTCTCTGTCTCTTTCCTCAATTATTTGAGAATATCCTCTGTTTCTGTCTACTAGGTATATTATTTCTTCAGTATGGTTTAAAACTTTGCTTACTAGTTCTCCATCCACGTCATAAGTATATCCTGTACTGGATTTTTTGCCTTCCTCTTCAGTTTCAATTAATATAAGTTTATTATTAAGATTATAAGTATATTTTGTAACATCATCCATACCTCTTTTGGACAATGTGTTCCCATTTTTATCGTAAGTGTAGACTTCATCACCACTTGAAATCACTCTGTTATTTATGTCATAAGTATATAGAGTCTCCTTACCATCAGTTGTCTTTTTAATCCTGTTTCCAACTTTATCATACTGATAAGTAATTGCAAGTGTACTTCCATCACTATTCTTTATTTTCTCCCCAGTCACCTTATAAGCAGCATCATAGGTGTATTCTATAGTTCTTCCAGTGTTGTCTGTGATTTTTGTACGATTTCCTGCAGCCTCCAATACATAATCATAGGAACTTATTATATCACCCTTACTATCTATATTCTTAAGACTTACAAGACGATTTAGTTTGTCATAAGTGTATTCAGTCTTTGTTCCATTTGGATATAACATGCTGCTTCTGTTTCCAACAAAATCATAACCATATGTAGTTTTCAATCCATTATAATCTGTCACTGAAATCAACCTGTTCAGTTTGTCATATCCATATGACACTGCACCTAAATCTGTAGTAACTTTAACAATATTACCGCACTTGTCATAATTGTACTTTATTTCGGCACCATTTACATCCTTCTGACTCACTATCCTGTTTCTCTCATCGTATATAAAAGTTAATTTACCTTCCTTTGAAGAAGCAGATTCTTTTAGTCCATTGGCATAATAAGTATATGTCTCAAAAGTATTATCACCATATGTCTTTTTAATAAGATTTCCATTGCTGTCATATTCATAGGATGTAGTATTTCCATTAAAATCCTTATGTAATATCATATTACCTGACTCATCATACTTATAAATCTCTTCCATTCCTAAAGGAAGAATTCTTTTAACCATTCTGTTTAATAAATCATACTCCATTTTTGTCATATTACCATTTGCGTCTTTTATTGAAATCAGATTTCCTGCACCATCATAGGAGTACTCTGTCTCGTTTTTTAATGAATCAATAACCTTAATTAAATTTCCTTTTGCATCATAGGAATATTCCTTAGTTTTACCACCTTGATCTGTTTCACTGATTTTACGACCTAATGGATCGTATTTTGCACTAATAAAAGTATTATCACTAAATATAGTTTTAATCTTATTACCATTAACATCGTACTCATGTTTTATAACATTGCCATTGGCGTCTACCATTTTCACAGGGTTTCCATTACCGTCATATTCAAAAGCAGTTTTGTTACCATATACATCTGTCACTAAAGTATTATACCCCGCAGCGTTATATTGGTATGTAGTTTCATTACCCATTTCATCACTTTGCATTATAAGATTGCCCCAAGAATCATATTTATCTGAGGTAAAACTTCCATCAGGATATGTTATCCTTGTTACTCTTCCTAACTTATCATAGCTGTACTTTGTGGTTTTATTTGTTCTGTCAGTACTAGATATTCTGTTTCCTTCAGCATCATAACTAAAGGTTTCACTGGTATTGTCAGAATAAATTATTTTCACAACATTACCCCATATGTCATATTGGTATTGGGTACGATTTCCCCTCTTATCTATTTGGGCTGATGGTTTTCCAATTGAGTTGTACTCTATTTTTATAGAATACCCATACGGATCAATTTCCTCAATTAACCTGTTCATTCCATCATATTTGTACCTTGTAACAGCTGTCCTTGTTTCTTCTTTATATGAGTATTTTTCTGTCATAGTAAGCTTATTGCCATTATCATCATAAGTATAGGTTATAACATTGCCCATTGGATCAGTTACAGATGTTTCATTACCAAATTCATCATAAGTATATAAAGTTACGTTTCCAAGCTTATCACTTTTACTTGTTATGTTTCCTTTTGCATCATAAGTGTACTTTTCTTCCTTATTATCAGGATATTTTATACTAATTAAATTACCCTTCGAATCATATTCTCTTGTTGTAATGTTACCCATAGGATCTTTTTTAGTAAGTTCCTGCTTTAAGCTATTATATGTATACAAAGTGGTGTATCCCATTGGATCAATTATCTTTATAAGGTTGTTATTTGCATCATACTCATATTGTGTTGTATTTCCATTTGCATCTGTTTGGGAAGTTTTATTTCCTCTTTCATCATAGGTGTAGGTTTTTTTATTGCTCAATGAATCAATAGTACTTGTAATATTTCCATTATTATCATACTCATGAACAATAATGTTTCCAAGCCTGTCTTTTACTATCTCCTGTTTTGAGTCAATATCCCTAGAGTACTCTATTTTGTTTCCCTCTGAATCCACATGAGCAATTAAT
>NZ_JAVDDS010000095.1 GCF_030848475.1 Herbivorax alkaliphila
AAAACTAACAGTGTTGCAAGCCTTGTTTAGTGGATGTTTTACTGTAATGGATTTTATAGCTTTAAGGGATATAACAGAAGATGGGTTTCAACCCTTGTTTTAATGGATTTCTTACTGCAACTGTAAAGTTATTGTTATCCATAGTATATCCTATATATCTACGTTGCATAACCCCTCTTTTATTATTACCTCTATCTCCATGTGGTTCTCCATAAGATATTATACTGCCATATATTTCATCATTGTCCCTATTCTCTTCTAACCACTCACCATATAATGTTTTTACGTTTATTGCTCTTCCATCACTGTTAGTAGTCTCAAACTTATAATCTTCCTCTGTCAATCCATATAACTCTCTTAATTGATTATTAGCTTCTCTTATTAATTTACTTGCTTCCGTATTAGCTTGTGCTTCGTTAATATTCAATACTAATACTGTACTTATGACTAATACCAAAGTTATTATTAAACTTACGATCTTATTTCTCATCTCAACTATCCCTCCTTTAATAATTTAAAGTTAGTGGGCAATACCCACTAACTCATTCAATTCATAATTACAGTTACAGTTATACAATTGTCACCTGCAAATGCATCTATTACTACTCTATACCCCTCTAAATGTAGAACCTCTTGAAAATCCGCTGAGTTATCATTCTTTTTAGATATTGCACCCATCATTTGACTTACACTTTCCTCACTAAACTTACTGCTTAACATATCCTCAATCATCTTTACATTCTCACTTTTTCCAACTACAGGAGCATTTAAATCCATATCTATACTTTCCAATTCTAACCCACTTTTACTTACATACCTAGCGTATAAATACCCAGGTACTACATAACCGTTAACATGCACTGGTTTGTTTATCTCATATAATTTCTCTGCTTCTTGTCTTTCATGTGCTTTAACCCTCATAAACCATCCTGGGTCTTTTATATAGTTTTTTAATCTTAAAGCCATAGTAGCCAACTGTGCTCTTGTAGCTGTTTCTCCAAACCCAAATATTCTTAATCCATCTTCTGCCCAGCCAGAACCTTCTGTTAAGTAATTATCAAATGCTGCGTTTATATAACTAGCATCCTTGTTATCTACATCTTTAAATATAACTTCCATACTATCATAAGGCTCTATATCTAACGCTTTACATGTATATTCAATCATTTTCTCACGTGTAATTGGTTTATTTGGATCTATTACCTCATTATCTTTTAATACTCCTTTTTCCCTACACGAATCAATAAATTTTTCATACCACTCCCCAGAACCTTCCCTAAATTCTACTTCAGCATCAATTAGTCTACTTATTATAGTTAGGTATTCTGCATAAGTGATTTGAGTATTTGGCGAGTATTTACTATCACTAACACCCACTACTAATCCTTTAGCTCTAGCCTCTAATACATCATTATAGAACCAATCACCATCTTTAACATCATCGAAACTTATATTTTGTGTCTCTACTTGACCCTTAATATTATCTCTGTATATATTAACTACATCCTCTTCTTCATCTAACCTTACCTCTTCTCTTTCTTCAGCAGCTCTTTTATTAGTCTCGTCAATTTCCTCTACATCATATACCTCAACTTTTATCTCCCCTACATCTTGTATAAAAGCCGCTACATCTTCCGTTGTAGCTTTTAACGTTACTATCTGAGATAATATTATAATTCCAGTAAGGGCTGGAATTACCAATCTTTTAATTCCCATAAATTTTCTGTCCATTTTTATTCTCCTCCTATATCTTTTTTAGTTTTCCTTTATTCTCCCTCTTTTCATAAAATAGTTTCAATCCTTGTTTTAATGGATTTCTTACTGCAACTTTGTCAGCATGGCTCATACTATTCCAGCCATTCAACGTTTCAATCCTTGTTTTAATGGATTTCTTACTGCAACTCTTTATAAAAAAGATGGAACAATTTACGCAAAATAGTTTCAATCCTTGTTTTAATGGATTTCTTACTGCAACACAATTACTATAAGCTGATCTGAAAGTTTATAATTTAGTTTCAATCCTTGTTTTAATGGATTTCTTACTGCAACCAAAAACAGATATTTGACCTAACTTAACAAAATTTTTGTTTCAATCCTTGTTTTAATGGATTTCTTACTGCAACGAAAAATTTGTGACTGAATTCAAGGAAAAAATACTGTTTCAATCCTTGTTTTAATGGATTTCTTACTGCAACCCAGTAATGCTAATACTTTGAAGCATATTTTAATTATGTTTCAATCCTTGTTTTAATGGATTTCTTACTGCAACTATTTTACAGCTAAATACGACACTTATGATTGTGTTTCAATCCTTGTTTTAATGGATTTCTTACTGCAACCTGAGTTGAAAAGAAGAGATAGAAAAGAAGTTTTTGTTTCAATCCTTGTTTTAATGGATTTCTTACTGCAACAAAGAAGATTAACGATATAAAAAAGCAAATAGAGTTGATGTTTCAATCCTTGTTTTAATGGATTTCTTACTGCAACTTTGAGCTTCTTCTCTTAATTGTCTAATCCTTCTCGGTTTCAATCCTTGTTTTAATGGATTTCTTACTGCAACTTTGAGCTTCTTCTCTTAATTGTCTAATCCTTCTCGGTTTCAATCCTTGTTTTAATGGATTTCTTACTGCAACTACTGCAACACCCTATTCACTTGTAACCGTGGAAGCCTTACAGTTTCAATCCTTGTTTTAATGGATTTCTTACTGCAACAGTATTAGTATTACAGGAAAAAAGCAGGAAGTTAAAAAGGAGTTTCAATCCTTGTTTTAATGGATTTCTTACTGCAACCTGGTATAATATCGGGTAACCCAACGGGTAGGGTGTGTTTCAATCCTTGTTTTAATGGATTTCTTACTGCAACGAGAAGCCGATTATAAGAACCTAATACATACCGTAGAAGTTTCAATCCTTGTTTTAATGGATTTCTTACTGCAACTTTTTTCTCCACTAGAAGCTATAGGTAATGCTATGGAGGGCATGAGTTTCAATCCTTGTTTTAATGGATTTCTTACTGCAACCAAAAACAACAACAAATTAAACTGCAGATTGAAAAGTTTCAATCCTTGTTTTAATGGATTTCTTACTGCAACTATATCAGTTTCATCGTTTGCTTCATCGTCAGCTATTTGTTTCAATCCTTGTTTTAATGGATTTCTTACTGCAACATCCAGTTCACTAGAACTAGATAAATCTATTAAAGCATCATCATGTTTCAATCCTTGTTTTAATGGATTTCTTACTGCAACTATTATAATATAGTATAATTATAAGTGTAAGATAGTGTTTCAATCCTTGTTTTAATGGATTTCTTACTGCAACTGAATAATAGGAGGACGATAAAAGGCGTTGTCTCGTTTCAATCCTTGTTTTAATGGATTTCTTACTGCAACTCATTCGTGTGCCCACTGTAATAGTTGAGGTTATTGACTTTTGTTTCAATCCTTGTTTTAATGGATTTCTTACTGCAACCTGTATAAACCTCATAGTCAGACTTTCCTCCACCATAATGAGGTTTCAATCCTTGTTTTAATGGATTTCTTACTGCAACAGACTCTTCCTTTATGCACTGTTGAACGCTCTATTTGTTTCAATCCTTGTTTTAATGGATTTCTTACTGCAACATTTATAAGCAAAGACAGCTGGGATAGACCAATATAGTTTCAATCCTTGTTTTAATGGATTTCTTACTGCAACTGGGAAGAGGGGATATAAACCCAAAAGAATATATTTAAGTTTCAATCCTTGTTTTAATGGATTTCTTACTGCAACTCTGTCGGTTCGTTATTGTATCTAACTCTTAGATTTTTGCCATGTTTCAATCCTTGTTTTAATGGATTTCTTACTGCAACCCTTAAATAAATTCTTTATAACATCCTCTACTAAATGGTTTCAATCCTTGTTTTAATGGATTTCTTACTGCAACAATATACAAGGTATTTCAAGAATTATAAACGCAAGAGAAAAAGGTTTCAATCCTTGTTTTAATGGATTTCTTACTGCAACCATCTTAACGACAGTCCATATAATATTCAAAGCTCCTTGTTTCAATCCTTGTTTTAATGGATTTCTTACTGCAACAAAATTAAAATATAAAATAATCCTTGACAACAGATATGTTTCAATCCTTGTTTTAATGGATTTCTTACTGCAACTCTTTAATATAAAAACCCCATTTCATATTGTTAGTA
>NZ_JAVDDS010000096.1 GCF_030848475.1 Herbivorax alkaliphila
TCTTGAGGTTAATGGAGCAGGTCAGCAGACAGGTAGAAATGTTTATGGTACTAACCTGCTAATGAGACAGGCAGACGGATTAAACCTCTATTACATGTATAATGGTCATGCAGATGTAACTGCTTTATTGGATCAAAATGGAGTAGTAAGAGCTACATATTACTATGATGCATTTGGTAATATAATGGATGAACAATACTTTACTGCAAGTGGAAGTACTACATCAACACCAATAAATAATAGTATTATGTACGCTGGTTATCAGTATGACAAGGAAACAGAGCTGTATTACCTTAATGCTAGAATGTATGACCCAGCAATAGCAAGGTTTTTACAGGAAGACACATATAGAGGTGACCCAAATGATCCGCTAAGTTTGAATTTATATGCGTATACTGCCAATAATCCTATAACTTACTATGACCCAACAGAGCATTCACCAGTATATAGTAGTTATACACCAAGAGTTCGTTATCCTTTAACAAATGAGTATTATACTGCTGAGGAACTTTCTAGGTACTTGAATTGGAAAAACAGTCCTCTTACACTTGAAGATAAACTAGATAAAATTAGTGAAGAAGTAGATGATTTAATATCAGAATATAATCAAACAGCAGAAGAATTATATAATTTAGAATCAAGATATAATCGTATAGAAGAAAACTTAGGTGATATTAGAAATACACTTGAAGTAATAGAAGATGGATTGCTTGAAATACATGAAGATGTTAATAAAATAATTCCAGTAAATTATTTTACAACAGTAAATTATAATATTATAGTTGATGATTTTCAATATTATACCAGTGATACAAATTTAATGCAATCCAACATACAATTTAATCCTGATGCTTTTAGTCAGCCTGGAAGCATAATGAGTATTAATTCAGGATTAATTCAAATTGGTGCTGATACTGGAAGAATCTACATTCCACGAGCTATTGAAAGTACAGTAAAACCTAATAATATTGGAAAAGGTACATGGAACAGATATGTAAGTTTAGAATCTAAAACAGCAGTTTCTAAATTTACTAAAGTCTCAAGGGTAGCAAGATATGCAGGATGGGTTTCGGTTGGTGTAGATGCAGGATTTGGTGTTTACGAAAATATTCAAGAAGGTGCACCAACTAAAAGAATAGTTTCAGATGCCGCTGTTGACGTTGGATATGGTGCAGGAGGATTGCTAACTTCAATAGGTACAGGAGCTTTATTGGGTACATTTGGAGTTCCTGTTATAGGCACAGTTATTGGTGGTGCTGCTGCTGGTATAGTATATGTAGTTGGAACTGAAGTATTGGAGCCCGGCGGAAAGTCAATAAAAAATAGGACAAAAGATGAGTTATACGATAGAATAAAGTAGTTTGCTTTGTTAAGCAATTTTAAATTTTCTTCATAATTGCTTAACAAAATTTAAAAGTAATGAAAGGAAAATAACTAATGAATTTTGAAGAAAATATAAAAAGTTATGTTAAATTTGATTCAAACATTCCTAAGAAAAAAGGACTATTAAGTTTTATATGGCTAATCCTAATTATTTGCATTCCCACTGGGATTTTTGGTGCTTATGCAAGCATTACTAAAAATATAATTTTACCTTTACTTACTATAATAGTATTATGGGCGATATATTTGTTAATTAATACTGAACAAAAAAATCAATTTATTTTATTTTTAGGAGTCAGTAGTATTTTTATTTCTATATCACTTTTAATTGCAACATATAAAATAGTTACTATAGAAACAGAAATATTATTAAGTCATATATTGATAATAATGATTATCTATGTACTGTTAAATATTACAAACACATTAAATACTTTAAGATTGATTAAAAATGGTTACTTTAATGTTCGTAAAAAGTCGAAAAACCATTTAAGTATTATATTTGGAGCAGGATTATTTGGTTTAGTAGTTGGAAGAATACTATTTACTGATTTAACACAAGATACGGCTGTAGTAGTAATTGCTATTATCTTTATATTTTTAGCTTTCTTATTTTCAACTGGTACACATAATTTATTAAAATATTTTTTCATAAAAAAATATAAAATAGAATTGTAAGTTGCAATAATTCAATCTGGCTAAAATATAAGTAAGCTATTTGACGCTTACCTGCTTCTAGAGAAATAAGGATTTTACCTTAACAAAAAGGGGGTATGGTATTTGAGTTTGCTTAACAAATACACCATAATAGGAACTGTTATAATTATTATAACTACATTTTTGGCATTTGTATTAATATTAGATAATGATCAAAAAAAAGAATCTCCTATGACAAAAAAAATATTATTGATTTATTTGAAGAAAATTTTGAGAAGTTTGATTCGGTACAAAAATTTATATTATCAGGAACAGGAGAAGCATACTTCTATTCTTATAAAAACTTAAAAACAGGAGATTTATTATTTGAGAATAATGCAAAGGAAGTTAAAATAATGGATGATAATATAATCAAAAACTTAATATTTATTATTGAAGACCTTAGGTTTGAAAAAATTTCTGAACGAGAAACTAATATAGCATTTATAAAGGACTTTCAAAATAAAGGTTTTGAACAAGGAATAATGTATTTAAAAGAAGATAGTCACCCTGTGAATTTACCTAAAGTTGAAAAAATAAAGTACAATTGGTATTACTATGAAACTCGCTCAATTGTCGGTTTATAATCTTGTTGTAAGTTGCAAGTGTGTCCTGAAAAAGTGGTTTAAAATGAAAGGGGAAAATAAAAGCTTGTAAGTTTCAAAAATTCAATCCGGCTAAAATACGCACTAATATTTAACAAATGAAGTAAGTGTTGTATACAATTTTATGCTTTTAATACAATATTAACTTAATCAAAAATAGTCCATGTACCAAATAAGCCTGCTACAATAATACCAGAAGAACCATCTCCATATACAAATAACACACAAAATGGTAGGGTAGTTACTACAAGTGATGTAGTAGAAGCTAGAGCTAAAGCGGGAATGTTTACAACAGCAGTAGCTGGGTTAAAAAAAGCTGGTAATGCACTTATCTGCTATGGCAATAAAGTTGGTAATGCAGCTTATTCGCGTATATTTATTATTTTACCACCTAGCACAGAACACTATTTTCGTGAACAGTATGATTATTATAATCAAGGTTAGTGAAAAAGGCATAATAAGGGAAACATAATAACAGTCACATTTTTTGAGTTGAATTTTTTTAGAAAGCTTAATTACACTAAAAAGTATAAAGTTATAAAATGTAAAATAATGAGGTGTATTTAATGAAAAAGATAAATTTAAGTAGAATTAGTATATATGGGTCCATATCCACATATGACTCTTTTGCTGGAAAAGGGCAAGTTATAATTGATGTGATAGAAGAATTTGCCGATAAAATAGCAAAACCTTTAAATAAAAAATTAATATATAATTGTAAGGGCAAAGGTATGCAACACAAAGAGTATAAATTCGATAGCTCAGATTGGGCAGGCACAAAGCTACTGCTATTAAATAACGGGGTTGACAAAATTCACATGATACATATAGACGAAGCTATTAATGAGGCAATTGGAAATAATCCAGACTCTGAACTTGGTCAAATGTCTCCTGAATTTATAGTTCTTAATTTTATTACGGAACCTCAAAAGCTAAATCAAGCATCATTGATAGAGTTTTCAGTAACTACATTTCTTTATGATGGATACATACCGGAATATGTAAAAAATGCTTTTATAAACATAATTACATATTTGAATAATAGAATTAAAAGTTCTGGGGGATTTATTACGGTTGATAGTATGCCTGTATATGAAGCATTTAGTGCTCATGAAAGATATATTGCATTAAATTATTTATTTGCTTCAAAACAATTTAATAGATATTTCAGAGGATACTTCTGGGGAAACTTCTTAAGTGCTACACATGTTGAATTGCTTGGAGGAATACAATTCGTTGAAAAAAATGCTCCAGTGTATTTAGTAAAAAACCTTAGTGATGGAGGAGCATTTTTACAATTGACAGAAAATATAAACAATGTGTCTGATAATGACTTAAGAAAATTAAAAAAGTTTTTTTTGCCGATATTACCAAAAGCTCGTTTGCGTCTATCTCCATCAGAAGCTACATTTAGAAGGATAATAATTGATGATGATGACGAAGAAAACTTTTTGCCAATTAAAAAAACA
>NZ_JAVDDS010000097.1 GCF_030848475.1 Herbivorax alkaliphila
ATGTAGCACCAACCTACACCGTAACCTTTACCGTAGAAGATACTGGAACTGACGCTATCGAAGGAGCAGAAATCAGCATTGATGGTCAAACATTAACAACCGATGCTGAAGGTGAAACGACCATTGACTTAGAAGATGGTACCTATGCTTATCAAGTAACAGCAGATGGATATGTAGAAGAAACAGGTAGTGTAGAAGTAGATGGCAGCGGTGTAAGTGAGACAGTAACAATGACAGAAATAGGATTAACAGGTAATGTAGAAGATATTACAATACCAAATGTCCTGATTGTCGGACAATATGCATTTAACCTTGACGATGATGAAGGCAGCTACACGCTAAACAACTATCTAACAGCAGCAGGGACAGTATATAGACCTAACGGAGACAACGAAATTTACTACTCAGTTGGAGACGGTGAAGGCGGAGTTTACTGGTATAACTTAGTTCACATTGATGAAGAAGATATAGAATTACCACAAGATGGCGATGATGAATTTGAAGAAGCAACAGTAGATGCAAGTGAAGTCAATGGTAATGGTTCATACACTCACTGGAATATGACTGACATTGAATAACTCCAGACATTACCAACACTAGCTTAACCTAACCACAAAACAACCCCCAGCGGATAAAGGTACAACTCTAAATCCCTGGGGGTTGTTACCTTTGTTTGCCTTTGTGTGCCAGACATGGAAAAATACAAATACAAGGAGGCGGTTCTTTTGTGATGCCTTTCTTGTTATTTTGTTGTAGAATTTATATCAGGGGTGAGAAAATGCCGAGAGCAGCGAGAAAGAAGAGCAGTACTGGGATTTATCATGTGATGTTAAGGGGTATTAACCACCAAATCATTTTTGAAGATGATGAGGATTATCAAAAATACTTAGATACATTAAAAAAGTATCAAGATGAGAGTGGTTACACAATATACGCATATTGCTTGATGAGCAACCATATTCACTTATTGGTAAAGGAAGAAACAGAGGAAATGAGCATTGCTTTTAGACGGATTGGAGCCAGCTACGTGTACTGGTACAATTGGAAGTATGGTCGCCGGGGTCATTTATTCCAAGATCGCTATAAAAGTGAAGTAGTAGAAAAGGATAGGTATTTTTTAACGGTGATTCATTACATGCACCAAAACCCATTAAAGGCAGGAATTGTAAAAAATATAACTGATTACAGGTGGGGTAGCTATGGGGAATATATTGGGGAGACAGGAATATGTGATACGGATTTTGCACTCAATATGTTTTAAGCCAATCGAGGCAAAGCAATAAAGCTGTTCAAGGAATTCAACCTGATGGAGAATCAGGAACGGTGCTTGGACTATGATCAGGATGTTAGGCTAAATGACGCCGAAGCTAGTGATTTTATCAGGAGCATTTCCGATGCACAGAGCCCTACAGAAATTCAAGGGTTTGACAAGGGTAAACGTAATGAAGTTATTAAAGCGTGCAAGGAGAAAGGTTTGTCTTTTAGGCAAATTGAGCGGCTGACAGGTGTTAGTTTCGGTGTGATAAGGGCGATTTGAACCTCAAGTATGTTTTACGGTATAATAATAAGGATGTTTTGTACTCCTAAAGATTATAATCCTCCACACTTTCATACTTATTACGGAGAGTATAAAGCGGTCATTGATATAAGACTTGTGAGTTAAAGGAAGGTTACTTGCCCAAAAAGCAGCTTAAATTAGTTTTAGCATGGGCGGAACTTCGACAAGAAGAACTAAAGGCGAACTGGGAAATAGCAATGAATAGTGAACTTCCTTATAAGATTGATCCATTAAAATAGGAGGTGGAAGTATTTATTTAGCTGTTACAGATGTTAAACCATTAAGTGAGTATCAATTACTGTTGACCTTTGAGAATGGTGAAAAAAGGCTATTTGACATGAAGCCTTATTTGGATAAGGGCATTTATAAAGAGCTTAAAGATGAAAGTAAATTTAGATCCGTTAAAGTATCTTTTGATAGTATAGAATGGTGCAATCAAGCGGACATTGACCCGGAATTTTTATACGAGAAAAGTGTGGAATATGCCGTGCAGTGACAAAACTAGGGGGACAAACCAAGGAGTGCAAGGGTAAAAAGCATAAACAATAATTAGCATATTATAAAAATCAAGGGAACATCTTGCAGAATTAAAGATAAAATTTATATCTCAGAGACATCTGATTCAACTGGAAAAAGCTAATATAATAATTGTGCACTTTTATCTTATAAAAAATGTGCACTTTTATCTTGACATTTTCAACTAGCAATAGGTGTGAATTTAATCTGATAATTGCTACTTTCCATACTTATCCTTTAATCTTTTAAAGACATCTACTGCATCTTCAAGGGGCTCTCCATTTTCTAGCTGCTCTTCTGCTTTTGCTAACTTCTCATACAGTTCTGCTTTAGCCAGTTTCTTCTCATAGGTTTCCATGCTCATAACAACCATATCACCATAGCCATTTTTCGTAATGAAAATTGGCTCTTTATTCTCATGACATAGTTTTGAAATCTCAGTTGTGTTTCTTAAATCTTTAATGGGTCTAATATCAGGCATAATTACCACTCCTTCCACATGTTTATATCGTGTCTTAATTATAGCATAATTATGACTGATTTTCACGCAGCAACCAGGGGGACAGTCCCTGTGGTTTCTTTTATGAGCCATTTGGAGGTTCCGGAGCACTTTAATAGCCTGTGAACAGACGGATAGGATATGTTTTGCAGCAGAGCTTGAAGAACGCTTTGTGGATGTTATTGTAAAAAGGTATATAGGGCAGATAGGAACGGATGAAGAGGTATTTTTAATTAAAGATGGTGAGAAGAATCCTTATAAAAATTTGAAAACCAATTAAAATCATTGCACAATAAGTGATAACATGGTAAAATGCACTTAAAAGACTGCACTCAAAAACAAAAGCAGTCCGTGAGGTGCAAAAAATGATAATTTTTGATAAAGTAAAGAATGAATTTATTAAAAATAGTGGTGTGCTTAGTACATCTGAACTTAATGATTTAGGTCTTTCTAGTAGGCAAATCAAGAAATTGGTTGATGACGATTTTATTGTTAGAATAAAGAAGGGGTTTTATGAATTAGCTGAAGCTATATCACGTGAAGAAGTTATTATCTCCAGACTGTTTCCTGATGCAGTTATTTTTCTTGAAAGTGCACTCATGTACTACAGTTATACGGATAGAATACCAGTAGCATGGCAGATTGCAGTTGATAGATATAGTAAATCTAGCAAATATAATATTGATTATCCTGTAATAGAACCTTTTTATATTGAACCTAAATTTCTTGAAATTGGTGTAGATAAAATACAAATAGAGAGTGTAAAAGTAAGAATATATGATAGAGATCGTACTATATGCGATGTCCTTCGCTATGAGAAAAAGCTGGAGAAAGAAGTCTTTAATAACGCAATTAAGCGTTATGTAAAAGATTCCAAAAAAAATGTTAGAAAGCTATTTGAGTACGCAGAAGTACTTAATATAAAGAATAAGACACAAACATATATAGGAGTGTGGTTATAATGGGTGATATTGCAGCATCAGTATTAGCAAAATTAAAAAATAAAGCAAGGCAGCAAGGCACCCAACTACAACAGCTAATAAACCTATTTTTCCAAGAAGAATTCATCAGAAGGCTTTCTAGGTCTAGCTATAAAAATAATCTTGTTCTAAAAGGTGGTTTCTTGCTGTATTCAATTAGTGGATTTACTACCAGGCCAACTGTTGATGCAGATTATTGTGTCAGACATGGCTACTAATCTAGCTAGTGAAAGTCTAGCCACGGGTATTTACCGCCAAGTGTAGCGAACCACAAGTTAGTATCAGTAATGGTATAAAGTGGTGTAGCAAAATTCTTGAGCCTACGAACAGAAACTTGACAACAAATCACCAACAGCAACCAAGGGGACAGTCCCTGTGGTTTGCCTTTTATCTGTTGCTTTTATGAAAATGTTTTGTCGAATTTTAAGAAATACTGAAATTAGGTTTCTTTTTATAAATTTTTATTATATAGTGACTATAGTAATTTTTAAAAAGTTACTCCCCTAAATCCCACGGCATTCTCCCTTCTCTTCTTTAGAATGCACGGGTGTTTTTTTTATTACGCTAAATTTTATTATTTTCGTTCC
>NZ_JAVDDS010000098.1 GCF_030848475.1 Herbivorax alkaliphila
CACCATTCCCACGTCTTTCAAGCCAGTCTAGACACCCTTCATTCCACTTATCAATATTGTAAAAAGTACGATGTTTAGCATAATTACTCTTTTTATGCCATGTGATGAGATGCCAAAGGATTTTAGCCCTACATGGAACGAGAGCGAACAATTTGAAGCTTGTGAACTAAAAATTATTGATATATTCTTTTATCCTGATTCTAGAACTTTAAATTTTTACTTTTATCATTTAAACAATTATAATCAATTAGTAATAATAGGTTGGATTGGGGTTATTAATTTTGTCCATGACTCCTAGTGGGGGACGGAGTTAGATACTAAAAAGGTTGCATAATTAATCACAAAGATATAAAATGGTAATTGAGGATACCTTAGATAAGATGACTTTGCAATTACTTGAAGCACAAGCAATATGTAATGTTCATATCAAGCATATTAATAAAAATTCTTGGAAAAAAAGAAAAGTAGAACAAAAAAATAGAGCAAACTTGGACTTTTAGAGTTTCCGAGAGTGCTCATTATAATAATTGGAGGTATACAAATGTCAAGTGCAGCACAACGAGCTAAATTACAATCCCAAATATGGAAAATAGCCAATGATGTCCGAGGCTCAGTAGATGGATGGGATTTTAAACAATATGTTTTAGGAACTCTTTTTTATCGTTTTATTAGTGAGAACTTTTCTAGTTATATTGAAGGTGGTGACGAAAGTATTAATTATGCAGAACTTCCTGATGATATTATAACTAAAGAGATTAAAGATGATGCAATTGTATCAAATCCACCTTATTCAGTAAAATGGATTGGAAGTGATGATCCAACTCTTATTAATGATGAAAGATTTGCCCCAGCAGGAGTATTAGCTCCTAAATCTAAAGCCGATTTTGCCTTTGTACTTCATGCCCTTAGTTATCTTTCAAGTAAAGGACGTGCTGCTATAGTTTGTTTCCCAGGTATTTTTTACCGTGGTGGTGCAGAACAAAAAATTAGAAAGTATCTGATTGATAATAACTTTGTTGAAACTGTTATTTCATTAGCACCTAACCTTTTTTACGGGACTTCAATAGCTGTTAATATATTGGTTCTTTCTAAGCATAAAAGCGATAATAAAACTCAATTTATTGATGTAAGTGGAGTAGATTTTTATAAAAAAGAAACTAATAATAACATACTTACTGATAAAAATATTGAAGATATTATGAGAATATTTGACAGCAAAGAAGATGTTGACCATGTTGCAAAATCTGTTGATTATGAGAAAATAGTTGAAAATGATTACAACCTTTCAGTAAGTTCTTATGTGGAAGCAAAAGACACAAGGGAAATAGTTGATATAACTGAGCTGAATGCAGAAATAAAAACAACTGTAGTAAAGATAGATAGTCTTCGTGCCCAAATTGATGAAATCATCGCAGAAATCGAGGTGGACGCATGAAGAGAAAAAACAAAAAGGAAGTTTCAATAATACGATCATCTACTGCCGAATACTTAACTTTCGTTGCATCTACAGGAGGAAGTGAAGAAAGCGTTGAAATGCGTTATGAAGATGAAAACATATGGCTTACTCAAAAAATGATGGCGACAATATATGATGTTTCGGTATCAGCAATAAATCAGCATATAAAAAAAATATATGACGATAATGAGCTTACACCTAAAGCAACTATTAAGAATTTCTTAATAGTTCAAAGAGAAGGAGAAAGACAGATTTCACGCAATGTAGATCACTATAATTTGCAAATGATTATTTCCGTAGGCTTTAAAGTAAACAATGAACGTGCAATTCAATTTCGTAAATGGGCTGGGCAAATAGTTAAAGACTATACAATTCAAGGTTGGACTATGGATGTGGATCGACTTAAAAAAGGTCATATGTTTACTGATGACTATTTTGACCGTCAGTTACAACATATTAGAGATAATACGATTATCAGAACGAAAGTTTTATCAAAAAGTAACTGATATTTATGCAACAGCTTTTGACTATGACAAAGATTCTAAAACAACAAAAGAGTTTTTTAAAATGGTTCAAAATAAAATGCATTATGCCGTGCATAGACATACAGCTGCTGAACTGATTGTCGAAAGAGCTGATTCAAGCAAAGAAAATATGGGACTTACAAATTGGGAATCTGCACCACAAGGCAAAAAAATAAAAGCAGATGTTATCATTGCTAAAAATTATTTAAATGAAAAAGAAATGAATTACTTAGAAAGAATTGTGTCTTTGTATTTAGATTATGCAGAACTTCAAACAGAAAGAAAAATACCAATGTCGATGCAGGACTGGGCAAAAAGATTGGATGGTTTTTTAGAGTTCAATGGCAATGAAATTTTAACTGATGCAGGCAAAATTTCACATGAACAAGCAAAACTTCATGCAGAAACAGAGTTTGAAAAGTATAGAATTATCCAAGACAGATTGTTTGAAAGTGACTTTGACAAATTCATGGTTGATAATTATGAATGCAGAATTGATAAAAAAGGTGGTAGTGATTGAATCATGATTTTAAATAATAAATTGAATATTACCAATCAGATAGAACTCTCAAAAGCAGAAGAGAAAATAAGCAAACAAAAAGCCAAACAGCTTTTTGACTCTGGAGATATTACCAAGGTAAAAGTAGGAACTTTTGAGGGACTTGCCTACATTCACAAATATCTATTTGAAGATATATATAACTTTGTAGGAAAGATTAGAACTATCAATATTTCCAAAGGAGATTTTCGCTTTGCTCCTCTTATGTATCTTGAGCCCTCATTGGAGCATATTGATAAAATGCCTCAAACTACCTTTGAGCAAATCATTGAAAAATATGTTGAGATGAACATTGCTCACCCTTTTCGAGAGGGGAATGGACGAACTACTCGTATATGGCTTGACCTTCTACTCAAAAAAAAGATTAAACAGGTGGTAGATTGGAATCTTGTTGACAAAGAGGAATATCTATCATCTATGCAACGAAGTGTCGTTAAGGATGTTGAGATTAAACATCTCCTTAAACAAGCCCTTACCAATGAAATTGATGACCGTTCTTTATTTATAAAAGGGATTGATGTAAGTTATTACTATGAGGGATATAGTGAGTTTAAGACAGAGGAGGTGTAAATATGGACTTTGTGGAGAAATTGCTTGATGGGGTTGAGGTTGAATGGAAGCCATTGAGGTAAATGGGAGAGTTTGTGAGGGGCAATGGCCAGTAGAAAAGTGATTTTGCAGAGAGTGGTGTAGGTTGTGTTAAAAAATAAGCGAGTTATTTAAATTATACAAAATACAAGCTTTGACTAGTTGTTTCTAAGAACAAATTCGATTTTAAACATTTTTTACCTTGAGAGCAGATCTTCTTTTTGTGAAACATTTAAAAATTTAGCTTAAAAAATAGAACTACAAACTTTAACTATCTCAAAATAACTTTGAATTACTATGACAAATCAAAAAGCGAG
>NZ_JAVDDS010000099.1 GCF_030848475.1 Herbivorax alkaliphila
CTAACATCAAAAAGTGCACTTGTGATATGTTAATCTTATCTAAGTATCTAAAAAAAACTTGACACAAAAACTATAACTCCAATAATACAACATAGTATGCCTCCAAAACGATTCATTACAATTGCAGCATCACTAGGTTCCCCGTTTTTAACCTTCCATCCATACTTCAAATACCATAACGCCTCAGGAAAAACTATTCCAAAAAATCCAACTATAACCAATATTATGCCAAAAAATATTTTTGCTACATCAACACTAAAGCCTTCGTTTTTTTTGTTAAGTTCTTGTAGAATTTCTCTAAACTCCATAGGCAAAGGATGTCCAGAAACTCCACCACTTCCATGACCCGTTAAACCTGACTGTTGAAAAAAACCTTTTTCACCGTTTGGATATTGAACATCTACTCTGTTTTCATTACCAGATACAATATATTTTTTATTGCTAATAATTATATCATATTTATTTCTTCCTTCATGTTTTTTGATTCTAATAATGTCTTCATTTAAATTTTTAAATATCATATTACCATCTTCTCTTTGTTCTTCAAGATAATAATTATATCCATCAAATCTAAATTCTCTAATTCCTTCTTCACAACCCGACAGTAAAAAACAGAACATTACGATAACTAATAAAATTTCTTTCCTAATCCGACCTCTTTTTAATTTCATACTATTACTCTCCTTGTATCTAATAAATGTTATATTTTGTATAACTATAATAATTAATTAACTATATATCTAAAAACTGTGCCACTTATTATTGAAGTGACTGATATTCTTCTATTTTAAAAATGTATAATATGTATCAATTAAAATTGAAACACATAATATTACTCCAGTAAAAACTAATGCTTTTTCTTTCACTTTCTGATTAAAAAAAGAATACAGTTTTGGATGAATAAATTTAATGAGTAAAACACTTGCTAGACCAAATCCAACACTTGTATAAAGAGATATTCTTCCATGTAGATTATATGTCCAATGAGAATAGTCCCACCATAGCTCATTAAATATTATTTCAATAAGTACCGAAGATAAATATTCCAAAATACTTATAACCACTGTGCTTATAATAAAAACAGTGAAGGCCTTACTTGGAATTTTGGAAAAAATTAAAATAAGGAAAAGGCAAAAGAAACCATAAATAGGACACAACGGAAGACTTAGAACTCCTCTATTGACAAAGCGTCCTAAAGCTATAGAGGTAAGAATAGTTTCATATAACCATCCAATAAAACTATATATTACAAATTCTAGAAAGAATATTGATAATTTCTTCTTATGTTTCCACATAATTCTCTCCATTTCTGTTCAAACATATATTACCACAACATCTTAAAAGGTATATTTTTAAACATTCCACTTGTTAATATTATTATATCCCTTAGTTAGAATTGGTGTCAAAGATAATGTTCTAAATACCTTCACATTTATTATTATCAACCATTCTAATGAAATCTTCAAAATTATTCAGCCACATATTAAACATTAAAAAATATGGTATTGCAATTTATCGAGGTTAATTTTATCATATTTTGATATTTCAATCAATACGAATAAAGAGATGCGTATACACATTATTAGTTTTTTAAATCACTTTTCTAATTAAATATCATTTTCTAAACCGATAAATTATTTGACCAATTAATAATAGAATTTTAAATACAGCATAATCAAATAAAAAATTATCTATTACTTTAATATTAGTCATTTCAACATTCATGCTTATTTTGATAATATTTAAAGCAAATAGAGAAAGAAAAAAAGATTAATACTATTAAAAAATAATAAGTAAATTATTCAAGCCTGCCCCCGCTTTAGCATTTTTGCAAAAGCTTCATAACGAATGCGAAGTGTTTTCTCATGATTTTCTTCGTCCATTTTCAATTGCTCAAAAAATTTCTTAACTTTTGGATCCTCTACCTTATCAGCCAGCATTTGATAATGTTTTTGAGCTTTAATCTCGTCTTCAATAGCTGCTAAAATCCCATCTAGTATTTGTTGCATTACGAACTCCCTCCCTTAACTCTTAAATTTAAAATCTGTACTGCTATTTGACTTTCTCTGGTAGTTTCACTACAACTAAGGTTATATCATCACTAATTTTCTCAAATCCTAAAAAATCCATAAAATCTTCATGAATCTTCTGGATAATATGAACAGGTTTTAAATAATAAATTTCAGTAATTAGATTTTTTAGTCTATCTTCATAAAATTCATTATTAGATCTTTGCTCTGGTAGTCCATCAGACATAATAAACAAAGTCATTTCTGGTGACAATTTCAAGGAATAATCCTCATACTTTAACATATCCAAATCTATTGCTGTTGAAATTGGAAGACCTGCATTGCTAAGCTCTATTATATTTTCTCTATCCCTAACTAATATGGGACACATATGAAAACCTGCGTTACAATAAGTCAATTCATTTGTCTTTAAATCTATAACCACAATAAAAAGGCACACTAAATATTCATCTGGATACCCTTCCTTTATATAGTGCTCAACAAAAAAATCAATGATTTCTTTTGGAGACAATAATTGTCCTGATATGTGCTTAAGTCTAAAAAAACTTCTTATAGTATTTTTTATAAAAATAGCCAACATAGCACTATCCAAACCATGCCCTGAAACATCAGCTGTAAAACATACATATTGCTCAAAATGGTCATTTAGCAATCCATTGTCTACTTTAAATGCATCGAATAAGTCTCCCCCTAATTTTTGTGCTGGAATATAAAGATTAGAAAAAGAAATACTCTCTGTATTAGGAAGACTATCTGGAAGAGATTTTTTGTGAATCTTAATGGCATTTGCAATTTCAATATCCAATTTTTTCGAATTCTTTCATATTCTACATATTTTTCGTTGCCATAAATATATATAAGATTTCTTTTTTGAAAAAATTTAACATGGAGTTTAAACTTATGATGCTTTCCATTAAACATCAATTCTCCCCATTTAGAAGGCTTCTGAGATACATTTGCAATAATGGATTTTGCCTTATTAATTTGAATATCACCAATGACACTTAAAAAACTCTTTTGTTTTAGCTCTAAATCAGAGTACCCTAAATATGCCTGCATAACCTTATTCGAGAAAACAATTTGACCTTCTAGATTACAAACTAGAATATGGTAATCAATCATATCTACAATTGTCTCATTTATTTTTGCTATGTCAAAGCACTTATCCATTTGTTGCTATTCCTCCTAAATTACTAAGCTTATTACATATTTGATTTTGACATTCTCCTTTCCCTAAAGGAAGAATGATTCTTGCTTCACAGAGCTACTTAATGCAGACTCTCCACAAGCATAGTCGGTATGCCCTACCGAATTCTTAATATTAACCGAAGCATTGTAGTCAGCATTAGTGGTATAGTTGCAATCTT